>CAYZWO010000089.1:0-17709 GCA_964482215.1 uncultured bacterium
CTACACTTCTTTCTTCAACACATACTTTTCTCTTTTTGTCAATGCGTAACTCCTACTAGTAAGAGCCTATCGATTAATTGTTTTGTCTCGTCTGAAACTGTCTTTTGACTAGGGTTCAGAACAAACTGACGACCACACCGATTACATTGGCATTTGGGCTTACCATTATGGCTAGAACCATTCTTGATAGTTTGAAGAGAACCACAACTCGGACAAGGCTGTTTAAGATGAGTCCTTGAGGGACAATATTTCTTAGCTAATTCCTGTTCTACTGTCAACTGAATTACGAAAAAAAACAATAGTGCAAGAATATTAGCCATAAAAACGTTGATTGACAAGAGAGTTTTAGTCAATATTTATATTAGTTGATATTTTATGTAATATCTTTTTTATATACTCTTTAGACCAACACTACTATCAAATCACTACCGGCTATTTTAAGTATTAAAAGAAAACGAATAACGGAAGACCAACTTTTAGAAAATAACTTTTGATTTCTTGGGATTTAAGACAGCGTATCGTTGTTGTTTCATTGGGGGCTTGACCAATCAACGGTAGCGGAAGACACTTTTTGATGGATAATCGGGGTAGAAAGCTTAGTTAATACATTGGATTTAATTTTTATGAAAGCTGCTGATATCATGAGCACCGAAGTCGTCACCATCAAAGGAAGCGCGACGGTTGCAGAAGCTGTTAAGTTAATGAAAAGTAAAAAAATTCGCTCTCTGATTGTGGAACGTCGTCATGAAGGAGATGCCTACGGTATCGTGACGGAAACTGATGTAATCTACAAAGTTGCAGCCTTTGGAACCGATCCCAAAACCGTTCGAGTCTACGAGGTGATGACCAAACCCTGCATCGTCGTAAATCCTGAACTAGAAGTAGAATACGTTGCTCGACTCTTTGCCCAAACTCGTATTCGTCACGCTCCTGTCATTAAAGGCGGATTATTAGGGATTATTTCTGTTAGCGACATCTTACATAAAAGTGATTTTGTTGAACAACCTAAATCTGTACTTTTGAATGAACAAATCCAGAAAGCTTTGGAAAATGCCAGAGCTATCTGTGCCCAAAAAGGGGCAAAATCTCGTGAATGTGCAGCCGCCTGGGATGTGGTAGAAGAACTTCAAGCAGAAGCCGCCCACCAACGCGCTCAAAAGTTAGAAAAGACCCACTTCGATGAATACTGCGAAGAAAACCCCAGTGCTTTTGAGGCCAGAGTTTACGATACTTAATTTTTAGATGACATTTCCAATGGAACAGACGGTTCAATCTTTAATTAAAGCAGTCGATGAAGCGGATTCTTCCGAAAAGTTGGTCAATGCGGTGCGTGCTTTAGCTCAAGTACGAGATGAGGCAGCGATCGCGACCTTAACCACTGTTTTACGCTATAACAATCCGGGGGCAGCAGTAGCAGCGGTGAATGGCTTAATTAATTTAGGAGAAGTCGCTGTTCCCTATTTGCTGGAAAATATCGACGGTTACAACTACGGGGCTAGGGCGTGGGCGACCTGTGCTTTTGCGGGCATTGGTGATCCCCGTGCCTTGGATGTCCTCTTGGATGCGACGGCCAATGATTTTGCCTTTAGTGTCCGTCGAGCGGCAGCCAAAGGATTGGGAAATTTAAACTGGGATAAACTGTCTGGATCGGAAGCTTTCCCGAAACAACAGCAAGTTTTATCTGCGCTCATTTCTGCGGCTAAAGAGACGGAATGGGTAGTACGCTATGCAGCGATCGCGGGTTTACAAGCCTTTGCCACTAAGCTGACAAGTTTTCGCCCAGAGGTTATTAACCAGTTAACTGAATTGAGTCAATCCGAAAGCGAATTTATTGTCCAAAGCCGTATTGCTTGGGCCTTAGACAATTTACAAAACTAAAGATTGGGTCAACTGTTGCGATCGCGGCGACACCGTTCTGAACAATATTTCACCTCATCCCAGCATTTAGCCCATTTTTTGCGCCATTCAAAGGGACGCTGACAAACGGGGCAAATTTTGCGGGGGAGGTTGGATTTGGTATATCGAGATGTCATTGGGCAAATAATTCTAGGACTTTACGCCAAGCATCCTGGGCGGCTTCAGCATTGTAGCTCCCTCTGCGATCGCAGAAGAAACCATGATCCGCCCCAGGATAACGGAAGATTTTATGGGGGATTTGGGACTGTGTTAGAGCCGCTTCAATTTTTTCCGTATCACTGACGGGAATACTGGCATCCTCTAGCCCAAAGAAAACATAAATTTTGCCTTTGATATCAGGCGTTTTCGCAATCGTCGGTTCCGTTTCTCCTGGGGCCCAACTGGGAATTCCCGCCCCATAAAAGGAAGCCGTTGCTTTCACATCGGGTAAAGTCGCCGCGAGATAAACCACTAATCCCCCAAAACAGAAGCCGATGGTTCTAACGCCCTCTTTTTTGACTTGCGGTAGGGTGTAGAGATAGTCAATGGCAGCTTGAATATCGCCTAATAACTCACTGGTTTTGGTTCGGTCTTTGTACTTCCGTCCTTCTGCAATGGATTCGGGGGTGTAACCCGTTTCAAAGCCTGGGGCTTGACGTTGGTAAATAGCCGGCGCGATCGCCACATAACCTTCCCTAGCAATGCGTTCTGTTACGTCTCGAATATGTTCATTGACCCCAAAAATTTCTTGGATTACAACCACACCTGGCCAAACTCCATCTCCTTCCGGTACGGCGAGATAGGCATCAATTGCCAGAGCTTCATTGTGAACCTGAATCCATTGAGTATTAATTTGCATATTTGAAATTATTAATGAAAACAATTAATTTTATCTATTAAAAAATTGATTTAAGAACCAATTGTTGACAACTTTAGAATAATAGCTAAGTCCATCAACTCATTTAAATTTATTAGCGCAAAATGTCCGTTTTGATCTTAAATAAAACCTAAAATTTTTACTTAATCATCATCCCAAGACTCTTTAGCCAATAAATCAATAATACGGTCTCTTAGCAAAAAATCGCTGAGTTCAAGCTCCCATTCGACATTCGGCCATTCTCTCGCTGGAATGTACTGGCATAAGGTAAAAATAGGCTGTTGACGATCTAACTGACCTTGACGGACAAGTTGTAAAGCCGTTTCTTTAATGCGATCAAGAGAATACTGAAGCGGCTTTTCTACGCTTGTATCAAACATAAAATTTCCAAAACTTAAGTAATAAAAGGAGGAGGTTGAATAAAGACTTTAGTTGCGTTAAATACTGAAGATTTTACTTTTTC
The DNA here is from genome assembly GCA_964482215.1 of uncultured bacterium. Taxonomy (GTDB): domain Bacteria; phylum Cyanobacteriota; class Cyanobacteriia; order Cyanobacteriales; family Microcystaceae; genus Snowella. Next base: position 3,237 of record CAYZWO010000089.1, read on the forward strand.
TAATTATCCGTTACAAACACAACATCATGTTAAAGTTATCCATATTTTAAGGTTTATTTAAGGAGTAGCAGAATAGTTACTTGCAATCATGTGAAGTTAACGTAACAATAAAAGAAGATAGCCTTGTTAACAAATCTTAACAAATTTTTATTAAATGATCTGTAAATGAGTCGAGAGTTAAATATGACGACGCGATCGCTGACCTCTACAACTGTCTTAGCACCGATGGATTGGCATTGGCAAGATTACCCGATTCGCTACACCGTACAAGGACAAGGAAAACCGTTAGTTCTGATTCATGGCTTTGGGGCATCCATTGGGCATTGGCAGAAAAATATTCCCGTCTTAGCTGAGCAGGGGTACAAAGTTTTCGCGATCGATCTCTTGGGATTTGGGGGATCGGCTAAACCGCCGTTAAATTACTCTTTAGACCTCTGGCAAGAACAATTACAGGACTTTTGGCAAGCCCATATCCAAGAACCCGCCGTTTTTGTTGGCAATTCCATTGGAGGATTGATCAGCTTAATGATGTTAGCCAATTGTCCTGAGATTGCAGCAGGTGGCGTTTTACTCAATTGTGCAGGGGGCTTAAACCATCGTCCCGATGAACTCAATTTACCGTTACGTCTGGTGATGGGTGGATTTACCAAATTAGTCAGTTCTCCCGTTGTGGGTGAGTTTATTTTTAACCGTATTCGCCAAAAGTCCCGTATTCGCCAAACCCTGTATCAAGTCTATTGCGATCGCGAAGCCGTGACCGATGAATTAGTGGAAATGCTCTATCATCCTTCTTCTGATCCTGGGGCACAAAAAGTTTTTGCCTCAGTCTTAACGGCTCCCCCTGGCCCCCAACCGTCAGAATTATTGCCCAAAATTAAACAGCCCCTACTCGTTCTTTGGGGAGAAACCGATCCCTGGACACCAATCGCAGGAGCAACGCTGTATCAGCAACGGGCAAAAACCGATCCTTGCACAGAATTTTATCCCATTCCCCAGGCGGGCCATTGCCCCCACGACGAAAAGCCTGATGTGGTTAACCGACACATTCTAGATTGGTTAGCCAAATATCATTAATTTTTCCCAAAAAATAACGCTAGGGAGATTTTTCAGAAATAGCGGCTTGCAGTAAACGGCGCCAAAGGATGAGGAAATAAAACCACCAGAAACCAATCCCCAGACCTACAGGAACCGTTAACCACAGAGTTTTAAACAGTAGCCAACTTCCTAAAATAATTCCAATCCCCGTTAAAATAATCGTCCAAGGCTGACACCACCAAGGTTTATATTGCCAAGGATTAAATTTTGTTTGCTCCTGCATCTTAACTTTCCAATTCAAAAAATATTGGTTGCTCCCACTCTAACAAGTTCCCCCTATCTCAGCAATTTCTAAGGAAAGCGGAATATTAATTCTCAAAGGATGAGCTGGTGTAGTGAGCAAAACATGGTTAGAGTTTGCTATTGTATACAGTACGGAACTATCCGACAAAATTTTGGTTAATAGCCATTTCCAAGCTTTATCTTGATTATTCTTCGCTAGAGCCTTCAATGAAAAAATTTTTACTCTCTTTTCCTTTCGCGATCGCCGTTGGTTTGATTGCTAATACCTCGCCCTCCGTCGCAGAAGGCGCGCCTCAGGAAATGATCGAAATGATGAATACTGTCGGACAACACGTTATCACTAAAGTTGAAAACTCTCCTTGTCAAAATTTTGCCCCTGAAAGCATAGACGAGAGATTAACGAATTCGGATGTAGTCTTTAAAAAACAAATTACGAACCAATTTATTGCCTTATTTCAAAGAATGCTAAACAGTTCCAGCTCTGCTCCCCCCATTTTTAATCAAGCTTCTGGAATTGTATTGTCTAAATTATCGGAATGCGGTTTGGCGAATCCACGATAGCTAATGTTATCGTTTCTCTTTTCGCAAGTTTTGCCGATTCGCCTCTATCGTAAACACGCTAATAGATTATGACAGCAAGATTATGCTGCTAATCTAACAACTCAAGTCATCAACGGAGCTAGATGGGCGGTGAGGGACTCGAACCCCCGACAGCCTGCTTGTAAGGCAGGAGCTCTACCAACTGAGCTAACCGCCCGTTTAACGCTTAACTACTATAACATAATAAAAAATCATTTAGATCATTTTTGACCAAATTTTTTTTCTATGCCCTCAGGCCGCACCCACGATCGCATTACCTTTTGGAGTGTTCCCTTGATTGTGGGATTAGCCTATGGATTGAGCCGTAGCGGACAATTGACCCTATTGGTCACGGGAGGATTCCTGTTTAGCGGGTTGATGTTTGGCCCTGATCTGGATATTTATTCGGTGCAGTACAAGCGTTGGGGATGGTTGCGTTGGATTTGGATTCCTTACCGTTCCCTGATTTCTCACCGTTCTGCTCTATCGCATGGATTTTTAATTGGGACATTATTGCGGCTGGTTTATTTAAGTCTGATTGCAGGGATAGTTTTAGGGGGTCTCAGCGCGATCGCGTCCCTTGGTGGTTATTTAACGATGCAACAATTGGGGCAATTTTCAAATCAGGTATCTTTTGTCCCTCAGCAGTATGGGCAGACTTTTTTAGCCTTACTGATTGGTTTGGAATTGGGGGCAATGAGCCATTATGTAAGCGATTGGATCGGGTCGAAATATAAGCAGTTACAAAAAAACAAAACGCGATCGCGCCCTACTCGCAATTCCCGTTCAAAAAGCACTAAAAAGAAAAAAACTAGGTCTTAGCTAAACTGGCTTCGATGGCTTGAATTTGCTCCCGTTGGGTTTCGATCTCCAATTGTTTACGGGTTAAATCCAAGCTTTTAGCGGCGATTTCCTGTCGCCATTGTTCAATGCGGGCTTCTTCCTGAGCAATCACGTCAGGGGTCAACAGGGGTTGACTCAGGAATTTTTGTACAATCTCTAATACCCAATCCGTCGCGCTTTTGATGCTCTCAATCCGTTGTTTCTCATCCACTTCCACTAACACCAAAACGCCTTCCTTGAATCCCTGTAATTGCGCTACTGATTCAACGTGGATCGTTCCCGAATGCTTTTTCCAAAGTTTATCGCTTGTTTCATAGGCCAGCACTTGTAAATGGCACTCACTTAAAAAGGGATTTTGGGTAACTTGAGCAAGGTATAACATAGCCAAGCAGATCAAAAAGATTATGAGTTGGGACGGACAAAGTATGGATTGAGTTACTCAGTAACCCGCATAACTTTTAAGCGACTAGTTTTATCATAATCATGAATCCCCCTATTGGAGACGTTGCAATCGCGATCGCAGGATTTCCGCTTGGGTTTTAGCTTCAGATAACGCATTTTTTGCCCCTTGAATGACTTCATCAGGAGCTTTATTAACAAAGCTTGGTGTACTTAAGCGTTTTTCTAAGGATTCTGCTTCTTTTTCGATTTTGGTTAATTTTTTCTCTAACTTAGCGGTTAAGGTTGCAATATCAATTAATCCTGACAGGGGAATCAACACTTGAGTCGTGCCAACGACCCCCGCAATAGATTGAATGCCATCATTTTCCAATTTTTCCGTGATGGTTAAGGCTTCAATTTTGCCCAAATCCTGTAAATAGGTTGTACAGCTTTCTAACATTGACCGTTCTTGAGCATTCTCATTTTGCAGAATAACCGTCACTTTTGCCCCTGGTTTAATTTCCGCTTCGGCCCGTAGGTTACGAATGGTGCGAATGGTTTCAAACAGACGACTAAAGGCCGTTTCTAAATTGGGATCAATTAGATCAGCATTAACCACAGGATAGGGGTGCAGTGCTAAAAATTGACCTTCCTGTTGGGTTAGGGTCTGCCACAGTTCCTCGGTAATGTGGGGCATGAAGGGGTGCAATAACTTCAGGATATTTTCGAGAACTTGAGCTAGGGTTTGTTGGGCGACTAAGCGAGAAGCATCGCCGCTATCTTTCCAGAGTCGAGTTTTAACCAGTTCAATATACCAATCGCAGAAATCCCCCCAGATAAATTCATACAACCCCTTAGCGGCTTCCCCTAACCCGTAATTTTCTAAGTAATCTCTGGTTTGCTTAATGACTTGGTTTAATCGCGATAAAATCCAGCGATCGCTTAACTCTAAACTTGCAGGATCGGGGGTTCCCAATTGCTCAGGAGTTTTCTCCTCCAAATTCATCAACACGAAACGGGTGGCATTCCACAGCTTATTGGCAAAGTTGCGAGACGCTTCGACCGACTCCGATTCATCATTTTTACGGTTGTATTGCAAGCTGATATCTTGACCCGCTCCTGCCACTTCCCGAATCAGGGTATAACGCAGGGCATCAGTTCCATACTTGCGAATCAGGATCAGGGGATCAATACCGTTATTGGCAGACTTCGACATTTTTTTGCCGTTTTCATCCCGAACTAACCCATGAATATAGACATCCTTAAAGGGCATTTGTCCTGTGAAGTGTCCCGCCATCATGGTCATACGAGCAACCCAGAAAAAGATAATGTCAAAACCTGTTACCAGCGTTGTGGTGGGGTAATAACTGGCTAAATCTTTGGTTTGCTCAGGCCAACCCATTGTGGAAAAGGGCCATAATCCCGAAGAAAACCAGGTATCTAAAACATCGGGATCTTGTTCTAATTGAATGTTATTGCCATACTGTGCCTGGGCTTTTTCTAAAGCCTCAGTTTCACTATAGGCAACGATAAAAGGGGTTTGGTCGGTAATTTCGCCGTTGGTTTCGCTGACCACATACCAAGCAGGAATCTGATGACCCCACCATAATTGTCGAGAAATACACCAATCTTTGAGTTTAACTAACCAATCCCGATAAACCTTCGCCCACCGTTCAGGGACAAAACGGGGGGAATTTTCCTCATCCAGACATTTCAGGGCTTTTTGCGCCAAAGGTTCAATTTTGACAAACCATTGCGTTGATAACAAGGGTTCAACGGGGACTTTTCCGCGATCGCTGTAGGGAACGGTGTGTTTATAATCTTCGATTTTAACTAAAAAGCCTGAATCCTCAAGGGTTTTCACCAGATTTTTACGGGCTTCAAACCGATCCTGTCCGACAAAGGTTCCCGCATTCTCATTCATCGTCCCGTCTTTATTCATGACGTTGATAAAGGGGAGTTGATGCCGTTTGCCCATCTCGAAGTCATTGGGATCGTGGGCAGGGGTAACTTTAACGCAACCTGTCCCAAATTCGGGATCAACTAATTCATCAGCAAAGATGGGAATTTCTCGCCCCACGATGGGTAAGGTAATGGTTTTTCCTATAAAACCTTGATAGCGTTCATCCTTGGGATTAACCGCAACGCCTGTATCACCCAACATCGTTTCAGGTCGAGTCGTCGCAACGATCAATTCGCCACTGCCATCGGTCAAGGGATAGCGCAAATACCAGAGATGTCCGTCTACTTCCTTGCTTTCCACTTCCAGATCAGAAACGGCAGATTGGGACGCAGGACACCAATTGACTAAATAATTGCCGCGATAAATTAAGCCTTCTTCGTAGAGTTGAATAAATGCGGTTTTTACCGCCTGGGAAAGTCCTTCATCCATCGTGAAGCGTTCCCTTGTCCAATCCACCGACACCCCTAAGCGGCGCAGTTGATTAACGATAGTTCCGCCCGATTCTTCCTTCCACTGCCAGGCTTTTTCTAAAAACTTCTCTCGTCCTAAGTCGTAGCGGGTCTTTCCTTCTTCCTTAAGCTGTCTTTCTAAAATAGTCTGTACGGCAATACTGGCGTGATCGGTTCCTGGCAACCAGAGGGTATTGTCCCCTTTCATGCGGTGATAACGGATCAGGGTATCAATTAAGGCACTTTCAAAGGCGTGCCCCATGTGCAGACTACCCGTTACGTTTGGTGGGGGAATGACAATACAGTAGCGATCGCCGTCGTGATCGGGATCAGCTTTAAACACTTGCTGACTTTCCCACGCTTCTTGCCATTTTGCTTCGGTTGTTGTTGGGTCGTATTGGGTCGGAAGATTGGCAGTCATGGGAAAGGTAATAAATTCAAGCGGTTTACTTCAATCTATTATCCAACATCACGTAAAGAATTGTTATCAGTCGCGTGTTTGTAGCCGTAGAAGTCAACGCGATAGTCGGTAATTTTTACGCCTGTTTGGTCTTCGATCTGCTGAAGGAGATCGGGCGGTAGTTGAATATGAATATCAATAATTTGTTGGGTATCGAGGCAATTAATGTGGCTATGGGAATCGCTGATGTGACCATAAAGCCGACCATCACACCGTTCAACGCATTCAATAATTCCCTGACCTGATAGGGCTTCTAAATTTTGATAAACTGACGTATGACCGATATCTTTGCCTTGTTGATTGAGACGATCATAAATTTCCCTAGCAGATAAGTGTTCCTTTGCTTGCCACAGTAGCTCTAAAATAAAGCGACGTTGGCGACTCACCCGCATTCCTAAGGTTTGGCAACGGTCTAACGCATCTTCTAAGGAGTGAATTGGTTTAAGGACTCCCTCTGCTTGTTTCATAGGATTCGCATAAAAAATAATTTATTAAAGTAAACTCATTACCACTTTAACTTATCTTTTTGGTTTTGTGCTATCCCAGCCGCGATCGCGATACATCCCTATTCGATTTAGCTAAATAAAACAAGAGCAATACTATCGTTAAATATTAACAAGGGGAGTAAGACGTGAGGAAACAGGAACTTCTTGTAATTTTCAGGCGATTAACCTAGTAATAGAATGAGTGATTTCTATATTAACCAATGGCCAAATTCTTCTAAAAAGCGATCACCAATAATGGCCTCTCGAATGCGTTGAGTAAAGCGAATTAACTCAGTAATATTGTGCAGAGATAACAGAATGTAACCTAACATTTCCCGCGATCGCACCAGATGGTTTAAATAGGCGCGGCTAAAATTTTGGCAGGTATAACAGGGGCAAGTCTCATCTAGGGGGCGAAAATCTTCTCGAAAGGGTGAATTTTTGAGATTCCAGCGTTCTCCTTGTACCATTGCTGTTCCATGTCGTCCAAAACGGGTAGGAATGACGCAATCAAACAGATCAATGCCTGATGCGATCGCGATCGCCATTTCCTTATAGGTTCCTACTCCCATCAAATAACGGGGTTTATGAACAGGCAATAAGGGGGCAGTTTCCCGAACGACTTGATGGATTAACTCAGGGGCTTCCCCCACACTGACTCCCCCAATGGCATAACCAGGTAAATCTAATTTGGTTAAATCCTCGACAGCTTGAAACCGTAAATCTAAAAACGTTCCTCCTTGAACAATCCCAAATAACGCTTGCTCCTGGGGACGTTGATGGGCTGCAATACAACGTTCGAGCCAACGATAGGTGCGTTCCGTTGCGGCTTCTACGACTTTTCGTTCCGCTTGCCCTGGGGGGCATTCATCAAAAGCCATGATCACATCTGCCCCCAAAGCGTTTTGGATTTGAATCGACTTTTCCGGCGTAATCTCGATCATTCGTCCATCCTTGGGAGAGCGAAAAATCACGCCTTTTTCGGAAATTGACCGCAATGCACTTAAGCTAAATACCTGAAAGCCACCCGAATCCGTCAACATCGGCCCTGACCATCCCATAAAGGAATGCAAACCGCCCGCTTTTTCAACAACGGCTTCTCCTGGCTGTAAATGAAGATGATAGGTATTCGATAACACCATCTGCGCGCCTGTGGTGGCTAATTGAGCGGGAGTAATGCCTTTGACGGTGGCGAGGGTTCCAACGGGCATAAAACGCGGGGTTTCAACAATGCCGTGGGGAGTCTCAAACACCCCTGCACGGGCTTTGGTATGGGAACAGTTAGCGTGACACTGATAGGTAAAATTCACAAGCGATAAGACATAGCGGCTGATCTATTCTCTCAAATTAATTACCTAAAAAACTCTTCCAAAATTCTCGAATCAGTTCATGATGAGCATTTCGCACCGAAAAAAATTTGCTATTGTGGTAGGTTAGTTAACCGCTCTGGTTTAACTAATTTTTTACAGTCTTTACTCTGCATGATTTCCCCTTCTGCTACGGTCGCCCCTCCTCAGTTTTCTAGCAAAACCATTCGTCCTATTGCGGCGATTTCGATTCATGGTATTGCCTTCGACGGCGATCGCTTGTTAGCAGTTGACAACAAAAACGGCTACCTATTGCAAGTTGATCCTGTGACGCAAAATACCCAAATTCTTAATCAAGAAACTTGGCAGGACTTTATTGGTGCAACGGGTTTGGCGGTAGCGGATGACTTGCTATGGTTCACCGCAGGAGATGGTATTTATTATTGCGACTTAGCCAAAGGAGATTTTGAGCCTGAACTCTTTGCCCGTTTAGATTATCCCGTCAGTGGCGTGGCCGTTTGGGAATCAACGGTTTATGTTACCTGCCAAAAAACAGGGGATATTTTAGTTTTTAATCGCGAAACCAAGCAGGTAATTATCCGCTTTTACGCCCCTGGAATTGGGGTGGAAAATATCACCATTAAAGGCGAAGAATTATGGCTTACTGATACCCTAGAGCAATCTGTCTATTGTTTAGATCGAGCAACAGGACAAGTGATTTTTAGTGTGCTAACCCCCTTTGAAACGCCCACAGGGTTAGCATTTTATACTGATCCCAAAACGGGCAAAGAAACTTTATATATCGCCTACGTCCAGCAAGAACCCTATATTCGGGATAATCCCAACGCCGACCCCAACCACGAACTGCATTATCGACCGCGTACCTTCATTCATCCCCTCTATTTTCACTACGATCCAGCGAAAAAATTTGCTCTTTCTAATGGCTATTTAGTGGAAATGAGCTATGTCGAGGAATTAGAACCCCTCGATCCTGTTGATCTTAAAAATGTGGAATGGCGCATTGCTCTGCCCGCTGAAACCCCCCGACAAAAGATCCGCAGTATTGAAGCAATCGGGATGCCCTTTACGGAAATTGATGAAAATGGTCAAAAAATTGCCGTCTTTAAATTCGATAACTTAACCATAGACTCCCGTGCCATCTTCGGTTGGAAAGTGGTGATGGAAGTGTGGAGTATTAAATATCGCGTTTTACCCAAGGATTGTGAGAATATTCCTGCTTTGCCTAGAGGCTTTGCAGAACGCTATTTAGTCGATAACGACAATCTAGCGATGGATACGGATATTATTATTCGGGCCGCATCGGAGGCGATCGCGCGGGAAACCAATCTCCTGCGAAAAATGTACAGTATCCGCAACTATGTTTACGATAAGCTTTCCTACGGCATCAAACCCCATATTGATACCCCAGATTTAGCTCTGCGAAGGGGGGTAGGTTCCTGCGGTGAGTATGTCGGTATCCTACTCGCCCTAGCCCGTTTAAATGGTATTGCCTGCCGCACCGTCGGTCGTTACAAATGTCCCGCCTATCCCCTCAATCGTTATATCCCAATGGAACCGGACTTTAATCACGTTTGGCTGGAATTCTATATTCCTGGGTTTGGCTGGTTGCCGATGGAATCCAATCCCGACGATCTAGCCGATGGCGGCCCCTATCCGACTCGTTTCTTTATGGGCCTAGCTTGGTATCACGCAGAAATGGCTAAAGATGTACCCTTTGCCCAATTAATTAGTGACGGCATCCCTGTCAATAAACAACGGGTTTCTATTGGAGAATTAGCCATCAATCATGTTCAGTTTACGATTTTGGATGAGCTATCTCCTTAGCCATAATCTTATTAGCCTAATTTTATTAGGGTCTCAGGATTATTGGTAAATTTTGATGAGAGTGGTTAGGAACTATATCGTTCCTCTGACCAAGGATCGCCGCGATGATGATAGCCGTTTCGTTCCCAAAATCCTGCTTCATCTTGGGGTAAAAACTCTAAACCATTAATCCATTTGGCACTCTTCCATGCATAGAGATGGGGAACAACCGAACGCAACGGGCCGCCATGCTCAGGGGATAAGGGTTCATCAAATAATTTAAACGCTAAAAAATTTTCATCCCGCACAAAATCCGACAAGGGTAAATTAGTCGTATAGCCCCCATAACAATGCTGCAAAACATGGGTCGCTTTCGGGTCAATTTCGACTAATTTTAATAATTCTGTAATTTTAATTCCCGTCCATTTGGCATCTAACCGAGACCAACGGGTTACACAATGAAAATCCGCCGTAAAGTCCTGTTGCGGTAATTCCATCAGTTCCGACCAGGACAAAACCAGGGGAGACGCTAATCCCCAAACCCGAAACTGCCAGCTATTGACATCAATCTCTGGCGTAGGGCCATAGGTCAACACGGGAAAGCCTTCCGTTAAATATTGACCAGGGGGAACGCGATCCGCTTTATCTGAGTCTGGTTTCTTAAAAAATTTCCCTAACATTTGCTAAAAAATGCCATGTAAAGAGAATATAGTGTAAATCAGAGGACAAGAGGACAGCAATCTGCCCTGAGTCCCTCCGTTATTATTGCCCTTACTCTTCTTCGTCTTCGTCTTCAGGTTGAGGAAAAACGAAACTATTAGAACCAGTCAAAATGGACTTGCCTAAAGATAGGGCTTTTTGGGCTTCTACAGCCGCTTGTCGTCTCCAATTGGCACGACGTTGATCACGTTTTGATTTTGAGGTTTTCTTCTTAGGAACAGCCATCGGTTTAAATTCTCTAATTTGACAGCTTTTCTATTTTACGCGGTTGTGTTAGCCATTGTACAATGGAAAATTATCGGTTTATCAGCATTGGCGTTTACAATTATCGGTCTTTCCCCACTCTACAAGGGACAGAAGCCGATCTATTTCACTTGCAGAAATTTTTACGTCATGATTTACAGTTATCCGAAAAGCAAGCCCTCTTATTTAGCGATCGCGTCAAGTTAGGCCAAGGACGGGTGATTTATCCGAATCGGTATAATTTACTGAAAAGTATTGAGCGAGTACCTAATATTGTTTTATTTCAAGGTTATGCTACTCAAGCCAATCATCAGGATTATTTACTGCCCATTGATGCAGATTCCCAAAATTTAGAAAATAGTGCTGTTAACCTGCGATCGCTGCTGACCCAATTCCAGGCTCAAAGCCATTCCCCTGGGTTATTAATTTTGGATTTAGCAACGGTTACTTTTGGCAATCCCATTAGTAGTGAAGCGTTATTACTGACTAGACAATTGGGCGTGAGTTTAATTGCGCGTTTTAATCGCTTTCCTGACACAGTTGGAGAATTGGCGATCGCTTTGGGGGATGCTTGTCATTATTATCAAGATGCATTGACCTTGGACGTGTTGGAATTTTATTTGCGCGATCGTTTAGGACAGGATGACGACAATCCGTTAATTATTCTCAGCCATACCCTGACGGCAAGACAACAACGCCTATTCCCCTCTCCCCACAACCTTAAAAAAACACCCATACCCATTACAACTCAACGCGAAAAACCCGTTAAAGTTCGAGCTAAACCATCTCCTGAAAACCAAAAATCCTCCCCATCTCCCTTACCCTCCTCATCCTCCTTTAACTGGCGATGGTTATGGTGGTTGACTCCCCTATTCCTGTTTGGTGTCGCTCTATTATTTCTGCGTTGGCCCGTTAAATCGAAACAAACCCAAACTCAACCTACTATTCCCGATCAAGCCATTTTGGAACAGGCGAAAGTTTATCTCAAACGCCATCAAGCCTCCGACTTTATCCGCGCGATCGCCGAACTGCGAAAAATTTCCCCCGAATCTCCCCTTTATCCTGAAGCCCAAAAACGCATTACCTTTTGGAGTCAGACGATTTTAGAAATTGCTCAAGGTCGGGCCATTATCGGGAACTGGCAAGACGCGATCGCTGCGGCTCGATTAGTCCCCAAAGATCAAACCGCTCTTTACAATCTCGCCCAAAAAAGTATTCAAGATTGGCAACAAAAACCCCAAACCCAGGATAATTTTGGTGATCTTTAGGACAATGCCTCGCCTTGCTTCTCAAAAGTAGTTGCGTAACAATATGGAATTATCCAGTTATTCAAAATCTTATTAACTTCAGCAATGGCTCAACTCTCAGACGCTATCTCGGATTCTTCTCTACAGTATGATGTCGCGATCGCGGGAGGGGGAATTGTCGGAGCAACCTTAGCAGCGGCCTTAAAAAATTCGGGCTTAAAAATTGCCATTATTGAAGCTCAACCGCCTGAGCAATCGATTATTAAACCCCAAGCCTATGCTCTTTCTTTACTGTCCAGCCGAATCTTAAAAGGAATTGGTGTTTGGGATAGAATATTTCCTCATATTGGTAAATTTGAGCATATTCGCCTTTCGGATGGTAATTATCCCCACTTAGTCCCGTTTGAAACTCAGGATTTAGCGACAGACCATTTGGGATTTGTCGGAGAACATCGCGTTATTTTATCGGCGTTACAGGACTTTTTAACGACTTGCGACCAGGTGGAATGGTTACGGCCGGCGGAAGTATTAACCGTTGAATATGGCACCAATCAAGCCACAATTCGTATTAAACAAGCCGATCAAGAAATTAAGCTAACTGCAAAATTAGTGATCGGAGCCGATGGCGCAAAATCCTATATTCGTTCTCTGGCGGGGATTAAAACACATGGTTGGAAATATTGGCAATCCTGCGTTGCCTTTACGATTCAACACCAAGCCCCTGTTAATAATGTTGCTTTTGAGCGGTTTTGTGAAACAGGGCCGATGGGAGTGCTTCCCTTACCTGGAAACCGTTGTCAAATTGTCTGGACGGCTCCCCATGCTCAAGCTAAAACGTTATCAGAACTGGATGAGTCAGATTTTATTATTCAACTGGAAAAACGTCTGAATGGGGTTTTAGGTTCGGTGAAATTAGTCAGCTCTCGAATTTTATTTCCTGTGCAGTTGATGCAGAGCGATCGCTACGTTAAACCGCGATTAGCTCTCGTTGGAGATGCCGCTCATTGTTGCCATCCAGTGGGAGGGCAGGGATTAAATTTAGGGATTCGGGATGCGGCCGCCTTAGCTCAGGTCTTACAAGAAGCGTCGAAAAAGGGCGAAGATATCGGTCAATTATCGGTCTTAAAACGCTATGAAACTTGGCGAAAACCCGAAAACTTAGTTATTTTAGGTTTCACTGACTTTTTAGACCGTCTCTTTTCTAATGATTGGTTGCCGCTTGTGTTATTAAGACGATTGGGGATAGAAATGATGCGTTACATTTATCCCGTTAAAATTTTTGCTTTGCAACTGATGACGGGCTTACTCGGTCGCCGTCCGCATTTAGCACGCTAAAAAGTGATAAAGTGTGATCTAGATCACGCGTTGCTGTGACAAAATCGCTTGTTTTTTAATCTATCTTGAGAAATAATAAGTTCAGGATTCAAAAAGCGGGTGCATACATAGCACAAGGTTAGTTATTGTTGATAGCTAACCACCTTTTTTTAATGATCACTGATCGCCAATCTACAAATAACCGTTAAATTATCTAAGTGGTGTAACCCGTCTTTCAAAATCAACGCAGCATTACGGACGAGAAACATTCAATTCCCCATTAATTTGGCCTTGCCAATGCCAGAGATCTTCAGGATGATCAATATCTGTTAGGGTTTTGAGGAAATAGTGACTCAGGTTATGTTTTTTAACAATTTGTTGGGTTTGTGCCAAGACGCGATCGCTGCCCCAGATAATTTGTTGAAATAGCATAGGCAAAGAACGATTTAGGCCGATTAAATAATAACCCCCATCCTGGGCTGGGCCGAGAACGACTTCATGGCATTGCAAAGCCGTAAATGCTTCTGTGATTAAAGCCAAATTTAAATCAGGACAATCCGTTCCGACAATGATCGCCTGTTTTATACCTGATTGAAAAGCATCATCAAAAGCTCCTTGCATTCTGTGTCCCAAATCTCCGTTTGCTTGCTTCTGATAGTGGAGAGCATTAACTTGATTAGGACTGTTCATCTCAAAATTGAGTTTTTCTATAACAGGATCTAACCAAGCTTTCATCAAATCGCGATCGCCGCCACTGTAATAAATGTAAATTTCAAAATTAGCGGCTTGTAATAAAGGATAGAGATTCGTAATAGTAAATTCGGTCATTTCCCGTTGAAGTCGGGCAGCCCCATTAGCACCTAAAGCCGGAATCAGACGGGTTTTGGTTTTACCAGGGACAGGATAACGGGTAAAAATGATTAATCGTTGTTGAGGCATGAGGGCAATTTGAACTACGGCGATCGCTGAAAAATACTTAACAGAACTTGGCCAAATAAATAATGATGACCCAGACAGCTTAAACCTACAGTTGTTGCAAAAGTTTCCCGTTGTTGAGGCGAATAAAAGCGCAAACCACCTGGAGAAATGGGGAGATTTTTACCCGTTGCAGTGCCGACATAATCTGCTAAATAGAAATAACCTTGCGGTGCTAACACCCTAGCAACTTCGGCAAAAACTTGTTGAGGATTAGGATAATGCAAAAAACTAATGGTATTAAAAACCGCATCAAATTGATAATCAACAAACGGTAAGGATTCGGCATTCCCTTCACAAAAAATTAAGCGGGGATGGTGGCGATTTTCAGCCCGTGCCTGACGC
>CAYZWO010000090.1:0-8014 GCA_964482215.1 uncultured bacterium
ACTATTTCACTATTCTCTCAGATTGGACAACCTTTAACCTTCCAAGTCGTGTTAGTAAACCTAAATTTTCTATAACTCAAGAAATTTTTTTGAAAACATAGTGTTTTGAAAAAAACACTATGTTTATGCTTAATTTTTTTAATCAATTTGATACCAAATCCATTCTACCCATCCTCTAACCGTACTTGCACGCCTTTCAATAGTAGATGTTGCTAATTCTAACCCACTCTCTCGCATTACTTGACAAATATTTTCTTTAGATGGAATATAACCTAATTCTAAAGATTGTTCAAAAATTTTACAAAAAATATTATTTTCAAGAATCTTTTCAATAAGACACAGCATTTTTTGCTTATGATCTTTATTGATTAGCAAGTTTCCTTCTTGTGTAAGACGATAATAAACTTTTCTATCGTTATCTTGGTATCTTTCAAGTAAGCCTAAAGATTGTGTTGCATTCGTGTAGTATTGAGTCTGCCTCGAATCAAATTGATAATTTTCAGTGATTTCTTGCTTAGATAAATCTCGATCTATTAATAGTCCTAATAAATCCACAATTCTTTCAAATTTATCAGCTTGTGGAAAAGATAGATCAAAAGAATTGGAAGGATTATTGGTCTTGCTTAAAATATTTAAAACATCATCTCTATTAATATTGTCTGAACCTATAACATAATGTTTTTGTTCAACAAGAGATAACGAATTATAATTATTTTTATCCTCAAATTCATAAACAAAAAAACTAAATACATCATTAGAATAAGTCATTAAAATAGGGACAACTTTTTTTCTGATTTTAGATAGCCATAATCGATAAGGATAATATAATTGCCTTATACAAAAATCATCTACTGAATAGTTTTTTACTTCAATTATTAAAAAATGGTTTTCACTTTCAAAACCTCCATCTATTTCACATTGAGAATTACAAACTTCGATCTGGTAAAAATTATCATTTTTCTTTAATATTAAAATTAAAATCTTTGGTTGACATTCTACCAGAGACAGAATAAACAAATTTTTCTTCAAAAAGATCGTTAATGATACCTGAAATAAAAGCAAAATTTAATGCGGCAGATTCGGAAAATAGATCTTGTTCATTAACAGTTTCTAATATTGCAATTGATTCTGGAATTTCAAAATGAATTTTATATGAATTTCTATTATAGGTAACTGGATGATGAATTGTAAAATGTCCAATAATATACTTGCTTCTTGATATAGGTAATATTGATAAATTATTCTCTCTAAATATTTCAGGCAAATTGATTTTGTGATCAATTTTTGCCATTAGTCTAGGCTCTTTATACTGTTTTATTTGAGATGAAGAAATAATAAAGAAACCATCATTTTTAATATGTTCAAGAATGTTGTAATCACCAAAAATTTGTAGCCATGCTTCGTTATTACTTAAAAAATGGTTTAAATTGGTCATATTAATACTCTAATCATAATTTTTAACTAAGACTTCATTGATTTTTCCTCTTTTAAGAGCGTTAGAATTAATGGCTCTTGAAGCAGAAACAATATCAATACGATAGCTAGAGTATAATCTTCTAATAAAAGGAGTATCAGAATTACTTAATAAAACTCTACAGCCTCTCTTATTTAATTCATCAAATGTTAACTTAAGACGTTCTTGTTCGCTTTTATTAAATCTATTAATATCGTATCCTGTAAAAGAAGAAGTATCTGAAACTGGATCATAAGGAGGATCAAAATAAATAAAATCGCCTTCTTTCGCACTATCAACAGATTCTTTAAAGTCTTTATTAAAAATTTTAATTTTAGTATTTTTAAGATATAGACTAACTGCCTTTAAAACAGCTATATCCAAGATATTCGGATTTTTATATCTACCAAAAGGAACGTTAAATTGTCCTTGAGAATTAACCCTAAATAATCCATTGTAGCAAGTCTTATTTAAAAAAATAATTCTAGAAGCTCTTTCAATTTTTGTTTTTTGGGAAAAATCAGGGGATCGATCCCAGTCTCTAATATTGTAGTAATATTCTTCTCCATGACTTTGTTGATGTTTTGCTAATTCTTCAATTAATTCGTCTACAGAATCCCGTATTACTTCATAACAATTAATTAATTCAAAATTAGTATCATTAATTACTGCCTTTTTAGGTTGTAATGCAAATAAAAATGCACCTGCTCCGACAAAAGGCTCATAGTAAGTAGTTTTAGAAGGATGAAAATCTGGAGGTTTATTTTTTTTTAATTCATGAATTAATTGTCGCTTTCCGCCTGCCCATTTTAAAAATGGTTTTACTAAAGCATTGTTACCCATTGCACTTTTGCTTTGACTACTTAACTCCAGTAACTATACCATAAGTAGATCATTTATACTATTTCTTGTTTAAACCTATTTTAGATTTATTGTTTATCTATTTTGGTCAATAGAGTTCATCAGTATTTTTTCTTTTTGTTGCCCATTAGTCGTTACGCTAAATTTTGAGGTTTGGGATAATTTCCCTGTTAATAACCAATCCTGTAAATCGTTTGTTTTTTCAGCTTGTCGCAATTGTTCTTTTAACCAATCTCCTTCTAAGCTTTCTTTATCCAGTAAAACGCGGGCGATCGCGTCTAACAGTTCCCGATTTCTTTCCAAGATTAACAAGGCTAATTGATGGGCTCCTTCCATAATGCTTTGGATTTCCTGATCAATTGCTTCGGTCATTTGCGGACTCACGGGACGGCGGGGATTCGTTATTCCGTCTAAAAATTGTTGCTGATGTTTTTCAAAAGCAATCGGCCCTAAGCGATCGCTCATTCCGTAGAGCGTGACAAAACGTTCTGCCAGTTCCGTTGCTTTTTGAATATCGTCGCTAGCTCCTGTCGAAACCTTTCCAAACATTAGCTCCTCGGCGGCGCGTCCTCCCAGCAGGGTAACAATACGGCCACGAATTTCATCTTCTAACATTAAAAAACGGTCTTCTTCAGGTAATTGCAAGGTATAGCCTAATGCTCCTAACCCCCTCGGCACAATGGAAATTTTTTCCACCACGCCTGCCCCTGGCATTAATGCGCCAATCAGAGCATGACCGACTTCATGGTAGGCAACTGTTTTTTTCTCAACTTCATTTAAAACCCGTGATTTTTTCTCCAAACCCGTTAGTAATCGCTCAATGGCTTCGTTCATATCATCCATCGAAACCAAGAGATGATTTTTACGGGCGGCGAGTAGGGCGGCTTCATTAATTAAATTGGCTAAATCGGCTCCGGCAAAGCCTGGGGTACGGGCGGCTAATTTTTCTAAGTTAACGCTATCTGCTAGTTTCACATCCTTGGCATGAACCCTTAGAATTGCTTCTCGTCCGCTTTTATCGGGTCGGTCTACCAAAACTTGACGATCAAAGCGACCAGGGCGCAATAAAGCTTGATCTAGCACTTCGGGGCGATTGGTAGCCGCTAACAAGATAATGCCCGTATTAGCTTCAAAACCATCCATTTCGGATAATAGTTGGTTAAGGGTCTGCTCCCGTTCATCGTTGCTGCCCATCATGGAACTAACTCCTGTCCGCGATCGCCCTAGAGCATCTAGTTCATCAATAAAGACAATACAAGGTGCTTGCTGTTTGGCCTGCTCAAATAAATCCCTCACCCGCGATGCACCAATTCCCACAAATAATTCGATAAATTCTGACCCTGAAATGGAGAAAAATGGAACTCCCGCTTCCCCGGCGATCGCTTTCGCTAATAAAGTCTTTCCTGTCCCTGGTGGGCCAATGAGTAAAACGCCTTTAGGGATTTTCGCGCCTAAATTCACGTATTTAATAGCATTTTTCAAAAAATCTACAATTTCTTGTAGTTCAGCCTTAGCTTCATCCACTCCCGCCACGTCATCAAAACTGATTCCCGTACTGCCTTTGATATAAATCCGAGCCTTGCTTTTGCCTACACTGAAAGGAGCCGCACTATTGCCCTGAGAACGATTGAGAAACCAGATCCAAACCGCCATAAAAATCAGCGGTGGAATCACCCAACCTAATAGCGTCGAGAACCATCCCCCCGTATTTTCGGGTAAAGCAGAGAATTTTACCTGTTTTTCTCGTAATAATTGGGTTAAATTGGTATCTTGAGCAACGGGTAGCGTTCGGAAGGTTTTGACGGTATCGTTGGGATTTTCGCCTGTTACAAATTGTGGCTTGAGACTGTATTGAATTAAGCTTGTTCCCACTTGGGCTTCAGCCACTTGACCCGCATTGACTTGATCTAAGAATTGGCTATAGGGAATTAATTTAGAATCGGTTCCTCGAAAGACAAACAAATTCAAAAATAAAAGCCAGAGTAATAAAATGAGGGCATTGCGACCCAAATTACTGCGAACAGAGGAGTTAGAAGAATTTGGGGAATTTTGGGATTTGTCGTTGAGATTATCATTCATGGGAATTGTTTAATCAACGCTGAAAACAGGATTTTAAGGGGATGTGGTCAAAATTTGTCATTGCTGGGCAGCTTCTGTAAGATATTGACTGACTTCTTGATCACTGGTCTGCTCAAAGTTTTCGTACCAACGGCCGATGGAATCGAGAAGTTCAGTGGGCAGTAAACACACCACTTGATCGACTTCTTGTTGAATTTCTGCACAGGCCGAGGGAGAGGCAACGGGAACAGCGACAATAATGCGTTGGGGTTGATGCTGACGAAGAGAGGCGATCGCGGCTTGCATGGTCGCACCTGTGGCAATCCCATCATCGACAAGGATTACAATTTTTCCAGCAATTTGGGGTTGGGGTTGACCCTGCCGATAGAGATTTTCCCGTCGTTGTAATTCCAAGCTTTCTGTTTCCGCTACCTGCTCAATGGTTTCAGGGCTAATATTTAACCACTTGACCACATCCCAATTCATGACTTTGACCCCAGAAGACGCGATCGCTCCCATTGCCAATTCAGGCCGATCCGGCACTCCCAACTTCCTCACCAGCCAGACATCGAGTGGGAAATGGAGATGATTGGCAATCTCAAAACCAATGGGAACGCCACCACGCGGTAGAGCCAGCACCAGTCCGTCCGTTAAATCTTGAAAATCACTTAATTGAGCCGCCAACAGTTTGCCTGCTTCCGTGCGATCACGAAATCGTCTATCCCTCCTCTCCATCCTCATGCATCCTCCTAAGCATCTGTCTGGCTCATGAAATTGGTGGCTCTTTTAAACTTGGCAGAATTGAGAAATTTTTCTGATAAACAATCTTTTTTGTAAAAATAAGGTGAATGCACAGAGCTAAAGATACAATTAATTTAGAGATAGCGACACGAAAATCAATATTTTAAAAGCTATTAGGTGATTAATCGCCAATCTCAATAAATAACGAAAAAAGAAAAGCGTCATTACGGCTTAAACAGTAAAACGGGTATCCTCACTCCCTCATTTACTTGAGCTTGCTGTGATTTCGGTAATTTTTCTTAAAGAATCCCAGAATGGATTTTCTGCTGATTTCTAATCTCTAGGATAACAATTTTTTCTGTAAAGAGATGTTACAAAATGAATAGGAAGATGGATAGATTTAAATCAATCAAATCCATGCTAATCAAGGAGCTAAAGATTATTTAACATTACGACAAACAAAAAATCAGAACACTCAGTCAACACTTATGAATTAGCATTATTTTTTTAATCATTTTTAATTTATGTATTCTAAAATTAGAAATTAGCCAATTTAATTATTGGTCTAATCCTAAACTGATTTTTTTTAAATTTAATCAAATTAATCAAAAAACTTTAAATCTCAATAAAGCTTAATTTGCCGGGTTAGTAAACCGTTAATCATCAATTGTCAACTATCAATTAATCAATTATTAAACGAGTTCCTTTAATTATCGGGCTTAATTTTTTTAATCAAATTAATCATTTTGATTATTTTAGCTAGGTTAAAAAACGTAATCACTTCTTAACATAAGTTCGTGTATCCTAAGCGATCGCTCATCCTTCAATAAAGTTTTGTAGAAAAGGCTTGCACTAACTCAGGAAAATGATTAGAGTAAAGACATGAAGCAAAAGAGCTTCAGTGGCAGATAAAACAGCCAAAAACAAGTTAAGTCAAGTGTCGTTCTACAAAAAGAGGTAAAAATCGCGCTGTTTAATCTCAAACGTGTCTCGTCTAACCTGAGTCAACACCCAAACCGAAAACAGAAAATTCCTTTTTGTTAAGCATCTAGGGAGAATAGGCAACTTGAAAAAAAGATTGCAACTCCGTAGGGATTTAGAAAGAGAAACAAGGAATGGAACTGAAGATTAGGGCTTGGGTGTTGTTCTATGTATTAGGAATTAAATAGCCATACAATGATCGTTTAGTGATTGTATAATAATCATTGTATTAGGGGTAAAACTCCTTTTTCATCCGCTAATTCTATGCCAACTATCGACATTTTGGGAGTCCCCCACACCTACGATCTCACCCCCTCTGTGTCCTGTGCATCGGCTCCTCGCTTAATTTTTATTCACGGTTGGTTATTAAGCCGCAGTTATTGGCAACCATTAATTGACATCCTCTCGCCCCATTATCAATGTCTAGCCTACGACCTACGAGGCTTTGGCGATTCCCAACCCATTAGTAGTATCAATGCGGCCAATTACAATTTAAGATTTGGGCAAGCAAACTACGCCTCTGCTAGTAATACTCAAGATTTGCCTCTCTACAGCCTGGGAACCTATGCCCAAGACCTCAGTATTCTTTTGCAAAAACTCAACATTGAATCTGCTTGGTTAATTGGCCATTCTCTAGGAGGCAGTATTGCTATCTGGGGAGCCGATTATTGTGCAGACCGAGTAAAAGGCGTAATTTGTCTCAATTCAGGCGGTGGTATTTATTTAAAAGAAGAATTTGATCGATTCCGTTCAATGGGCAAACGATTGGTGCAATTTCGTCCTCCCTGGTTGCCCTATCTGCCTGGGGTTGATCGCATGTTTTCTAGGGCAATGGTCTGTAATCCCCTAGAACGTAAATGGGGCAGACAACGGGTAATTGATTTTGTGAAAGCCGACACAGAAGCCGCTTTAGGTGCGTTGATCGATACCACTACGGAAGAGGAAGTGCATCTTTTACCCCAAATTGTTGGCCGTCTGCAAGAGCCTGTGTATTTTTTAGCAGGTGCCCAAGACACCATTATGGAATTAAAATATGTCCGCCATTTAGCGAGTTTTCATGCTTTATTTCATCCTCACGGTAAAAATGTCATGGAAATTCCCGATTGCGGACATTTTTCGATGGTAGAACAACCAGAAAAAGTGGCATCTTTAATTAATCAAATTTTGCAAGCAGAAACGGCTCAATTAGAACCCATTCAATAGTCTTAACCTTTAGTGACAGGCAAGATGCCCATCCCACATTTGATGATTCATTTCAACCTGCTACTGACTTGCTGTGAACTGAGGGAAAAAATCAGGGCAAAATAGAAAGTATTCCCCCAATCGGTTTAAGGCAAGATTTATGGTAACGGTACGCTTAGCGAAATGGCAGTGGTTGGTTCTAATCTTACCGATCGCGAGTATTGTAATTTTCCTATTAATTGCTGCATCGTCGCAGATCCACGCCTGGGGATTAACCTGGATTTGGGCTATTTTTACCTTAATCTTTGTTGGTTGGCGTTGGTTATTGGTGCGTTGGACAAAACCTGCGGTAAATCAACTGGAAACGGTTTTAACGGAAATTCAACAAGAGTTAGAGAGCGAAACTAAGGCAGAGATACAAACCCACCCTGAGCGCGATCGCTTGACCCAACTAGAAGCTAATTTCAAAACCATTCTTGATACGGCGCAACAGGATAAACCGATTTGGGAAGATTGGCCGACCTTTTGGAAACGTTGCCAAGAAGTGGTTATTGCTGTTGCCCATCACTACCATCCTGAAGTTAAATATCCCTTGCTCAATATCTACATTCCCCAGGCCTACGGACTGATTAGAGGAACCGTTGATGATCTAGACCAATGGATGCAGCGATTATCCCCGACTCTCAATCAAATCACCATCGGTCAAGCCTACCAATCCTACGAGATTTATCCGCGCTT
>CAYZWO010000090.1:8049-17526 GCA_964482215.1 uncultured bacterium
GGGTTGGGCCCAATGGATTTTTAATCCTGCGGCTGCGGTGGCTAATCAAGCCAGTAAGCGTTCTAGTTCTGCGGCTAATCAACAATTGTTGATGAATTTAACCCAATTGCTCCGAGAGGCAGCCTTAAGAAATCTGGCTCGTCAAGCGATCGCGCTCTATAGTGGCAACACCTTACCCCCCGATGTTTTTAGCAATCCAACGACAACCCTCGCCAAAGCCCAAACCCAAACCCTCAAAGAACTGTTATTACAAGCCGAATCCCCTGAAGTGGTGCAAACTAAACCCATCAATATTTTGCTGGTGGGCAGAACGGGGGCAGGAAAAAGTAGCTTAATTAATACCTTATTTCAAGCAGATAAGGCAGAAATTGATCTCTTGCCCAGTACGACCTTAGTGCAGCAATACGAATGGAAAACCGACAAGGGCGAAACCCTAATTCTCTGGGATACGCCAGGCTATGAGCAAATTGAACGGACAGATTTACGAGAACAGGTTTTAGACTATGCCAGCACAGCAGATCTGTTATTGCTGTTGAATCCTGCGCTTGATCCTGCTCTACAAATGGATGCGGACTTTTTGCGGGATATCAGTCAACAGGTTCCCGATTTACCCACTTTTACCCTCGTTACTCAAGTGGATCGATTACGGCCTTTTCGGGAATGGAATCCCCCCTACGATTGGCAATGGGGCGAAAAACCCAAGGAAAAATCGATCCGAGAAGCCGTTCAATACCGAGTGGAGCAATTAGGAGATTATTGTTCCCAAGTGTTACCTGTGGTGATGGGTGATCTGGCTGTTAATCGGGTTGCTTGGGGAATTGATGCTCTAGCTTTTGCCCTCTTAGACGCGATCGCGCCTGCCCAACAACTCCGACTCGCCCGCTTTTTCAAAAATCTAGAAGCCCGAACCATCGCGGCCGCCAAAATCATTGATCGCTATACCTTCCAAATGAGTACCGCCCAAGGTTTAACGGCTTTGTTAAAAAGTCCCGTCCTGCAATTTATCTCCACTCTTTCGACAGGTTCCCCCACTCTGGCTTATTTGTTAGCGGAAAAAATTCCAGTAGAGCAACTGCCCATCGTTATCGGCAAACTGCAACTCGCCTACGATTTATTTGGCTTACTTAATGAAAATTTCAGCCAACCGTTAAATTTTGATTTACTCGCCCTTTGGCCGTTGCTGATAGAAAACGATGCAACCCCTGACCGTAATGCCTGGGCCTTTGGTCATGCCCTAATCGAATACTGGACGCAATCCTTAACCCCTGCCCAACTCGAAGCCCGATTTAACTTCTACTTACAATCATCGGGAAGCCAAAAATAACGAATTCAATTAAGGTCAATCCATTAATCTTAACTGCAAAATTGCTATAATTAAAGTCAATGTACTGACTCTAATTATCCCCCATGCTTCAGATATCGGAAAAAGAAATCAAGAAGCGTCTGTTGTTTGATAACCCTTGGTGGGAAAATGACGAGCAAATTGATGAGCGTTTTAATAAAATGCCTCGTCGTTCCTATTTTGAATTATTTTTTGAATTAATCATCGATAAATCCGTCAATCGAGCGTTAATTCTCATGGGGCCAAGACGGGTTGGGAAAACGGTGATGGTTTATCATGCTATTCAACGCTTAATTAATGAAGACTTAAAACCCACTCAAATTCTTTATTTATCCATTGAAACGCCTGTCTATACGGGCTTAAGTTTAGAGCAACTGGTTATTTTTTTTCAAGAATTACATAGTCACGGACGCAAAGATTCCTTAGTCCTTTTTTTTGATGAAATTCAATACCTTAAAAATTGGGAAGTTCACTTAAAATCTCTTGTTGATTCCTATCCTGATTATAAATTTATTGCAACAGGTTCAGCCGCAGCCGCATTACGATTAAAAAGTATTGAATCAGGAGCAGGGCGATTTTCTAATTTTATTTTGCCGCCTTTAACGTTTGCTGAGTATTTACGATTTATTGGACAAGAGGAAAAACTTATTGTTACTGTTTTCCAAGAAAATAAAGATCAAGAAAATTATATTGTTAGAGATATTTATAAATTAAATCAAGAATTTCTGAATTATTTAAATTATGGCGGTTATCCTGAAGCAGTATTTTCTCAAACCGTTCAATTTAATAGCTCCCAATATATTAAAAGCGACATTATCGACAAAGTTTTATTGAGAGATTTACCGAGTTTATACGGGATTAATGATATTCAAGAGTTAAATAGATTGTTTACAACGCTGGCTTACAATACAGGCAATGAAGTTAGCTTGGAATCTTTGGCTCAATCAGCAGGGGTCGCTAAAAATACCCTGAAACGTTATTTAGAATATTTAGAAGCAGCATTTTTAATTAAGTGTATTAATCGAATTGATCAGAATGCTAAACATTTCAAACGAGCAACTTCTTTCAAAGTTTATTTAACCAATCCTTCCATGAGAGCCGCTTTATTTGGATACTTAACAGAGAATGACGAAGCAATGGGAGCATTAACCGAAACCGCCCTTTTTAGCCAATGGTTTCATAGTGAAAAAATTGAGCAAATTTATTATGCTCGCTGGAAAACAGGGGAAGTGGATCTCGTTTATTTACGTCCCGATACTCAAAAACCTGACTGGTGTGTAGAAGTTAAATGGTCAGATAGAATCGTAAAAAATACGCATGAACTCAGGGGCTTAATTCAATTTGCTCAAGACCATACTTTAGCGCTGCCATCGGTGACAACCAAAACCATTACGGAATTATTATCGATAAATGGCATGATGATCCGTTTTCAGCCCATCGCAGAAATGATTTATTTATTAGGCAAAAATATTATTAATCATAAAATCAAACCCAATTAAAGTTACAAACGATAAAATTAAAATAGATTAACTCAAAAACTGAGGTAAAAATAAAATAATTTTAAAGTTGAATTTTTCCAGGTCAACAACTATCAATAGTAAGATCTGGTTAAGTTTGTTTAAATTTTGGAAAAGAAGTTAAAAAAAAGAAAATATTCTTAACTACTTCAAAAAAGCCGTTTATAGTAAAAAATTATTAGCATTATCCCTCAATTTGTTATGGCACAGAATTTACTTGACCAACTACGGGCAATGACGATTGTTGTTGCGGATACGGGTGATATTCAGGCAATTGAAGCCTTTACGCCCCGTGATGCGACGACGAATCCTTCTTTAATTACCTTAGCGGCTCAGATGCCCCAGTATCAGGAAATTGTAGACGATACCCTGAAAAGAGCCAAAAAAGAATTGGGTAGCAATGCGGATTTATCTCAAGTCGCAACGTTAGCTTTTGATCGCTTAGCAGTAGCCTTTGGGTTAAAAATTCTAGAAATTATTCCAGGTCGGGTTTCGACGGAAGTTGATGCCAGATTATCCTATGATACGGAAGCAACGATTAATAAAGCCCATTATCTTATTTCTGAATACGAAAAAGCAGGGGTTTCTCGCGATCGCATCTTAATTAAAATCGCTTCAACCTGGGAAGGCATCAAAGCGGCTGAAGTGCTGGAAAAAGAAGGTATTCACTGTAACCTAACCCTCTTGTTTGGACTCCATCAAGCGATCGCCTGTGCTGAAGCAGGAGTAACCTTAATATCGCCCTTTGTCGGTCGCATTTTGGACTGGTATGTCAAACAAACAGGCAAAGAATACTCTTCCGCCGAAGATCCAGGCGTTGAATCCGTGACAACGATTTATAACTATTACAAAAAATTTGGCTACCAAACCGAAGTCATGGGCGCAAGTTTCCGCAATATTGGAGAAATTATTGAATTAGCAGGCTGCGATCTCTTGACTATCTCACCAAAATTATTAGATCAACTGCAATCAACCGAAGGCGAATTAATCCGCAAACTTGACCCGAATAATGTTGATCAAAGCATCAAAAAAATCGAAATGGATCAGGCAACTTTTGAGAAAATGCACGCCGAAAATGCAATGGCTTCTGAAAAGTTAGCTGAAGGGATTGCTGGTTTTACTAAATCTCTCGAAGCATTAGAACATTTACTTCAGGAACGCTTAACCCGTTTAGAAGGCTCAGAAACCATTAGCCATGCAGCCGAAGAAATTTTCCATGCCTATGACTTAGATGGAGATGGCTTTATTACCCGTGAAGAATGGGCAGGCATTGATGCCGTGTTTGATGCCTTAGATAGCGATCACGATGGCAAAATTACGGCAGCAGAAATGTTAGCAGGTTTAGGCGCAGCCTTCCGTTTAGCCACTGTCGGATAATTTTTACTACTAACTTACTAACTATTCATCGAATTTGAGGTGCGTTATCTTAAAAATTAGCGCACCTTTAATATTTCTCTGCAACAGCTATGTTGGTCTAATACTAGTCAGCAAAAAACTAATATAAAATTGTTAAAACTTTATACAGTATAAATTCTGTCAAAGTCTCAATTATAAAGCTTTTTTCTTTGTCTGCTTCTGGCAATTCTTTGGAAAATTGCTATAGTTTAAAGTATTTAAAAGAGTCCACGTAAGAATATATATACGTGTCTGGATTGATTAGCCATTTTTACTTGACAAATCCATTTTTTGCTTATATTTTTGAATTAACTTAATTATTAATGAATCATCTATGAAAATTAAATAATCATCGAATAGAAGTACAGTTCAGCCAACTACTGTGCCTATTAATGCTGTCAACTATATATTTTGATGAACCTTGTAAATCTTAGTAGTTCGAGTAAAGCGTATTAGCTAATTTTAAAATTTTAACCGAACAAATTAATTACTCACAATATGTCATTAGGTATCAATTTTAATAATTAATTAAGCAGTAACTATTGCGCAAAACTTAGAATTTTAATAATTTTGCTTATGTGTTGTCAGCATTGTGGTAGTGATTATATTCGCCCATCTCAGACCCAAAATTTAGTAGTTCGACTTCTTTTGTTGCTGTTTCTGTGCCATCGATTTCGTTGCCGCAAGTGCGGAAAGGCCCAGATAGTGTTTCTACCTGCTTACATTTTTGATTGGTAAGCTTCTAATGGGGAGTTGCTAGGCGAATATTTTTACCTTGGGCATCGGTGCGGTATGTCCATGTATGTTTTTCATGAGCAACGACAATTTGCCATCCCTGAACAAGTGCTTGGGTACACAATTCATCAGGTTTGGCTAAGCCTAAACACCCGTCTGGCCAGGTCATTGATTTTGTGCTTTGAATTTTTAGTTGATTGATCGGGATTTTGGTTTGTTGGGATAGATGCTTGCGAACAGATTGGGTAAGGCTTGGGGGAACTGAATTTTGGCTAATTAAGTAATTGTTAGTAGCACTTGGTAAACCATTGTGATTCAAAGGAAAAGCTAAAGTTGGTTGAATGGTCAGTACCCAGACAAGAGTGCTACTTAGTAAGAGTTTTCCCATACAGTTTTTAGAGTCATTTAGCGATCGCGTCATAGTGTTTCAGAAGTTCATCAAAAAAAATTTGCGAAATGTAAATATTTATTTTATTCGTGGGCATGATATTGCTATCCCTCAGGATGAGCTTGCTAATCTTCTATGGTGTCCCAACTAACCGTCTCTCCTATCTTAGCTAACACGTCCGAAGTTCCTCAACCGTACTCTGCTATTTCGCCAGCGAATAATAGTTGTTGGAATCTGCAATCCCCTTGCCTGTGGAGTAACGTGGTTTTGGGGTTATCGTTATTGGTCACAGGGGCTTTCTGTAAATGTAAGCTGACTCGGTTGCAAGCGTTATTAGAATTACAAGCGAAAACTAATCAATCCTTAAATGAACAATTAACCCAGGCGATCGCGTTAACCAATAATCGTGAACAGGAAAAAGACTTAATTGACGCTCGCAACTTTAATCTAGATTACACACGCATGAGAATGGACGAAGAGGTTTTTCACTACGTCGTCATGAATCAGATCAAAACCAAAATTACAGAGATGATTAACAAAGCGGTAAAACCTCAAACGGACATACAAGAAGAGAACTTAGAAAACCCTCAGGGCATTAATAAATTATTTGAAGTGTATTATGACGTGGAAGCACCTGAAGGAAAATGGAAAAAAGGCGTATTATTTCGGATTCAAATAAGATTAGCTAAATTACCAACTCAATCAACAGCTAAAATTATTAACGAACTGGTGGAAAATATTGAAGGATTTTTAACCCGTACTAACCAGCAATCCCTTTGGGAATCTACCATTCATGATACTGATATTTCCTTGATATGGGATGAATCTGCAAAACCTGTTCCTTTAATTATCCTAGAACAATCACCCCAAAATAACATTATTTCTTTAAGTCAAAATAGTCTCAGCACTTTTCCAATTAGCTAATAATTAATATTAATTAAAAATCAAAACCTTTGTCAGACAAAGACATTTTAAATCCTCTGTTCTATAGTATCAATTTGTGTTTGTGCTTGATTGTCTTATTAATGATCACAAATTTACGGAGCGTTAAGAAATCAAGACGAATTTTCATGATTCCAAGCTATGCCTTTGAAATAAATCAAGCACGCTAAGGTAATTTACTAGGTTAAATCAGTGAGTCGGGTGAGTTAATAATTACCCGAAATTATCGATAACGTTGGCAACACGTTGAAGATTCATCATACTGATTCAAATAACTGTCATACTTCTTGAAGTCGCGATCGCTTTTTTGAGTTGATAAAATTGATGAAGCAACGAGCCGATTACCTATGAATGCCCTAAAGACTGCAAAAGAATTAGATCGAAAGACATTAAAGAATTTTTTAGCCTTATTTTTAAGTTCTCTGTTTTTTTGGATGGGATTGACTACCATGCTTCCCACTCTCCCGACCTACGCAGAATTTTTAGGGGGAACTCGTCAGCAGATTGGTTTTGTGATGGGAGCCTTTGCTATTGGGTTGATCGGCTCTAGAGTGTGGTTAGGTCAGTTAGCAGATCAAAAAAGCCGTAAATTAGTCATCCTCATCGGTACTTTTGTCGGCGCGATCGCGCCCTTGGGGTATCTATTTACTCAAAATATTCCAACCTTAATGGCAATTCGGGCCTTTCATGGCATTAGTGTCGCAGCCTTTACTACGGGTTCTAGTGCCTTAATCGTTGATTTATCTCCCATCAAACATCGAGGAGAACTCATTGGCTATATGAGCCTCGCTGTTCCCATTGGGATGGCCCTAGGCCCTGCGCTGGGTGGACAAATTGAAGTCAGTTGGGGTTATGTCCCCTTATTTTTGATTGCTGCTGGTTTAGGCATGGGAGCTTTTTTATTGGCTAATCAGGTGAAAGAAAATCCGCTTTGCCGTCTAGTTTCCCATTCCTCTGCACCCCATTCAGAGGATAATCGCACCGCTTGGCAGATTTTTACCGCTCCTTCCCTGTTGATTCCCTCGCTTGTGTTGTTATTGATTGGGTTAGTTTTTGGTAACTTGGCTACCTTTTTACCCCTGTTTCTTAAGGAAATTAAGATTGATTTTAATGCGGGTTTATTTTACAGCATGGCTGCCATTACGAGTTTTATTTCTCGGATGTGGACGGGAAAAGCGTCCGATCTCTATGGTCGAGGCATTTTCGTCAGTGGGAGCTTAATTTGCTACATCCTGTCCATGTTTATTCTGTCCTGGGCAGATACGCCGCAGTTGTTCCTCATTGCTGCCTCTTTGGAAGGAATAGGGGCAGGTGTTCTCATTCCGATGGTTATTGCCTTAATTTCTGACCGATCTTCGGCAGCAGAACGGGGGCGAGTGTTTGCCATTTGTGTCAGTGGTTTTGATGTGGGGATCGCGATCGCAGGGCCGATCTTTGGTATGTTAGGCGCGAGTCTCGGTTATCGCCATTTATTTAATATCACCAGTGGCATTTCCCTGGTTGCGTTTCTCCTGTTTGGATGTTTATGTAATCCCAGTTTCAAAGCCTCTATCGGTTTCGCGACGGGCCGAGACAAAGACCGCTATGCAAAGAAGCAGACATCCTCATTAGCATAAGAATATCTGCTTTTTAGTTTTTTTTCTTTTTTTAACGGGCTTGGAGGGACTCGAACCCCCGACCTTATGGTCCGTAGCCATACGCTCTAATCCACTAAGCTACAAGCCCTTATCGTTTTCTCAACAGTTATACAATCTAGCATACTGGCTAAATAGAAAGCAAGCTTTTTAGGAAATTAATTATGAAGAATAGGAATCAAAGTCTGGAGCCTTTAACTTGCGGTACTTACCCGTTATAGTAAAGAAATGTAAACTTATTCAGAATTAACTTAATATGACGGCTCCCCAACCAACCCAAACCCCCAACCTAGAAGATCCCAAGTTTGGCTTTAACAATTACGCAGAACGGTTAAATGGCCGTGCGGCGATGATTGGTTTTCTTCTCATTTTGGTCATTGAATACTTAACAGGACAAGGCGTATTGGCTTGGTTAGGTTTGCAATAAGTTGCGCCCAAACCCCTTGGAACCGAGATGATAAGATGAAGGATGGCCGAATTGTGTCGTCCTTTTTAATAACCTTTTTTAAAAAATTTAGTTACTCAATGTCAGTTCTTCTTTCTTCCACCCTTCCTCTCAATTTTCCCCTTACTGCCGTCGTGGGTCAGGAGGCCATCAAGTTAGCTCTGTTGTTAGGGGCAGTTGATCCAGGTTTAGGGGGAGTCGCGATCGCAGGAAGAAGAGGAACGGCCAAATCGGTTTTAGCACGGGCGATCCATGCCTTGTTGCCCCCGATTGAAGTGATTAAAGATAATGTCTTTAACTGCGACCCCACCCAACCTGATCAATGGGATGACTACACCCTAGAACATTACACAGGGATTCCTGAGACTGAACTTCCTACTCAAGTTATCCCGTCTCCCTTTGTCCAAATTCCCTTGGGCGTTACGGAAGATCGGCTATTAGGTTCGGTCGATGTGGAAGAGTCGGTAAAACGGGGCGAACCTGTCTTTCAACCAGGCTTATTAGCTCAGGCCCATCGCGGAATTTTGTATATTGATGAAATTAATCTGTTAGATGACCAGATTGCCAATCAACTGTTAACGGTACTGACCGACGGACGCAACCAGATTGAACGCGAAGGCATTAGTTTTCAGCACCCCTGCAAACCTTTACTCATTGCCACCTATAACCCCGAAGAAGGCCCTCTACGGCAACATTTGCTAGACCGTATCGCGATCGCGCTTTCTGCCGATGGAGTCTTAGGATTAGACCAACGGGTGCAAGCGGTCGAACAAGTCATTGATTACGCCAACTCTCCCCAAAGCTTTATTCAGCAATACGAAGCAGATTTAGACGACCTTAGAACCAATATCATTTTGGCGAGGGAATGGCTTAAAGAAGTGACCATTACCCAAGATCAAGTGGCCTATGTGGTCGAAGAAGCAATTCGGGGGGGATTACAAGGCCATCGCGGTGAACTCTATGCTATTCGGGTTGCCAAGGCGATCGCGGCTCTAGATGGACGCAATACCATTAGCGCAGATGACCTGAGAAAAGCGGTGGAATTAACCATTGTTACCCGCAGTATCTTGATGGATATT
>CAYZWO010000091.1:0-16134 GCA_964482215.1 uncultured bacterium
TCTAACTTGACCTTACCTCTTTTCCAAAATTAGTTTTCGATCTACTGAGTCTCTTCCCGTTGTACTTCACCCGAACAATCTCGTAGTTCAATAAAGCCTTTACCCTCGCAGTGAGGGCAGGATTGATTTAAGGCGAGATCGCTGGAATTAGAATTTGGTAGCAGCACTTTCTAAAACGGGGTGAAAGAAAAAGGCGAAACCCAAAATGGTATAGGTCGCTAACAATAAAGTTCCTTCTAACCAATTAGAGCGTCCATCATTACTAATAGAATTGACAATCAAGACCGAAACGACGACAGCAACTAATTCAAAGGGATTAAAATCCAGATCCATTGGTTGACCCATAAACCATCCTGCAATGACTAAGACAGGAGCGACAAAGAAGGCAATCTGTAGGCTTGATCCCATCACCACCGATACGGATAAATCCATTTTGTTTTTCATTGCAACGGTAATGGCTGTTGCGTGTTCTGCGGCATTACCAATGATGGGTAATAAAATCACTCCTGTAAATAGAGAACTTAAGCCTAAACTTTCAGTCGCAACTTCTAAGGATTCGACTAATAACTCAGACGCGATCGCGACCCCCGACGTAACCAGCAGTAAAACTACCACCCAAAGCCATAATTTTGGTTTTGCATGTTCTTGCTCTGCCTGAGATTCTGCATCCTCTCCTTCTAATTCTGCCATTCCCACATCGTAGAGATAGGCATGGGTCTTCATGGAAAATAGCAACGACAATCCGTAAACCACAATTAAAACAATCGCGACAGCAATGGATAGTTTTTGAATACTGTCTTCTCCAATGCCCGTTGAGGTATATTCCACAGCTGTCGGTAAGAGGATAGAAATTACAGCCAGATTCATCACCGAAGCATTCATTCTAGAGGCTGCGGGTTGAAACTCCTGCTCTTTGTAGCGTAATCCGCCCAATAACATGGCAAAGCCCATCACTAACAGCAAATTTCCAATAATAGAACCCGTTAAAGTCGCTTTTACCACATCGATTAAGCCGCCTTTCAAGGCAACCAACGCGATAATTAATTCCGTCGCATTGCCAAAGGTTGCATTTAAAAGACCACCTAAATTCGGGCCCACCACAACGGCAATTTCTTCCGTTGCTAATCCCATAAAAGCCGCTAAAGGAATAATCGCAACGGCCGCCGTAATAAAGACCAAGGTTTCTCCCCATTCTAAATAATGGGCAGCAATGGCAATTGGCAGAAAGACCAATAGAATCAAGAAAATTGTATTTTTATTGAACATGAAATTTGGGGTAAAGCCACGATTGGATTAAAGCACACAATCACAAAATCCCGTTGAGTCTTAACGCGAATAACGGTTTTAACTCAGGTTTTTGGAGAAATTTCTGTTTGCTATTATCAGCTTTGCTTACCCGATTGACAACGGATTATTAAGTTATCCGTAATTTTGTGAATCTTAAGTTATCTCTCCGCGCATCAATTCTTCCCGATCTCTACTCTTTCAAGCAGTCATTCAGCATACGATGATCATTAGCACTCAATTTGCCAATGGCATGATAACCGTCTAAATTCATGGTGCCAACATTGGGATTTTTGCTGGCTACAGGGTCAGAGGGGTTGAGCGCGATCGCGTAGGGAGAAACGGTATTATCGTAGGGGTCACGAACCATAAGGCTTAAGCTATTAGCCGTTACTTGCCCTGAAAAGCAACTATATTCAGAACGGGGCATATAAAAGGCTCCCGTAACTTTTCCTGCATCGACTTTAAATACTAAATATTCCTGCCCAATTTGTTCAGGTTTAGGCGATTGGCCATAAAGATAAATACCATCCTTGAAGGGAGAGGGTTTAGAGGATTGAACAATAGTTGACGTAGAGACAGCAGGGGGAGCAGCGTTTAAGCTCGATTGGGTTGCGGCGGCTACTCTATTTAAATTTAATGCACTAATATCCGCGATCGCTGCCAATAGAACTAACGACAATTGCAAAAACCTAGCAGAAGCGGAAAGAGGGGAGAACATGGATTTTAAGCCAAGAGGCTTTTTAATGAGGCTTATTTTGAAAATAACAGAACAGGTATTCAGGTAGGGTCACCCAATAGGGTGAAATCATTCAGTTAAAAAAAACCGCCCCGAAGGACGGCCCAATCGATTTTTCGTGTGCGAGGAGAAAATCGCATTAAGTTCTGCTTATTTCGTACCTCACTCTAAATTAAATTTTAAACTGAAATTTCCCGATCTTGGTTCACCTATTTGAGCGAATTGCTAATATATCTTGTAATGATGAGTTAGGCTGAGGCGATGAGTTAAGGATTCAAAGGGATACCATCGGCCGTATTCAATAATCAATTCCCCGAATGGTGAAGTGTATTTTCCCAATTGTCCAACCTGAAATAGCTCGCAATAAACATACTTAATCTTCTAAAAATAAAAATGGCTTAATAATCTTTCGCATACGACTTAACTCACTGGCGTTATGTTTCAGCAGTTCATGACCCCATACATCGTCCTTATCCTCCACACAATCATCAGCAAGAGCTTCTCCAATTTGTTCAAAACTTTTCTTTGTGCTTCTTTTTAAATCTTCTGGGTTAGATTCCACCCCAAGAATAAATACTCTATCTTTGAGATCATTTGGTATTTTATTTTCTACATAAATAAAACGATTTTCACTTTGATCAAAATCAATCAGTAAAATCATGATTCTTTTTGGAAATTGATGCATATAAGGAGCATAGTCCTTATTAAATTCATCTATGGCTTTTTTCCAACCATCGGCAATATTTAGGATTTTAATAACATTTTCATCAATCTTAAGATTAAGGCGAAAGCCATTGGCGATCTTTCGATTAGCATTATCTTCACATAATATATAAATATGAGGTTGATGTTTATTTACACTCATAATTCTAGATCGCCGCTAATTAAAGTATTAATTAAATTACCAGTAAAAGGGATATCACTGAGTAGTCTGATTAAAGTTGGTTCTAGATGGCTTTTACGATCCAAAAAGAAAGTATTTTCATAAGAAAATTGACGAATTGCTTCTTCATTATGCGACGTTACTAAAATTTGTCCGCTATTTTTAAAAGAACGCCGTAGTGTCGTTACAAAATGTCCAACTTCCGAGAGAGAAAGATAATTATCAGGTTCATCCCAAAAACAAAATAGTGGCCCGTAATATTTATTAGCAGCTATCACAACCGCACAAATAAAAAAGCATTTTTCCCCATCTGATAAATCTTGAAAATCAATGCTTAGAGTCGCATGATTGGATTCAAATCGAACCATCATATTTTTAGCATCTCTACCAATTTGTTCATTCAGAAAATCCTGAATATCTGGCATTACTCCTCGAAGATATTTATCAATTTGAGAATAAGCAGCAGGATAGCGACCAAGTATACCTGAAACCCATTCTCCAAAATTGGAAACATCTTTCTTCGGTTCCAGTGTTTCGCCATGAGACTCTCCTGTCATTAGGCTTGGAATGGGAGCTAATATAATAAGCTGTGCTAGCCAATTCTTGAAAATATTTATTGGATCGGTCTCTGATTTTTCTTGAATAAAGGGAAGAGCAACCAAATGCCAATCTATAGAAAACTGAGCTTCTCGATTATATAAAGTTTTATTAAGAGTAACCTCGGCTTCTTTGCGTGAATATATCTTTTTTTCGGAAACTAATAGTTGCTCTTCAAAAACCCGAAGCTCTTTAAAGTTCTCTGGTAAATCCAACGCCAAAACATATTTGTACAGTTTTTTGCCAAGCAGGACTTCTATTTCAAAACGAATGGGAACATCTGACTTGCCAGGAGAAAAATCTTTGGGACTCATCAAATTAAGCTTATCAAGGTCTCGCATTCGATTGATTCCCCGAGCAATATTTTGAAGGATTTCTAAAGCAGAAGCGATAGTTGATTTTCCAACACCATTTTTGCCAATTAGTAAAGCCGACGGCATATCTTTGAGAGATAGTTCAAAGTTTTCTAGACATCGGAAGTTATGTACATACAATCTTTGTAGCATAATAATTTTATTAAACTAAATATTTAAAATTTAAAATTAACTATTTTTATTAATCCATCAGAATAAATCAACCTAACAAAATTTGATTGGTTGTAAATTTTTGACGAGTAATAATTATCGGTACTGGGGAACTTTTTCAAAAGAAATCCTTAAACCACTTTTCGTTGATAATCTCCAACTAATTCAATATTTTCTAACATTACTTGTCGTATCGTTTCCATTCCCCCAAATTGTTGAGAAGCATCTAATATTTCAATTCCTGCTAAATGACCGCTTTGATTATAATCAACAGCAATCCCTTCTGCTAAATGTTGAGTGGTAACAGTCGTTTCTTGAAAAATAATACTTAAAGCATCTACTTCTTTGTCATAGATGATTTTCACGATGCTTGCTCCTTCAAAAAAAGTGAGTATAAACAACGATTTCAGTAGGTCAATCCACAATAATCGGTCGAACCTGTTTAGTTTTATAAGCTTTACCGTTCCATATTCAATTATAAGAAAAGTCCTGATGACATTCAATTCTGTTTGAAGCAGCTGGTTACCAATCGCCATTACGAATGGTTTCCTCTACTTCAGCAATGGTAAAGCCTCTTGTTGGAATATAGTTTAAAGCGTGTTGGGAAAGTCGAATCGGTTTCACATCGTTAAGTTTTCCTCTTTCTCAATGTAAAATCCTGTTTTGTATTTCAGGAATTCTTCAACAATCCGAGAGTTTCAACTAAGTAATGCTAATTTCCAGTTGAGTAATAAGTTAATGCTACCATTGGCTCTGAACTTGGCGAATAAAGCCATAGTAAGGTCAACCATTTCTACTGACCGAGAAACTACTTTTGTTTTTCGATGAAAACGAGCAAACCAATGGCGATTGTCTGAATTATTCCTTTCTATCCTCACTGTTTCACTCTTAGTAACTACATGAAACGCATCGGGATACTCGTCTAGCAATTCTCGATAAGGCTTCCCATCATCTGTGCAGTAAACTGTCACTTTCCATGACAACAACCGTTTCAGCATTTTTGCTAAGGTTTGACTATCACGACCTCCCAACTCCCAGTCGATAAGTCTCCCACTATTACGGTCATAAGCTTTCCACACCCACAATTTATTCTTTTTTTTTTCGATGAAATGCCAGAGTTCATCTAACTCAACGACTACGGCTGTTCCCGGTTCGGGCTTTTCTTTATTGAGCTTAGCGAAATCTCTAATCCAATTTAAGACGGCTTGAGTGGATACATTGAGATGATTAGCGATAGCATTCATCGACATCCCGCCTAAATAGAGTAAGACAGCATCGAGTTTCATCCAGAGGGTCTTGCC
Organism: uncultured bacterium; assembly: GCA_964482215.1. Lineage (GTDB taxonomy): Bacteria > Cyanobacteriota > Cyanobacteriia > Cyanobacteriales > Microcystaceae > Snowella. The sequence continues at coordinate 5,329 of CAYZWO010000091.1, forward strand.
TCGTTCCATCGTAAGTTGAGTAAATTGATAATTATAGGATTTACATTTATACCGTTGTTTCTCTTTGACAAAACCACTTTTGATGATGTGCTGATGCTCACGTTTAGGACATTGGTTCATCGTTTTTGTTTCTCAACTTTGACCCTTTTACAGATTAGCATTATCTACTTGATACTTTCGTAACTCTTATTCCGTCGTTTATGGTTGTACATCGCGTTAAGTTTAGTATCATAAAAAAATGAGCGTATTTTCTCCTTATCATCCATTTTTGCTCTTTCATTTCACCAAAAATTTGCTATATTAGAAAAAGCATTGAGGCAAAATTTATGACACAACGCTTAAAACGATGGGAATCGCCCCGTCGCCAGGGCAGAAATGATAAAGGCAAAGGCGGTTCGGCAAGGCAACGACAACTGAAAAAACGTCAACAGATGTTATGCCAAAAACTCCAAGACAATTCAAATCATCAACAGGGAAGGGATTCTATCAACAGTCTCTTCCCTTTGTTTTTAGGAAATTACGAGACAAAACTTAACCGAGTTGCTTGTAACTGAGTTTGCCAATTTTCTAAATCTGCTAAGGCGCGATCGCGATATTTTCCATAGCGTTCTTGTTTCTGACGAATGCGAGTGGGTAGTTCTGGTAAAATCCCAAAATTCGGTGGCATCGGTTGAAAATGTTTGGGAGAAGCAGAACTGATAAAAGCAAATAACGATCCCATCATCGTCGTTTCAGGTAAACTGATCGGATCAAGCCCCTGATATAGTCGAGCTGCATTGGTTCCTGCTAACCATCCCCCTGCCGTCGCTGCTGCGTAACCTTCCGTTCCCACTAACTGCCCTGCCGCAAAGAGCGTTTTTCGAGCTTTGAATTGTAGATTGGAACCCAGCAATTCAGGGGAATTAATAAAGGTGTTGCGATGCATGACTCCCATACGGACAAATTCGGCATTTTCTAGCCCAGGAATCATTTGAAAAACTCGCTTTTGTTCTCCCCATTTCAAATTGGTTTGAAAGCCCACCATATTCCACAGTTGCCCTGCTTTGTCTTCCTGACGCAATTGCACCACCGCGTAGGGACGTTTAGCTTTATTTTCAGGCGCGCGAAAATCTCCTAAACGGCTATCAAATAAACCAATGGGCTTTAAGGGGCCATAACGCATGGTATCTTCCCCCCGTCGAGCTAATTCCTCAATGGGAAGGCAACCTTCAAAAAATTTAGCCGTTTCTCGTTCAAAGTCTTTGAGTTCCGCTTGTTCCGCCTGACAGAGAACTTGCCAAAACGCTAAATACTGGTCGCGATTGAGGGGACAGTTTAAATAGGCTGCTTCGCCTTTATCGTAACGGGAGGCTAAAAAAGCAATGTCATGATTAATCGATTCCCCCACGACAATGGGGCTGGCGGCATCAAAGAAGCTGAGATACTCCATGCCCGTAATTTTTTGTAAATCTTCCGTCAAAGCAGGACTGGTTAAGGGGCCAGTGGTCAGGACAACGATTCCTTCTCTGGGGATTTCTGTGATTTCTTCGCGCCGAAACTCTACTAGGGGATGGCTGGCAACCATGCGTGTTAATTCTTCACTAAACACACCCCGATCAACGGCTAAGGCTCCTCCTGCTGGGACTGCGTGTTTATCTGCCGTTTGAATAATTAGCGACCCTAAACGCCGCAATTCGGTTTGCAATAATCCCGCCGAGCGATCGCTGTTCATGGCTCCAAAGGAATTACTACAGACTAACTCCGCCAGTTCGGTGCTGTGGTGAGCCGGACTTTGACGGACAGGACGCATTTCCGAAAGAATAACGGGCACACCTGCCTGGGCAATTTGCCAAGCCGCTTCGGTTCCCGCTAGTCCACCTCCAATAACGTGCACGGGGTATTGGGAGAGAGTCATAGGCAAAATACAAATTTTTGTAAAATTCTTAGGCGAATAGTCCCTGTTTTTTGTCACAATTTAAAATTGTAGCATCTTATTCTAATGATCAAGTTCAAACTTTTCGTTAATCATTAGTTTGATGGGCATTGATTCTTGAATTCAGTTAACGTTTAGAGCGACAACATCGTGGCTAATTCATTGTCCAAATCGGTGTCTGACAGTATTGAAATTAAAATATTAGGAATTGATGATCAGGTTGATTGTTTTGATGGGATCAAAACGGTTTTTCCTGTTGGTAACTATGAGCTGGTTTGGGCGAATACGACGGAAAAAATTCAGGAAGCGATTAACAAAATTGATTTTGCTGCTATCTTAATTGATCTTGAAAATAATCAAGAGTACAATTTTAAGCTCACCCAATGGATTCGTCAGCAGCCGCGATCGCAATTAACACCGATTATTTTCTTAATTGCGTCTGACTTCACAGACTTTGATCAAATTGCCGCGCAAAATTTAGGCATTATTGATTATCTTGTTAAGCCGATACAGCCTGCATTATTAATGGCTAAATTGGGCTTTTGTCTTCACTATACTCAACAAAATTTTCGACTCGAAAAACAACAACATCAGTTAATAGAAAAATGCGAAGATTGTCAAGCCGTAGAAAGTCAATTAAAAGCGTTCAATATTCATTTAGCAGCTTTAGTAGAACAACAAAATAAAGAATTAACGCTCCAAAATCACTTATTACAGCAACAAGTTCAAGAAAGAGAGCAATTAACTTTAGAATATCAACAATCCGAACAACGGTTACGGGAAAGTGAAGAACGATTATTAAATATCATCAATCATATTTCCGATGGTCTATTAATTGTTAATGAGCACGAAGAAATTTGTTTTTTAAACCCCAGTGCAGAAGCTTTATTTGGCCGTCCCCAAGAAGAACTTTTGGGCCTTAATTTAGGCCTTTTAATTGCAGAAGATTTAACTGAAATTACTTTTTTACATCCGAGTCGGGAACTCCGTATTGCTGAGATGAAGGGAACGGAGATTATTTGGTATGGTGAAAGGGCCTATTTGGCTTCGTTACGAGATATTACATCCCGCAAGCAAATCGAAAGTGAGTTAGCAGAATTACTACAACGCCTATCGGATTTAGAGTACGCGATCGATCAATCTGCTATTGTTGTTATTACCGACCCTAGCGGGAAATTCACCTATGTTAATGAAAAGTTTAGTGAAATTTCCCAATATTCCCGTTTTGATTTAATGGGAAAAACACCTGCATTAATTAATTCTCAGTATCATCCGCCTGAATTTTGGAAAAATCTATGGGATACCATTAATGATGGTAAAGTTTGGCGGGGAGAAATTCGCAATCAAGCCAAAGATGGCAGCTATTATTGGATAGATAGTACCATTGTTCCATTTATTAATAATGAAGATAAAAATGTCTGGCAATATTTATCCATTAATTTTGATATTACTGAACGCAAACAAGCAGAAGAAGCCCTCTATAATAGCGAGCAAAAATATATTCATTTATTAGAAAATGTTCAAAGTTGTATTATTGTTCACGCACCCAATACGGAAATTATTTTTATTAATCAAGCGGCTGTTGACTTTTTAGGAATTCCGAAAGAAGTCTTATTAGGTAAAGATGCTCAAGCGGCGGAGTGGAATTTCTTTAATGGTGATGGCGAATTACTATCAACCGATGAATTCCCCGTTAATTGGGTGATTCGCGAAAAACGCCCCCTGTATAATTATGAATTACGTTTTTATTCTTTAGCTAAAAATAACGTTTATTGGTGTTTACTCAATGCCTATCCTGAATTTAATGAAGAGGAAGAATTAATTCAGGTTATTGTTACTTTTATTGACATTACAGAACGAAAAAAATCTGAATTAGCCCTACAGGATTCTAATGAACAACTTGAAATTGCGATTCAAGAAAGAACCATTGCCTTAGCTGAAACGAATGCCCATTTATTACGAGAAATTCGGGAACGGGAACAGATTGATCTCTCGCTGCGAGAAGAAGAAGCAAAATATCGAGCCTTAATGAGAGATGCCAGTGATGCCATTTTGCTGTTAGACATTAATCAAACCTATATTGAAATGAACCAAAGGGCAGAGGCTTTATTGGGCTACAGCCGAGAAAATATGATGCAACGCCAACGCTTAGAACTTATTTTCTCCGAATTTGAGGAGCCACCTAGCAAACTTTGGCAAACTTTGTTGGAAAGAGGGTTTATTGCTTGGAATGATCAGAAAATACGGGCAAAAACAGGATTACTAATTCCAGTTGATATTACCGCTAATGTGATTGATTACGCGAATAAGCGGATTATTCAAGTGATTATCCGAGATGTAACGGAGCGAAAACAAGCGGAAGATGCCTTGCAAAAGAGTGAAGACCAGTTTCGGGCAATTTTTGAATACTCTGCCATTGGCATTGCTTTAATTAATCCCTTGGGCCGCGCTTTTCGAGTGAATACGACTCTAGAATCTATGCTGGGTTATAGCCATCAAGTGTTGGCGGAACGGGTGTTTACAGAATTTACCCATCCGGAAGATCGGGTTCGGGATTGGCGGTTATTTCAACAACTGATTACGGGGCAACGGGAAAGTTACCAAATTGAAAAACGATATTTGCGATCCGATGGGCAAGTTCTCTGGGCGTTATTAACAGCTTCTTTGGTTTGTAATGCTAAGGGCTATCCCCAATTTGCGGTACAGATGATTGAAGATATTACTGATCGCAAACAAGCAGAGCGGGCGTTACAGCAAAATCAATTATTCCTCCGCAATGTCATTGATGCCAATCCCAATCTAATTTTTGTGAAGAACGCCGATGGGTTCTATGTGTTGGCCAATCAGGCGATCGCGACGGCCTACGGCAAAACCGTCGAAGAAGTTATCGGCAAAACCGATCAGGAATTAAGCAGTAATAGTGGTCAGATTCAACAATTTCAACGCTATGATCAGCAAGTTTTGCGATCGCGCCAACCCCTCTGGATTGCCGAAGAAACGATGATGGTAGCAACGGGAGAAATTCGCATTTTCCAAAGTATTCGCTTACCGATGATTGGCCCCGATGGACGAGCCGAACACATTTTAGGAGTCTCTACCGACATTACGGAATTAAAACGGGCCGAAGAAGAAATGCAGAACGCGCTCCAAAAAGAACGAGAATTGAACGAAATGAAAAGTCAATTTGTGGATATTGTTTCCCATGAATTTCGTACCCCCTTAACCTCGATTGTGGGCTTTGCGGAACTTTTGGAACGCCACTATCACAAAATGCCCCCCGAAAAACAGCGTCGCTATCTGCAAAATATTCAACAGGCGGGTTATCGTTTACGGGAGCTAATGGAAGATATTTTGTCTGTAAGTCGAGCCGATTCAGGAAAATTGCAATTTACACCGCTTCCGTTGAATTTAACTGCTTTTTGCCAAGAATTGTTAGAAGAATTGCAAGTGGGAGCAGGGAAAGACCATCAATTCCATTTTTACTGTGAAGGAACTGTCCCCGCCTCTGCCCTAGTAGATGAGAGATTATTACGGCATATTTTAACTAATTTATTAGGAAATGCAGTAAAATATTCTCCTGCTTGTACTTTGGTCGAGTTTGGATTGATTTATCACGTTGAGCAAATTCATTTCCAAGTTCGCGATCGCGGTATTGGTATCCCTATTGAAGATCAAACCCATTTATTTGAATCCTTCCATCGGGCCAGTAATGTCGGTAATATCCCTGGTACGGGTCTCGGTTTAAATATTGTCAAGCGGTATGCAGAGTTACATCACGGAACCATTTCTTTTCATAGCAAAGTTGGAGAAGGCAGCACTTTCACCGTTACCATTCCTGCTCAGTATTTATCGCCAGATCTCCTTCATTAAATGTAATAAACTGTTTAATATTTTAGTTGGGCTAATAGGGAAAGATTAGAAATAAGAAAAAAAATCGATGGGTCGCCCGTATTAAGAGAGAGAATGCTATCACAATGACAACGATTCTAATTATTGAAGATGAAACAGCAATTCGCGAGCTTATTAGTGAATTGTTATCCATCGAGGATTTTAACGTTGTGGAAGCAGCCAATGGAAAAGAGGGAGTCGCGATCGCCCAATCGACCTTTCCCGATCTCATCATTTGTGACGTAATGATGCCCGAACTCGATGGTTATGGCGTACTCGCAGCCCTACAGGAAAATCCCCAAACCGCCACTATTCCCTTTATTTTTCTAACAGCAAAAGGGACGAAACAGGATATCCGCTACGGCATGAACTTAGGGGCCGATGATTATCTAATAAAACCCTTTACCAACGATGAACTCTTAGATGCCATTAATATCCGACTCAAAAAGCAAGGCATTGTTTATCAACAATATTTAAATAAACTCGACCAGACCAAAGAACAACTGAATTACTTCTTTAATCATGATCCCTTAACTAACTTACCCAACCAACTTTCCCTCCGCGATAGTTTTGACAAAATTATTGCCAGCCACGAAGCCCACTTAGCGAAATCAGAAAGCCAGTTAGCTGAACCCCATGCGGCCTTTGCCTTAATTATTCTCAGTTTTGAGCGATTTTCACGGGTCAATGATTACTTGGGCTATGAAGGAGGCAATTATGTCCTCAAAGAAGCCGCCGAACGTATTCGACAAGTGGTGGGAACTCAGGGAATCATTAATCGCCTCAACAGTAACGAGTTTGTTATTTTATTTAATCCTTTGCCGCTAGAAACTTATTCAAACTCCCCCCTATCTCTTCAAGACTGCATCAATACCTTTGCCAAAACGCTTCTTCAGGCTTTTCTAGAACCCTTTATTATTGAAAAACAAGAAATTGTCTGTCCGATCATTCTCGGAATCTCCTTTTATGCTCTTCATGGACAAACCCTAGAACAATTGTTGCAATGTGCCATTAAAGCCAAGGAATCCATCAAACATCAGGGGGGAAATCTTTATCAAATTTATCATCCCAGCATGATTAAAACGTCGGCCCACAACGCCTTGAGTATGGAAAGGGATTTACGTCATGCCTTAGAAAATGATGAGTTTGTCATCTACTATCAACCGCAAGTTAATACCAAAACACGTCAAATCGTTGGTGCTGAAGCCCTAATTCGCTGGCAACATCCCCATGAAGGCCGCATTCCACCTTATATTTTTATCCCCATCGCCGAAGAATCGGGACTCATTCAAGATATTGGGGAATGGGTATTACATAAAGCCTGTGAACAACTTCAATCTTGGCAGAAATTAGGATTACCCCCCATTCGAGTTGCCATTAATTTATCTGCCCGTCAATTTAAACAAGCGAATTTAGCTCAGTGGCTATCCCACTTGTTAAAAGAGCAAGCCATTGAGCCTGGCCAGATCGAATTAGAATTAACCGAAAGTATTGTTGTCGATAATGTTGCCCGCTCTATTGAACAATTAACCCAACTCAAAAATATTGGGATTCATGTGGCGATGGATGATTTTGGCACAGGTTATTCTTCTTTGAGTTATTTACAACAATTTCCCTTTGATATTCTCAAAATTGATCAGTGTTTTATTCGTAATATTCATCAAAATCCTAAAAATGCGGCCATTACTAAAGCGATTATCAATATGGCCCATCAACTGAATTTACGAGTGGTTGCTGAAGGGGTGGAAACCCTTGAGGAATTAAGCTTTATTAGGGAAAATGCCTGTGATGAAATCCAGGGCTATTTCTTCAGTCCTCCCATTCCTGCTGATGAATTAACCCGATTACTAAAAGCCGAGAGTCCTTTTGTTTTCTAAAAATTCTAGCTTACAGCATTGACCCTTCATTAAATTGAAATTCGGATAAGGGAGACCGCCACAGTTGATCTAATTTCGTGGCGGGGATAGTGAGATACAACACATCGTCTGGGGTTAGAGCAATTTCGAGTAAGTCCCAACTGTGAATCGTATATTCAAAACGCTCTAAGTAGAGGGGAACAAAATCGGCGATCATAGCAGCTTCTTTTACTGTTTTGCCACAAAAGGGATGATTCTCGGTAATCAAGGTCGCTAAGGCAACCCAGAGTAAATCATCGGTCATGCCATTGCCTAAAATTTTCCCCCCTAAGGCCGCGGCCGCAAAGGAATAGGTTGCTAACTCGGAAGGACACAACACCGCATCAAAATCAAACACCTCTTGCACCGATTCACTAAACTGAGCATCCTGACTCCGTAAAATAACGGTTAATTTGGGCGCGATCGCCTTGGCAGTCAGGGCAATTTCTAAATTCACCATGTCGCTACTGGTAACAACAATAATCGATTCAGCATGGGTAATATTAGCCGCCTTCAGAGTCGATTCAACCCTGGCATCTTCCACAATCACCGGAACTCCCAGCGATCGCGCCGAGGGTCGAAACCGATTTTCCGTATCCGATTCAATGACCACCACCTCATGCCCTTGACTGTGTAACTGTTGCACAATGGCCATACCAATCGATCCTAAACCACAGACAATATAGTGATGGCGAGTGGGAACCTTGGCCGCATCCAGAAACTGTTTAAAACGACTGCCTAAAATAAAATCATTGAGTAAGGCGTAACAAATCCCAATTACGCCCGCACCAGCTACCATCATCATGGCAGTAAAAATTTTGATGACATCGGGAGCTTTTTCAGCCACTTCCTCTTTTCCCCCTGCGCCCGTAATCATGCCAACGGAGAAGTACAAAGAGTCAACGAGGGAAATTCGATGGTTAATATAGGCATAGGTTAGGGTTGCTGTTGCAATCATGAGGAGCAAACATAGAGAAACCCAAAGCACAGGTCTAACATAGCGTTGATATTGCCTTAAATTAACAATAAACCGAGAAAAGCGTCGCTCTAAGGAATAACGCCGTTGACGAATTTGGGGCTTAACGCCAATAATCAGGTGATCGCCTTTCAATAAAGACTGATTTTGCGCGATCGCCGTTACTAAGTTCATTTCCTCGTAGGTGTGCAAATAATAAATCAACATACGGCTGGGATCGTCCCATAATTCCCCCAATTTCAACCCTAACCAGGGATGCTGTTCATCAATCACCACTTCTTGAATGGGCCAGGTTTGGTTAAACAGACGTAACTGGCCAATGGCTTTATTTCCCAAAGCTGCAAAGGAAAAAATGGGAGCCGCTAAGGACGAAACACTCAAACTGACATGATCCGCTAGGGTTTGATCCAGACGTTCCCCCAATACTTGATTAAATAAACGATTGATAATGCGAATTTTGGGATTCAATATGCGTGCCTGGGTCAAAATCGCTAAATTCAGCGCATCATCACTCGTCGCTAAAACCAGGGTATGGGCCAATTGAATGTTGGCTGCTCTCAACGTGGCCGGCGATCGCAAGTCTCCAAAGACAATTTGCTCTTGATTCGCCCCCACTAGCTCCCGATCCGAAATGCCTACCACGTCCGCTCCCTGTTGTTTGAGCAAACTAAAAATTTTATAGCCCGTTTTCCCTAAGCCACAGACAATAATGCGCGGTTTCATTAGAGGCAGTTTTAATAGAACGTAGAAAGTGGAGAGCATTCCACTTGTTATTCTGCCTAAAAATTTTGACTAAAAATGTAGCTAAATAGGCATTATCCAAAGATTTCAACCAGTAAAGCCCAACAGAATTGCCTAATCTTCTCATTATTAATCGATGAGGGAAAACCGTACCTTCCTGACCTTAGCACTCCCACCCCAAGAGTGCTAAAGTTTGATTGGAGTTCAATCAGTGCTCAGTTTAAATCCTATGTCAAAAATTATCTCGTTTAAAGATGAATCTCGGCGATCGCTGGAAGAAGGTATTAACCAGTTAGCCGATGCCGTCCGTATTACCCTCGGCCCCAAAGGACGTAACGTTCTGCTCGAAGCCAAATTTGGTGCCCCCCAAATCGTCAATGATGGGATCACCGTCGCTAAAGAAATTGAATTAGAAAATCCGCTACAAAATACTGGCGCACGATTAATCCAAGAAGTCGCCTCTAAAACCAAAGAAGTTGCTGGCGATGGAACCACTACTGCAACCATCCTCGCCCAAGCCTTAGTAAAAGAAGGACTCCGCAACGTTACCGCAGGGGCTAACCCCGTCGCCCTCCGTCGTGGCATTGAAAAAGTTACTAATTTTCTCGTTAACGAAATTGCCGCGATCGCGAAACCCGTCGAAGACTCCACCGCGATCGCCCAAGTAGCCACCGTTTCGGCAGGAAATGATCCCGAAGTGGGACAAATGATCGCCCACGCAATGGATAAAGTCACCAAAGATGGCGTGATCACCGTTGAAGAATCAAAATCCCTTAATACGGAATTGGATGTCGTAGAAGGGATGCAAGTGGATCGGGGTTATATCTCGCCCTATTTCATCACCAATTCTGAGCGTCAAATCGTTGAATTTGATAATCCCCTCATTCTCATCACCGATAAAAAAATTAGCAATATTGCGGATTTAGTCCCCGTTTTAGAAAATGTGGCCCGTTCAGGTCGTCCCCTGTTAATTATTGCTGAAGATGTGGACGGTGAAGCCCTCGCGACTTTAGTCGTCAATAAAGCCAGAGGTGTCTTAAACGTTGCGGCCATTAAAGCTCCTTCCTTTGGCGATCGCCGTAAAGCTGCCCTCCAAGATATCGCGATCGTCACAGGCGGTAGCGTGATTTCTGAAGAAATCGGCTTAAGCCTAGAAACCGTTACCTTGGATCAACTGGGTCAAGCCACCAAAGTCACCATCGAAAAAGACAACACCGTGATCGTATCGGGCCAAGACAAACGGACTTCCGATAGCGTTCAAAAACGGATCGCCCAACTCAAAGCCGAATTAGCCGCAACTGATTCCGAATACGACACCGAAAAGTTACAGGAACGGATCGCTAAACTTGCAGGTGGTGTTGCGGTAATCAAAGTGGGTGCAGCAACCGAAACCG
>CAYZWO010000091.1:16144-17520 GCA_964482215.1 uncultured bacterium
AACTCAAAGACCGTAAACTGCGGATTGAAGACGCGCTCAATGCAACCAAAGCAGCAGTCGAAGAAGGAATCGTCCCTGGTGGCGGTACAACCTTAATTTATCTAGCAACCAAGATTGCAGACTTCAAAGCCAGCTTAAGCAACGATGAAGAAAAAGTTGCTGCTGATATCATTACCAAAGCCTTAGAAGCTCCTCTTTATCAACTAGCCCGCAACGCAGGGGAAGAAGGCTCTGTGATTGTAGAACGGGTGAAAGACAGCGATCGCAATGTTGGCTTTAATGTTGCCAGTGGCAAGTTTGAAGACATGATCAGTGCAGGGATTATCGATCCTGCGAAAGTTGTTCGTTCTGCCCTTCAAAATGCTGCATCGATTGCGGGCCTTGTTCTAACGACCGAAGCCCTCGTTGTCGAAAAACCTGAACCTGCTGCTGCGATGCCCGACATGGGTGGCATGGGCGGTATGGGTGGTATGGGCGGCATGGGTGGTATGGGTGGCATGGGCATGATGTAGTCCTTACCCATAAACCATTCAAGACAGGGCAAGCCATCTTAAGATAATTTAGCAATCTATTCACCATTGAATAATGGCTCACAAGACAAAGGAAAAGCATTCCTTTGTCTTTTTTATTACTTAGTCAGCGTGATTTAAATCACAAAAATAATGAGATCTAGATCACGTTTTCCTTGTCTATCAACAGAATAAAATTAAAGTAGCCGTGATAAATATCAAGCTTTATATCAATTAAAATCATTAAAAATTTGTGATCTAAATCACAAAAAGGCACGATTTAAATCACAGTTTTTCCCACTGGCAGCACCATAAACTAGATTTATCAACACCAGTTGAGTATAGAAAAAAACCTAAATGATTGGTTTTATTATTTTTGAGAAACTATAGAGGACGTATTATGAACACTCGCTTTAACCTGATACTTTTGCAATATTTAAATCCACGAAAACTTAATCGTCATAAAGATAAAGGTTTTGCGCTACCAATAGCGCTGGTACTTACAGGGATTGGCTTGGTCATTGCTGTAACAATGGTTATTCGCGCTCAAGGAAGCCAAAGCCAAGTCGTTGCCCAAGCTGATAAATCAAAGAGTTTAGCGGCTGCTGAAGCAGGCTTAACACGGGTACAAAACTTACTCAACGATGTTCGTTTTATCGCTTTATATAGCAATTCAGATTGGTCAACGGCTGTTGACTCCACGGGGGCTCCTACTAATACAACAATGGGTCGAGACGTTGGCTCTTATATCACGGCGGCCGCTGCTTCAACTAGCTGTTCTGGTAATACAACAACAACTGCTGCTGATATTCAAACTAAGTTAGCAACATTACGGACTTGGGTTGCTAGTTCTTCCAATTCTATTAA
>CAYZWO010000092.1:0-17376 GCA_964482215.1 uncultured bacterium
CACTACCACGCTCTTCTTACCCACTTCCTGATCGCTTTTTCGATCTACTGAGACTTGATTTCCCGTCATTTGTTCGGGTGGAGCAAATCCCATTGAATAAATTCCCGTTGACCCGCCGCCTGGCACATTACCCGCCGTTACCTGTTTCACTGCGCCGAAATCCAGTAAATGTAATTTGCCTTCCTGGTCGCGCATGATATTGGAAGGCTTAATATCTCGATGAATTGAGCCTTTACTGTGGACAAATTGAAGAATTTTGAGCATTTCTTCCAATACTAGTCGAACTTCTGCCTCAGAAAATGGCCCTTTTTCCGCAAGTTCTTGTTCTAAATTCTTCCCATTAATAAACTCTTGAACCAGGTAGAAGAATTGATCGGGCTTGCCTGTTCGGGCATTATCAACAATTAACGGAAAGAAAGCATATAAATCAGGAATCTGCTCATGTTTATTGCCCAATTGTTCTAAAACCGTTGCTTCTCGTTCAAATAAGCCCTGCGCGATCGCCAATTGCTGTTCATTTAAATTGCCCGTCGGCTGAAATTGCTTGACGACACAAAAACGCATGGTTGGCGTAAACCGATCCAAGGCCAAAAAGGCCGCTCCAAAGCCCCCTTGCCCCAATAACCTAACGGGTAAATATCGTCCCGCCAAAATCAACGGCATTCCGCAACTCGTACAAAATTTTTGTTGAGCCGTTTGTAGGGTGTTACGATTGTCCAAATCAGGAAAGCTATTGAGGCGATCGCAACTCGGACGAGTACAAAGAATATCCATGCATTATGGTGGGTGTTCAAGGGTAATAATTATGTTTGAAATCTTTATTAAATAAGACTTTCTTTTTTTATCTTAATGTTGAGCACTACCGAAAGTTAATTAAGAATTAGCAATTTTTTTGAGTAAAAATAATCCTGCAATGGAATTACCTTGGGCATCTAAGGGGGGGCTATAAATTGCGATCGTGCCTTGGTCGGGAATAATCGATAACAATCCGCCACTAACGCTCGATTTTGTGGGAAAAGGAATTTCTTGATTAATTTGGGGTGAAGCTTCGTATAGTCCACAGGTACTCATTAACATTTGCACTTGTTGGATATTTTCAACCCTAATGGAAGACGGCGATCGCGCTAAGAGTATTCCTAATTTGGCTAAATCCTCAATATTTCCTGTCAGACAACAAATTTGATTGTAAGTATCTAAAGCTTGCTCAATATCCCCTAAATGTCCCCAATTCATCATTTCTTGCCCTAAAGCTAAATTCTTCTTATTTGGTCGAGAACGAACTGAGGTTAACATCGCTTCATCTAGAAATAACTGGCATTGCGCTTGGCTATTTAACCAATTTTGTAATGCTAAACAGCGATTGCGGCTTGTTTTTTCGGGCAATAAATCGGCTAACCGAATTGCGCCACTATTAATCATGGGATTGCGCGGAAAACCTCGGTCTAATTGTAGTTGTTTTAAGGAATTAAATTCATACTCAGAAGCTTGAATTCCCACCCGTTCAAATACCCATTTACTACTTTTAGTTTCTAATAAATAGAGTAGTAAAAAAGGTTTAATTAAACTCATTAAGGGGAATTTTTTTTTCAGATTACCACTTTTAAAAATTTCTCCCTCTAGGTCAACAATCAAGACTGCATAATCATGAGGATTAACTTTATGGAGTAAGGGAATATAGTCAGGAAGTTTTCCAGTTTTAGCAATAGTCTGTGCTTGAGCAATCCATGTTTTCCAACGCTCAGAATTATTTTTTTTTAATAAATACATTTATATATAATTTATATATAATTTATATATAATTATAGTTAATTTTTGACAAAGAACTTATAAAAAATTATTAAGATTTAAACAAATTAAAATTTTGATTAACACTTGATCTTTTCTAAAATTAAGGTTTCGACTTGTTCGGGGCTATCTTCTGCCGATAGAGTCAATAAGGTTTTCTTTCCTGCATAGTATTCCAATAGGGGAATGGTTCTTTCTTGAAAGTTGGCAATGCGTTTTTCGATAATTTCAGGTTGATCATCCCAGAGTGATCGCGCCAGGGATCGTTGCATCATGGTTTCTTCGCTAATTTGCAAATAGATAGCCCAATCGAGGGGTTGCTCCAAATCTTCTAATAAAAAATCGAGTTCTTCGGCTTGAAAGGCAGTACGAGGATAACCTTCTAAGATCCAACCGTCCCGCATATCCGGTTCCAATAATCGCGATCGCATAAATTCAATCATAGTCATATCCGGGATCAATTCCCCCTGGGTCACGTAGGGTTCTGCTTCCAATCCTAAAGGGGTTTTAACCGCGATCGCCTCCCGCAAAATTCCCCCTGTAGAAATAACAGGAATCTGAAGCGTTTGATTTAACGTATTCGCTTGGGTTCCTTTACCAGCCCCTGGGCCACCGAGCATGACTAATCGCATAGATATCGCTCCTAAATCCCTTTTAATTATAAAGTTAATGCTTATTTAGCTGAGTCTTTTCGTATTTTCTTCATCATTACCCAAGCGATCCCCATTTTTGCTCACAAAATTTTTAACTTTGGTGAAAAATCAAGCAATTCGCAATGATGATATCCCTCCCGACAATCAAAAATCAAAATGATACTATACTACTAGAGCCTAAATAGAAGGAGAGTTCACCATTTATACACCTCCCCTAGCCCGTCTCATTGACCAATTACAACGTTTACCAGGTGTCGGCCCAAAGTCAGCCCAACGCCTAGCCCTACATATCTTGAAACGACCGGAAAAAGACGTGCAGGCCCTAGCACAAGCTTTAATTGATGCTAAAAAACAAGTAGGGCTATGTCAAGAATGTTTTCATTTGTCTGCCACACCAGTTTGTGAGATTTGCCGTAATCCGAATCGAGAAAAGCAGGTACTATGTGTTGTTCAAGATTCTAGAGATGTGATCGCCCTCGAAAAAACACGGGAATATGGCGGCAGATATCACGTTTTAGGCGGTGTTATTTCTCCGATGGACGGTATCGGCCCAGAGCAGTTGCATATTCAACCCTTAGTCAAACGGGTTAGTAAAGAAGGAATCAAAGAAGTCATTTTAGCTATCAGCCCTAGCGTGGAAGGGGAAACCACGACTTTATACGTGGGACAACTACTCAAACCGTTTACGAAAGTAACGCGAATTGCTTTTGGTTTACCAATGGGGGGCGATTTAGAATATGCCGATGAAGTTACCTTAGCCAGAGCCTTAGAAGGTAGACGAGAATTGGATTAAACAAGTCTAACCTTTCCCCTATAATAATTTTAGCCGTTTTCTTGAAAATCTCTATGACCGCAACAGCCGTTAAGACTGACTACGAAGCGATTATCGGGTTAGAAACCCATTGCCAACTCAATACTGCAAGTAAAATTTTCTGTACTTGTTCGACTCGTTTTGATAGTCCGCCGAATACTAATGTTTGCCCTGTTTGTTTGGGCTACCCAGGAGTTTTGCCTGTACTCAATCAGGAGGTCTTAGCGGCTGCTGTCAAACTGGGTTTAGCGATTAATGGTCAGATTACGCCCTACAGTAAATTTGACCGTAAGCAGTATTTTTATCCTGATTTACCCAAAAACTATCAAGTTTCCCAATTTGATCTCCCGATTGTGGAGCACGGTTCCTTAGAGATTGAATTGGTGGATAAAAAAACAAAAGAGATCACCCGTAAAACCATTGGCATTACCCGTCTGCACATGGAAGAGGATGCAGGTAAATTAGTCCATGCAGGTAGCGATCGCTTAGCGGGATCAACCCATTCTTTAGTGGACTTTAACCGGACAGGGGTTCCCTTACTCGAAATTGTTTCTGAACCGGATTTACGAACAGGGCAAGAAGCGGCCGAATATGCTCAAGAGTTGCGGCGTTTAGTCCGTTACCTCGGCATCAGCGATGGCAATATGCAAGAAGGCTCCTTGCGTTGTGATGTCAATATTTCAGTGCGTCCTGTCGGTCAAGAAAAATTTGGCACTAAAGTCGAGATCAAAAACATGAACTCCTTTAGTGCTATCCAAAAAGCCATTGAATACGAAATTGAACGACAAATTGAAGCCTTAGAAAATAACGAACCCATTGTTCAAGAAACGCGGCTTTGGGAAGAAGGAACTCAACGAACAATCAGTATGCGTTCTAAGGAAGGGTCTAGTGATTATCGCTATTTCCCTGAACCTGACTTACCCCCCCTAGAAGTTTCCGAAGAACAAAAAGAAGAATGGCGCAAAACCTTACCTGAACTACCTGCGGCTCGGCGATCGCGCTATGAAAAAGAATTGGAACTATCAGCCTATGATGCCAGAGTATTAACCGATGATCGGGAAGTTTCCGATTACTTTGACGCAGCCATTCAATCAGGGGGGAATGCTAAGTTAGTCGCCAACTGGGTTACGCAAGATCTCGCTGCCTATTTGAACAATAATAAATTAAGCATCACAGAAATTCCCTTTAAACCCGAAGCCTTAGCCGAATTAGTACAACTCATCGAGAAAGGAACAATTAGCGGCAAGATTGCTAAAGAAATTCTGCCCGAACTGTTAGAAAAGGGTGGTTCGCCTAAAAAGATGATTGAATCTAAAGGTATGACCCAAATATCTGATCCCGTTGAGTTGGGTAAAATTGTCGATGCTATTATCGCGGCTAACCCGAAAGAATTGGAAAAATTCCGCAGTGGCAAAGGCAATATGAAAGGCTTCTTTGTCGGTCAAGTCATGAAGCAAACGGGCGGACGGGCTGATCCCAAATTAACGAATCAGTTAGTGGAACAAAAATTGGCAGAATAATAATTTTTCTAACCATTCAAAATTCAATGACCTATTTAGAAACGACCGCTCAGTTTTATAGTGACGTTGCTCAAGTTCCTGAAGTGGGTTTATGCTGTGTCCAAAGCACGCCATTACAATTGCCTGGACTCAAAATTCCTTCCTCTATGCAGGAAATGAATTATGGCTGCGGGACAACAGTTTATCCAACAGAATTAGCCAATAATCCAACGGTGTTATATGTGGGTGTTGGGGGTGGTTTAGAAGCATTACAATTTGCCTACTTTTCCCGTCATCCAGGCGCAGTGATTGCCGTTGATCCCGTTCCTGCGATGCGAGAAGCGGCCCAGCGTAATCTTGAGTTAGCAGCGTTAGAAAATGATTGGTTTAATCCCAGTTTTGTTGAACTGCGCGAAGGAGATGCGTTTTCTTTACCCGTAGCCGATGCTTCTGTCGATGTGGTTGCCCAAAATTGCCTGTTCAATATTTTTAAACCCGCCGATTTATCCCTAGCATTAAAAGAAGTTTTTCGAGTGCTCAAACCCAATGGGCGTTTACTGATGAGTGATCCGATTGCGACTCGTCCCATCCCTGAGCATTTACAAGCGGATGAACGGTTGCGGGCAATGTGTTTATCGGGGGCCTTGACCTATGAGGATTATATTGATCACTTGGTCAGTGTGGGATTTGGACAAATTGAAATCCGTGCCCGTCGTCCCTACCGTTTGTTAAACCGTCAAAGTTACGGTTTACAAGAGCATTTGTTATTAGAAAGTCTTGATTCCGTAGCCTTTAAAGTTGCTATTCCCGATGATGGAGCTTGCATTTTTACAGGGAAAACGGCTATTTATTGCGGAAATAACGCTTATCTTGACGATCAAGCAGGACATATCCTTCAACAAGGGGTTCCAACGGCAGTCTGTGATAAAACCGCCGCAAACTTAGTCCAACTTTTCCCTACAGAAATAATCATTACTGATTCGACTTGGCACTATAACGGTGGAGGTTGCTGCTAGAGTCATATTCTTTACGTTCCCTCTGCGCTATTACATCGATTCTAATTTTTGACGTAATTTGCTACTAATCGCATCGATCGCGGTGACAACAACGAGTAGAACAATCATAAAGGTTGCAGCTTTCGTCCGTTCAAAACCGTTGATATAGGTCACTAATTCAAATCCAATCCCCCCCGCACCGACAACCCCAAAGATCGAGGAAATACGAATATTGTATTCAAACATATACAGGGTATAGCCTAGAAAAAGCGGTAAAACCTGCGGAAAAATACCATATTGAGCAATTTGTATAGGGGAAGCTCCGGTGACTTTTAGGGTATCCAGGGAATTGGGATCAATGGATTCAATCGCCTCTTGATAAAATTTTGCTAAATAACCGACGGTATAGATACTAACCGCCAACATTCCCGCTACTTCTCCTAAACCCACCGCCGCCACAAAGACGAGAGCAAGGACAATAGACGGAATAGAACGAATCGCATTTTGGATAAAATTGGCACTCCAGCGTAACCAGATCGGAGAAAGATTATGGGAGCTTGCGATCGCGATGGGTAAGGACATCAAGGCCCCCAACGTTGTCCCGATAATGGAAATTTGAACGGTTTCAATTAATCCTTTAATAGCTAAATCAAGAACTGACCAATCAGGGGGATAAAAATCGCTTAAAAAGGTTGTGGCGTAGTTTAAGGCATTATCAATAATCGCCGAATCAATATTTAATCCTTGCCAAGCCCAACGATAAATAACAATAATAATTAAAAAAATCCCGATATTTTTTAAAAAATTAAAACGAGATTGATTACTGAATTTTTTCAACATTTTTTATAATTAACAAATTTTAAATTTAATTTTAAACTTCCTATTATTTATATACGTTAATGGTATTTGATCCCCCTATTTAAATCTTGGTGATTTTCAATAAGGAGATCCCTGGGTAGTCTCTTAAATAATTTCGTTAAAATAAATGATTTTTTAAGCAAATTTTAACTCATAGGGCAAGCACTCATGAAAATGTTGGCTAAGATTCTGCGAAGATCCATCATAGGCGATTTTGCCCCTATCTAAAATAACGGCCCGCTTAGCAAAGGTTTCGGCCATTTTTAAATCATGCAATACCGTAACAACGGTTAAGTTCTTTTCCTGGTTTAACCGAGCTAAACTTTCCATGACTTGATTGGCCGCAATGACATCTAATCCTGTAATCGGTTCATCGGCTAACAAAATTTGAGGAGATTGGATCAACGCTCTGGCGATCGCGACCCGTTGCTGTTGTCCGCCACTGAGTTTCCCCACTTTTTGATAAGCATATTGCTCTAATCCCAAATCGGTTAATAAGTCCAAGGCAACACGGCGATCGCTATTTTTAAATCCACCCAAGGTTTGCCAAGCTGAACGAGACCCCAAAAGGCCACATAAAACATTTTCTAAAGCTGATAATTGACGAATTAACCCTCCACCTTGAAAAATCATCGCCATACGACGACGGATATTGCCTAACGTTTTCGGTGTGAGTAAACAATCTTCAATGCGAATTTCGCCCCGCTTTAGGGGAACTAACCCAATCAAGGCTTTTAATAAACTGGATTTTCCTGCCCCATTTAACCCCAATAGGGCAACAAATTCCCCTTCTTGAATTTGACAAGAAATATCATTAAGAATAGGCAGCCCTACCGCCGAATGATCCAAGCTGGAAATATGATGACAACTAATGCTCATAATCTTATTAAGAAAAATTGTCAGTGATTGTGAATAACCCCTGACTGAATGAAGGATAAAAATTGAAGTAGTGCCGTTTTTTAAGGATCTATCTTGGCTCTTTGTAAGGCTTGCTGCATGGGAGCAACGTGCTTATTGTGGTCAACCTTCACCAACTTGGTTGAATTGTATAAAGATTGAAACATGGCATTATTGCTTGGCTCATTGAGCTTTAAAAAGGCTGCCACAATTTTGTTGCGTAACGATGCGGATACATCATCATCAATGACGATACCGTGAGCAGGAACACCTGGGATTGCCCAAAGCACTCGTAACTGTTGGGCTTCTTGAGCGGTAACCCAAGGCTCTTTCAAGGCATACTCAGAAACGGCCGCAACATCAGCTTGCTTTTTAAGAACTGCTTGCAACGCACTGGGATAGCCATCTCCGTAGATCACCTTACCGAAAAACTTATCAAAGCGATCGGGATCAGAGACAAATCCCTCTCCCACAAATTCGCTGGTGGGGATAATAAAGCCAGAACCTGAAGTACGGGAAGCAAAGGCCATCGTTTTCCCCTTTAATTGCCCTAGCGTTTGCTTTTCAGTTTTTAAAGGCTTGAGAGGGCTATCTTTACGAACGACTAGAACAGATCTGTAGGTATGGCCACCGGAATAGTCATTGCGGACTTCGGCTAAATAGAGTTTTGCACCCGTTGTTTTTTCCGTTTTAATGGCCGCACGACTTCCCAGAAAAGCGACATCAGCTCGATTGGCTCTAAGGGCTTCTACCGCCGCACTTTCATCGGCGATTATGCCTTCGACGGGAATGCCAATTTGTTTAGACAGAAAGCTGGTGACGGCATCTACCTTTTTGTCGAGATCAACGGTTCCTTTTCGTGTCGCAAAAACAATTACTAGCGGCTTTTGGGATGCTTGGGCAACTTGGACAGTCTCTTTTGTATGGTTGTGCGCGATCGCGGGTTGCAAGGAAGTATTGGCTATAGCGGCTAAACCAATGGCTCTTATGGCAGACGCTAGACCCATGCTTAACCCAGTTTTTAATTTAAATCTCATCGACTTTTTGCTAATTACTCTCAATAATTTTATCTTTTTATCAGCTTATTGCAAAAGATTCTCAAAGTTTGGTTTGATTAAAAAAAGATATTGATGAGACCGATAACTATAATTTTTACTTTTAAATAGTTCCATTTTGAGAATCAAATCTTCCTCAACGGCTGGGTTAAATTGGAAAATATACTGGTTCTCTAAACCGTTCCAGCCCAATGAATCCGTTATTTTCTGGTTATAATCCCATGCCTTTCTCCCCACCGCCTGCAAATTCGTCTCCCAATCTCACCAATGAATTAGCCAAAGAGCGAAATCGAGCGGCAGCAGAGCGAACCTTAATGGCTTGGATTCGCACCTGTTTATCCCTGATTAGCTTTGGTTTTGGGATTGATCGGGTAGTAACGGCATTGCGTCATAACGTTCAGGATGATCTGAATTCTCCCCATCTTTCTCGCATTCTGGGTTTGGCATTTATTGCGATTGGGACAACTTCCCTCTTAGCTGCTTCTATGGCCCATCGTCAGGATTTACAGCGCATTGACCGAGGAGATTTCGTCTATACCTCCCGTTTATCCCTTAGCTTAGTCGTCGCGATCGCGTTGGTTGCAGTTGGGTGTTTTGCTTTTATCAGTATTTTGGTAAAAGGAACTTAATTTCCCATATTTTTCTGAGTTTTTTTAGAGATAAATTTAGATTTACCCTACCGAGCTTAACAATAATTATCAGTTTAATGAATGCCAACAATAGTATGCTTGATTTCATAAAACTTAACTTTTTAACTTAAAATTTATCGGGTTAAGAATTGTGAATATTCAGGCGTTTAATCAATATCAACAGTTCTCAATAAAGCTATTTAAATCAAGATTTTTTAAGATTGTGTTTTTAGGATTAGGAATCATTTTTCATCCATTCCATCCGCTTCAAGCTAAGCCAGTTACTCCTTTATCAACAGAAGTTAATCCGTCTTTAACAATAAAATCTCTTAACAAGAATTCCCCATTTACGAGAAAAACGTTTCAATCCTCTGATAATGCGTTTTCCCAAGTTACCGCCGTTTCGGAATTACGGGATGTTCAACCGACCGATTGGGCCTATGAAGCCTTAACAAGTTTAGTAGAACGGTACGGCTGTCTAGTAGGTTATCCTGATCGAACCTTTCGAGGTAATCGCGCTTTGAGTCGTTGGGAGTTTGCGGCGGGTCTGAATGCTTGCTTGAATGTGATGGAACGCTTATTGCAAGAGAATGTCAGTGTTCTACGCAATGATATCGACACCCTGAAGCAACTGAGCGCGCAATTTGAGCAAGAACTATCGGCTTTAGGAACTCGCGTGGATAATTTGGAATCTCGCGTTGCCTATCTCGAAGATCATTCCTTTTCTACGACAACTAAACTTTTTAATCAAACTATTATTTCTGTGGATGATGTCTGGGGCAATCGGGTCGGCGGCGATCGCAATGAATACCAACCCCGCATGGCCTACCGCATCCGCATGAATCTAGAAACCAGTTTTACAGGGGAAGACCTACTACGGACTCGTTTACAAATCTCAAACTTTACCGATACAACGAGTACAACAGGAACGAATATGACTCGTCTAAACTATGACGATAATTCGGATAATTTTGTGCAGATTCCCCACGTTTGGTATCGCACTCCCATTGCCGATAACCTCTTTTTGCGAGTGGGTTCTACGGGCGTTGGCTATACGGACTTGGTGGATACCATTACTCCACCGACGATCGCCGATGATGCCTTAGGGGTTCCCTCAAAGTTTGGAGAATACGATCCCGTTTATCGTCGAGGGGGGACAGGTGGAGGCTTTAATTGGTTTATCACGCCCGAATTGCAATTTAGTGCGGGCTATGTAGCGGGAGATGGCCCTAATCCCAGCAGCGGCAATGGTCTATTTAACGGTAATTATCATGCCCTGGCTCAACTCGCCTATATCGGTGCAGATGCGGGTTTGGGTTTAACCTATTCCCATTCCTACTTTCCTATCGGTAAAACGAATTTAACCGCGAATACAGGCAGTTTATTAGCCATTCAACCCTTCGGGAATGAGATTGCTACATCGGGAGATTTTATTACGCTGCAAAGCTATTACCGTTTTACGCCGAATTTTCAAGTTCACGCCTGGGGCGGTTATGTCAATGCTCAGGCTCAAGGCAGCGGTTTGAGTAATCTTTCAGATGGCGTGGGATCAACGGTTCCTCGTGAAGTCAGTTGGAATAATTCTTCTATTTGGTATGGCTTAGTAGGATTCACCTTTCCTGATGTGGGCGGAGAGGGCAATTTACCAGGCATTGTGTTCGGAATTCCGCCGACGGTAACTGCCAGTAATTTAGCCTCAGCTGTCGGACAAACAACGCCCTATCACATCGAAGCCTTTTACCGTTTACGCATTAATAATCACATTGCCATTACCCCAGGATTCTGGGCTATTATTCATCCTGAAGCCAATCGTAATAATGCCACGCAATTTGTGGGTCATATTCGCACGAGTTTTCTGTTTTAAGCTTAATCACAGGGGTTATTGTTCAGGTATTGCTGTGTAAATTGTCATTGAATTCAAAATCGCTACCTCCACTCAGTTGCAAGTTAACAGCTAAATTGGGGATGGATATCGGGACAGATAGACGCGAATGAGAACCAATAGGTCTTAAAATTTAATCTGTGAATTAACGACATAAATCGCCATGAGTTCTTGAAGTAGGGATCAACGCCTAACCCCATCAAAAAAGATATTCTCAGCACTAGTAGCGATTCCCCCTAATGCGGTAATTTATCCAATATGCACCAAAATGATGACCTAAGCATTCTTGAGGATGAGTTTGAAGATCCCCTAGACCAGTTAGATGACGATGGGCTAGAGGAAACTTCGCCTGATCCTGAAATGATGTTGCCGCTACTTTCCGATCCTGATGCGCCCCAACGGATGCTGGCAGCACGGGCTTTTTGTGAGATTCAAGAAGAACGAGCCATTCCCTATTTAATTCAATTATTGAACGATACCTGTCCTTTAGTACGGGTTAGTGCGGCCTATGCGTTAGGGCGAAATCCCCACGTTGACGCAGTTGCCCCATTAATTGAACTGTTAGAAAAAGATTGGAATGGTTATGTCCGTAAGGGGGTGGTTTGGGCCTTGGGAAATTGCCGCGATCGCCGTGCCCTTGCTCCGTTGCTCCATGCCTTAAAAACCGATATTTCAGCCGTTCGTCTGTGGTCAGCCAGCAGTTTAGCCCAAATTGCGGCCCTAGACTATGGCGATGTCATTTCCACCATTCCACCGTTGATTGAAGGGTTACGACGGGATAGCATGGCTGCGGTTCGTAGCAATTGTGCCTGGGCAATTGGTCAACTCTGTCGGGAATTGCCTTCTAATGTCGTCTATGCCACCGCGATCGATGCCCTTTTAGAATCCCTGGTAGAGGACGAAGATTATGGAGTCAAGGAAGATTCTAAAGCTGCGTTATTGCGATTGGGAGATCCCCGTGGACTGCAAACTATTGAAGATTTACAACTAGAAGGGTTAATTTAGCTTAAAAATTACTAAGTTTCTTAATGGAAATTCAGGAACTCTACTCTTTACACTAGGCAGAAGCGCGATCGCCTTTCAGTCAAATTTCGATCTAACGCTAGAATTTAAAAACCCTAACTAAAACTGAACGCATGGAAGCAGATCTATTGCCAACCGAGGTGATCCTAACGCAACCCCCTCAGTCATTGGGGAAAATTCATCTCGATTGGATGCCTCAACCAGGTAATCATTTAGAGCTAGAAGGCAAAACCTATACCGTATTAGAACGCCGCCACCATTATCAATACAAAATCGGTGGTTATCGCTTAAATAAAATTTCTCTGCACGTCCAATCCTCTACCCCACCTAGCGAAACGAGTTTATGGGAAGGCAACTTAGTGATTGGGGATAGTCAATGCCGCTTCAATGCCCACTCAGAAATTTTACGCTGTGCTGTCAATCCCGCTGGCCCTTGTCACGGGTGCCGATATTATGAACCCCTCTAGTTTTCACTGAGCGTAATCTGAACGTAATGTTAAAAACTATTACAAATTTAAGACGAAGGGGAGCGCGATGTCAGAAAATAATTGGGCAGGTTATTTGAACAAAAGGTTAAAATGCGCCTTTTTCAGTAACTCGCTGGTTTATAAGGTAACCCTAAGCACCATTTAATAACTTTTATTTTTTGGAGGAATCCATCAATGAGTATCGTCACGAATTCAATCGTGAATGCTGATGCAGAAGCTCGCTACCTCAGCCCCGGCGAATTAGACAGAATCAAGTCCTTTGTTACCACTGGAGCAGCTCGTCTTCGGATTGCCGAGACCCTCTCTGGTGCGCGCGACACCATCGTTAAACAAGCTGGCGATCGCTTATTCCAAAAACGCCCTGACATCGTTTCTCCTGGTGGAAACGCTTATGGTCAAGAAATGACTGCAACCTGTCTTCGGGATATGGACTACTACCTCCGCTTAGTAACCTACGGTGTAGTAGCTGGTGACGTTACCCCCATTGAAGAAATCGGCTTAGTCGGTGTTCGTGAAATGTACAAATCCTTAGGCACCCCCGTTGATGCGGTTGCTCAAGGTATCCGCGAACTGAAAGAAGTTGCCTGTGGCTTACTCTCTTCTGATGATGCAGCAGAAGCAGGTGGCTATTTCGACTATGTTATCGGCAGAATGAGCTAAGACGGAATTAAATCCCCGTTTTACTCAATTTAGCAAACATTAACCCTAAGCAAGATTCTAAGGAAACACAAAAACTATGCAAGACGCAATTACGGCTGTAATCAACTCTGCTGACGTTCAAGGTAAATATCTTGACAGTTCCGCGATCAGCAAATTACAAAGCTACTTCAGCACTGGAGAACTTCGTGTTCGCGCTGCTAGTGTTGTTAGTGCTAACGCAGCAACCATCGTTAAAGAAGCTGTTGCTAAATCCTTACTGTACTCTGATGTCACCCGTCCTGGTGGCAACATGTACACCACCCGTCGTTATGCGGCTTGTATCCGTGACCTCGACTACTATCTCCGTTATGCTACCTACGCTATGTTAGCTGGCGATCCCTCCATCCTCGATGAGCGCGTTCTCAACGGATTAAAGGAAACCTACAATTCCTTAGGTGTACCTATTTCTTCTACCGTTCAAGCTATCCAAGCAATCAAAGAAGTTGCTGCTAGCTTAGTTGGTTCTGAAGCTGGTAAAGAACTCGGTGTTTACTTAGACTACATTAGCTCTGGTTTAAGCTAGAACATCTCCATATCGACAACCTATTGTGTTGTTTATCCTTTAGGTTCGGGAGTAAGAGAGTGAGTGCTAGTCAGTTAAAGGCTTATATCTACGTTTTTCTAGAGATAAGTTTTGACCGTTTAGTATTGATTCCTGACTCCCGACCCTTGTCGTATCTAGAGTATTTTTTGACCTAACTTTAATTTAAGGAGATCTTAAAACCATGCGGATGTTTAAAGTAACAGCTTGTGTCCCCAGCCAGACCCGCATTCGGACACAGCGCGAATTACAAAATACTTATTTCACCAAATTAGTTGCTTATGATAACTGGTTCAGTGAACAGCAACGGATTATGAAAATGGGTGGAAAAATTATTAAAGTTCAATTAGCTACAGGCAAACCTGGCACCAACACAGGTTTAGTGTAATTAACTTGATTTGTTCATAGTCAATCGCTCTAGTTCGTCGAAGGGAGGTCGCTTGACCTCTTTTTGCTTTTAGGGTTAAATTTTCGGATGATTTAATAAATAGCTTCTTTGGGTTTAACTAAACCGATCGCGCGTAATCCCGAAATAACGCCTGCCCCAATAACGGCTCCTGCCAGAGAACGAACTAAGTTTTCAGAAGGAATAATGGGAATGAGGGCGATCCAAGTTTCTTCGGGCCAATTAAATAAATAATAGGTAATCATGGCGGAATTAATATGCGCTAGTCCTGAAATTGTCCATGACCCCAAAAATAAGCCTGCTGTCACCAAGGTAATATTGGCACTATTGATCCAGCGAGCAAAGAGGTTACGAGTCGGCAAGGCAAATAATAACAGGGCTGACCAATCAACAAAAGAACCTGCGATCGCCGTTGAGAAGGCTACACCATTTTGACCAATCGCATGGCTTAAATAAAGTAGAAGCTCAATTGTTAAAATAATCGTTAAAATAAGCCACCAATATTGGCGTTTTTGATTTAAGCCCATAGTTCCTGCGGCAAAGCTTGCTAGGGCGGCACTCAGGACGGACACAAAAGGCACACCTGCGGTATAGGGAGCCAGCAATATACCGACTAAGGTACCGATGCCACTCGCGATCGCGCCTGCAATAGGGCCAAGAATCCAACCCACTAACGGAAAAACAGCTTGACTTAAGGGCATTCCTCCCCCTGACCCTAGAATAATCGAGAAAGGAATAAAAGCAAGAGCCGTTACCACTGCCGCGAGGACAACAATATAGGCAAGCGGGGCCCCATCTAGGGATGCACTCCCCAGGGTTTTAACTTCTCTTTCTTGGCCGTCGGGAGGGAGGAAGGAAGACATAAAGCGTTTTTAGAGGATTTCTAAGCGTGTAAAATAATGGAAAATCATTTCCCCATTATTTAAGCATTAAACTGCTGCTAAATTGCTTGAAATTCTCTATCGGTAAGCTCTATCGGTACAATATTAAGTTAGTAATTATTAGAAATCTCTGATTATGATTCATCTCAGTCACACCGCCGCCCAGGAAATTAAACGGATGCAAATGAGTCGGGGACAAACTAACAGTTATTTTCGGTTTGGGGTCAAATCAGGCGGCTGCTCTGGCTTTTTCTATACCTTTGATCTAACTGAATCTGTTCAAGACGGCGATCGGCAAACCGAGAGTGAAGGCATTAAAATTCTGATTCAAGCAGATAGCTTAGCCTATGTTGAAGGCTTAAAATTAGACTACGCCGAGGACTTAATGGGAGGAGGATTTCGATTCAATAATCCTAACACGATTAATCCCTGTAGCTGTGGTTTATCTTTTAGTTTCCATGCTTAGTCAGGCAGCCTAAACCTAACAAAGCTTAGGACTATCAGCCATAAATTTATTTTAAATACTGGATATTAATTTGATTAATTTTCTGACGAATGCTTCTTTGTCCTGGATGGAACGGTAAACGTCGAGAGAGAAAATCCGCCACAAATAGCAAATTCCCATAACGTTTACGACGAAAATTAGTTCGGTACCACCAATCTTGAATGAATAAATAAAGTTGTTCAAGTAAGGAAAGTTTAATTAAAGGAAACTCACTCAGCGAATACCCCGCTGTTTGCAACTGTTGGCTAATTCGGGATTCAATCAGTTGAATTTCTCGCTGACTTAATTTTTTCCGCCATTGTTCAATATATTGCTGACTAGGAATAGAATAGGTTGTATTTTGGGGATAGGATAACATTGCCGCATTGTAATCTACCCCAATAAATTGACAAAGCTGACTAAGTACCTGTTCGGTTTTAGCAATCAAATCTTCATAGAAGATTGTAATGTGACGATCTTGGGGCAATTGTTGCGCTAATTCTTCCCACAGGTGTTCAGCTGCTTGCCACCGTTGAATTCCCGTCCATACATTACCTGCCCACCCCATGCCTATGCAGGATTTTGCTACATCTCGACCATCGCGGATAATGTGAATAAAACGTGCGTCTGGCCATATATACAAAAGTCGATCAAAATGACGATGAACGGTTGCCCCAATGATTGGTTTTCGTTTCTGTTCCTTTTGTTGTTGAAGAAAACTATTAACTAATTGTGGATAAGAATAAGTTTGATCAACTTGGAAACCCGTCGCCTGAAAAATACGATTAGTAGACAGATAATTTAAATAATCACCAATTGGAGGAAATTTATCTTTACTTTCTATACAATCAACAACATATTCAAATTCGTGACACCATGAAATTTCAGGGTGATGGCTTAACATTAAACGTAACAACGTTGTTCCTGATCTTTCTGCGCCAACTAAAAAAATAGGTTTGGAAATCATGGACATGATATGTGCTTACCACGCTCTTAAACGAAGATAATAAAACTTATATTTGAAGGAGAGTTTCAAGCAAGTAATACTAACTGCCAGTTGCATAACAAGTTAATAGTACCATTGACCCTGAATTTGGCGAATAAAACTATAGTAAGGTCAAGCATTTATTAAGCCTGACCTACCCATAATTTATTCTTTTTTTCCATGAAATGCCAGAGATCTCCTAAATCAACAACTACAGCTATTCCAGATTCTGGCTTTTTCTTGTTGAGCTTAGCGAAATCTCTAATCCAATTTAAGACGGCTTGAGCGGAAACATTGAGATGATTAGCGATGGCGTCCATCGACATCCCTCCTAAATAGAGTAAGATGGCATCGAGTTTCATCCAGAGGGGCTTGCCTCGTTTTATCGTAGATTGAGTAAATTGATAATTACAGGATTTACACTTATACCGTTATTTCCCTTTGGCAAAACTACTTTTGATGATGCGCTTTTAGAACAGCGTTTCTCTTGGGATTTGCTAACGTTTGTCAAGGAGATGTACGACTGACGAACATCGGGCAAGACTTTGCCGCAACAACTATTCTGCGGAATAAAGATTGTTTTAGACAGTAAGTTTTAGCTCAAGTCCCTGTTTTAAAAAGTATTCTTTAAACTTTGCCGAAAAAACGTAATGGCTCAATTCGGGCCGATTTCTTTTTTGATTTTTGAAACGAACTTTTTCCCATGAACAAGTCAAACACTAATTTGCAACCGCGATCAATTGAGGAAGATCTAAGTACAGGACAAAAGTCTTGAAAAGTATTGAGAGAAGGGGTTTCATAGAAA
>CAYZWO010000093.1:0-17295 GCA_964482215.1 uncultured bacterium
CTCGTACTGGAGAATGGTACAGTCGAGATCCTCGGAGTATTGCTGCTAAAGCCGTAGATTTTTTGAAAAGTACGGGAATTGGTGATACAGCTTATTTTGGCCCTGAAGCAGAATTTTTCCTCTTTGATGATGTCCGTTTTGACCAAACCGAAAACACGGGTTACTACTACGTTGATAGCGTTGAAGGCCGTTGGAATACGGGTAGACAAGAAGAAGGCGGAAATTTAGGCTACAAACCGGGTTACAAGCAAGGATATTTCCCCGTTGCGCCCACCGACACTGCCCAGGATATTCGGACGGAAATGCTCTTAGCAATGGCTGAGTTTGGGGTTCCCATCGAGAAGCATCACCACGAAGTCGCAACAGGCGGCCAAAATGAACTCGGTATTAAATTCGATACCTTAGTTAAATCGGCCGATAACTTAATGCTCTACAAATATTGCATTAAAAACGTGGCGAAAAAATACGGCAAAACCGTAACCTTTATGCCCAAGCCGATCTTTAACGATAACGGTTCGGGGATGCACACCCACCAATCGATTTGGAAAGATGGTCAGCCTCTTTTTGCGGGCGATAAATACGCTGGACTCAGCCAAATGGCTCTCTGGTACATCGGTGGTATTCTCAAGCATGCTCCTGCTCTGTTAGCCTTAACCAATCCCACCACCAATTCTTACAAACGTCTGGTTCCTGGCTTTGAAGCTCCTGTGAACTTAGCCTATTCCCAAGGTAACCGTTCTGCTTCGGTACGAATTCCCTTGTCTGGAAGTAATCCTAAAGCAAAACGCTTAGAGTTCCGTTGTCCTGATGCGACCTCTAACCCCTATCTCGCCTTTGCGGCCATGCTTTGTGCAGGGATTGATGGCATTAAGAACCAAATTGACCCAGGTGAACCTTTGGATGTGGATATTTATGAACTTAGTCCTGCGGAATTGGCGAAAATTCCTTCTACCCCTGGTTCTTTGGAAGCTGCATTACAAGCCCTCGAAGATGATCATGGCTTCTTAACGGATACAGGAGTATTCACCACTGATTTCATCGAAAAATGGATTGAATACAAACTTGATGTGGAAGTTAACCCCATGCGTCTTCGTCCCCATCCCTATGAGTTCTCCCTCTACTATGATTGCTAAATCTTAGTTTTAATCTTTTTTAATTGAATTATTGAAGCCACTCCACTTGGGGTGGTTTTTTGTTGCGGTTAAATGCGATTAAAGTAGTGCCATCTTGGTGGTAGGAGAGTCAGGTTCGTGATCGCGTCTATTTCCCGAAAGGTTATGATAGAACAGGAATTTTGCTGACTCAAACGACTTTATGTTGAATCGCCCTTTCAAACAGACTTCTCGAATCCTCTTACTTGCTCCCCTCCTTCTCTTCATTTGGACGAACCTTCCCCTTGTTGCCCAGGCAGATACAACCCCTCCAGCCTCCACTACCAACAACTCCATTCAGCCTTATTTAAACCGAGCGATCAACCGAGTCACCGAATTCAAACTGGATAACGGCATGAAATTTATCGTCATGGAAAACCATGATGCGCCCGTTGTCTCCTTCTTTACCTATGCGGATGTCGGTGGAGCCAATGAACCCGACGGCAAAACGGGTGTTGCCCACTTTTTAGAACACTTGGCCTTTAAAGGAACCCAACGCATCGGGACGACCAATTATCAAGCCGAAGCCCCCCTCTTAGACAAACTAGATAAAGTAGCCGATCAACTCCATCAAGCCAAAACTCAAAACAAAAGCGCAGATATTCCCAAACTCGAAAAAGAATTTGAGCAACTCCAAGCGGCT
This sequence comes from uncultured bacterium, assembly GCA_964482215.1. Lineage (GTDB taxonomy): Bacteria > Cyanobacteriota > Cyanobacteriia > Cyanobacteriales > Microcystaceae > Snowella. The sequence goes on from CAYZWO010000093.1 coordinate 1,795, forward strand.
GCCAACCAATATGTTAAGCGCAATGAGTTTGGACAAATTGTTCAGCAATCTGGTGGTGTAGGGATTAACGCGGCAACCTCTACCGATTCCACCGTTTATTTCTATAGTTTTCCTTCCAATAAACTTGAATTGTGGATGTCTTTAGAATCCGAACGGTTTATGGAACCTGTTTTTCGGGAATTTTATAAAGAACAGCAGGTCATCCTCGAAGAACGGCGCATGAGAACCGACAACAATCCCATTGGCCGCATGGTAGAAGCTTTTTTGGATACGGCCTATGATGTCCATCCCTACAAACGTCCGACCATCGGCTATGACCAAGATATTAGAAATTTAACCCGTCAAGATATTAAAGACTTTTTTCAACAATATTATGGGCCCAGCAATTTGACGATCGCGATTGTCGGAGATGTTGATCCCAATCGAGTTAAACAACTGGCTCAACAATACTTTGGACGATTCCCCAAACGACCCGATCCACCAAAATTAACCAAAGTCGAACCTCAACAGACAAAAACGAAAGAAATTACCCTAAAATTGCCCTCTCAGCCTTGGTATTTAGAAGGGTATCATCGCCCTGCTTTGGCTCATCCTGATAATGCCGTCTATGAAGTCATTTCGACCATTATGAGTGACGGTCGGACTTCTCGCCTCTACAAATCCCTAGTAGAAGAAAAACAAGTTGCCCTAGCAGCCGAAGGTGAAAACGGTTTTCCTGGGGATAAATACCCAAATTTAATGTTGTTTTATGCCCAAACCTCACCGAGGGCAACGGTAGACCAAGCCGCCCAAGCCCTTCGTCAAGAAATTGAACGCTTAAAAACCGAACCTGTTAGTGCCGCAGAATTAGAACGGGCTAAAAATCAACTTCAAGCCAGCTTGTTGCGGGCGTTGGATTCTAATAGCGGTATGGCTCGTCTATTAGCAGAATATCAGGTCAAGACAGGCGATTGGCGCAATTTATTTAATCAACTAGAGGCGATCGCGGCAGTAACCCCAGCCGATATTCAACGGGTCGCCCAACAAACCTTTACGCCTGAAAATCGAACCATTGGCCGCATTTTATCCGATGGTTCCCAAAAATAACCTAAAGATAAGCAACAATGCGTAACCGCACATAATCGGCAACCCAAATATTGTCTCGATATAAAATCGGTTTGAGCTTTTCCTCTGCTTTTTGGTAAAGCTCGTGCTTTTCTTCTGCTGAATAGTCTTGTAGCCAAACCTGAGTAAACATCTTCAACCAATTTTGAATTCCTAATTGGCCTTCTAAGGGTGTAGGACGTTCAAAGCAAGCAGCATAGGTTACGCGAAAACCCTGTTCTTCTAGCAAACTTGCATACTCACCAATACTAGGAAAATACCAAGGCTGCTCAACAGGAGGACGAGAGTTATTTTCAGCTAATAGCGATCGCAGAACCGTAATAATCGATTGGATATTGCCCTTACCACCCAATTCTGCAACAAAGCGTCCGCCTGGTTTTAAGACATTTTTAATACAACTAATCGCGGCTTGAGGCGGTTCAACCCAATGTAAAACGGCATTGGAAAAAACAGCATCAAAGGGAACATCAAAATGAAAATTAGTAGCATCCCCAACTTGAAACGTTAAATGGGGATAATTCGCCCGCGATCGCTCAATCATTTCTGATGATGAGTCGATCCCAATCACATTAGCACCTAAATCAGCAATTTGTTGGCTCAATTGGCCAGTCCCACAACCTAAATCAAGAATACGTTCTCCCGCTTGAGGATTGAGAAGCTGGATTAAGTCTTTGCCATATTCCCAAACAAATTGGTGTTTATCTTGGTAAAGATCCGCACTCCATCCGCCCAGAGGTTTTTCCTGAACATCCATGAATTAGGTTTTAAATCAAATCGAGTTGATGACAAATAATTGCTAATAATGTGGCGATCGCGGTGATTCCTAACGCAATAAGAGGATGCTGGCCTTGAGCTACGGCAAATGAGGTGACGATCCCTGCTCCAATACCCGCGGTTAATGCCGCGCTAACGTAATCCTTATCTTGATCGCTTTTATACATCGTTGGAACTAAACCCATGTGTTTAGGTACTTATCTGTTTTCCAAAATAACACCTCGATTTGGGCTGTTCGGGAATTGTAATCAAGCTTCAAAATTAATTATTTTTCTTAATAATTTTAAACAAAAGTTTAAAGTCTAGGCATAAAAAAATAATTAAAAATTACTAAAAAATTGATTTTCATTTGTATCTTATTACCCACATTGCAGGTTATCAAAGAAATAAAAAGGCTCAAAAAGATAAACAATCACTTCCTAAAGAACTTGTTGCGTTCTCAAACTCAAAGAGCAATTCATCTCGTAATCTTAAGAAATTATGACTTCCGCATCACTCATTTGAGTACGACCATCTTCCGTATGCCCCATTGCTTTGAGCAAATTATCAGTAATAGGGTAGAGGGCAGGAATTTCGGTTATCATAGCCTTTTTCCTTGTCTCCATTCAGTTTAACCCCGATAAAGTTCCATCACTTCGGTAATGGGTAAACGCGATCGCACCCCAATATTGAGGGAAGAAAAATGACCGCGATCGCAATGATCAGAGGCCGCACAGGCAATCATGGCGGCATTGTCGGTACAGAACTTAAGGGGCGGAAAGTAAACTTGGAGATCATGCTCTTGGGCTGCTTGTTGTAAATGGTGTCTCAATCGACTATTAGCCGCGACTCCTCCCCCAATGGCAATGGTTTTAATTCCGTAATCTAAGGCACATTGAATCGTTCGACGGGTTAAGGATTTGGCAACGGTTTCTTGAAAACTAGCGGCAAGATCGGCGATCGCTAACGGTTTGTCTTCTTTTTCCAATTGTTGAACTAATCGCAATACGGCCGTTTTTAAGCCACTAAAACTAGAATCGTAGGGATGATAACCCCCATTGGGTAAGGAAATGCGACCTTCAGGTAAATTAAAGGCATTCATATTCCCTTCTTTAGCTGCCTTGTCAATGGCAGGGCCGCCTGGATAACCCAACTTTAATAAACGAGCTACTTTATCAAAGGCTTCTCCAGCCGCATCATCACGGGTCGTCCCTAATTGTTCATAATCACCGCAACCTTTGACATGAATTAAACTGGTGTGTCCCCCCGAAACCAATAAACATAAAAACGGCGGTTCTAAATCGGGTTGACTTAAATAACTGGCGTAAATATGACCTTCTAAATGGTGAACCCCAATGAATTTTTTCTGATGCACCATTGCCAAGGTTTTAGCAGCCGTGATTCCCACCATTAAGGCTCCCACTAATCCAGGCGCAACGGTAGCGGCGATCGCGTCAATCTCGTTCCAAGTCAATCCACTTTCCGTTAACGCTTGTTCAATAGCTGGATTAATTAACGCTAAATGTTGACGAGAAGCCACCTCTGGTACAACCCCACCATAGGCTTGATGAACGGGAATTTGAGAAGCAACAATATTACTACAAACGTTACGATTATTTACAATTGCGACGGCAGTTTCATCACAGCTTGTTTCTATTGCTAAAATGGTTGCCATTCTGTTGTTAGGAATCTCAAAGACTACTTTTTATAACCGAATCTTTACTCTATTGACGGGTCAGAGTAAGATCACTTCAAGGTACTTACTGATCCTGTCACGTTTTGTACAAAAAACTTAGCCTTTTGTAATAAAAGGAAACAATTCTTATGAAACAATTGTTGGCTTTTCTTCTGGCCTTAACCCTTTGGTTTAACTTCGCGCCTTCTGCTTCGGCGGATGACTTCGCTAATCTAACCCCCTGTGGCGAAAACCCCGTTTATCAGCAAAAAGCGAAAAACTTCCTCAATACTACCAGCGATCCTAACTCTGGCAAAATTCGGGCAGAACGCTATGCTCAAGCCCTCTGTGGCCCTGAAGGATATCCTCACTTAATTGTAGATGGCCGTTTTAGCCACATGGGAGATTTCCTCATTCCGAGTATTCTCTTCCTTTATATTGCAGGTTGGATTGGCTGGGTTGGTCGTTCCTACTTAATTGAAATCAAAAAAGGAAAAGACCCCGAACTCAAAGAAGTTGTCATTGATGTTCCCTTAGCCATTTCAAAAATGCTCGGTGGTTTCCTCTGGCCTTTAGCAGCAGTGGGAGAATTTACCTCTGGAAAACTGATTGTTAAAGATTCCGAAATTCCTACCTCTCCTCGTTAGGTTTTAAGGTTCATTATTGACCCTTTTTCTATTTAATTACTTTTATTTTGGAGACTCATTCATGGACGGATTGCCCAAGTTCTTGTCTACTGCCCCTGTGTTAATCATGGCCTTATTAACCTTTACGGCTGGCATTTTAATTGAATTCAATCGTTTTTATCCCGATCTTCTTTTCCATCCTTTAGGATAATTATTTTAAGAAATTACGGGAATTTATAAGGGGATTAGTCATCAGGCGTTGGCTTGAGCTAGTCCCTTTAAACGTTTAAGGTTACTCTTAATTAATCGCATTATCTGAAGGTAATACGCGATCATCCCTTTAACAAAACTTTACGTTTTCTTGCACTTGATTAAAAGTTGTGAAATAATATTGTGATGGTGAATTAAAAATAGGAAAAAAGTTTGATATTTTGTTAGGAAAATTAATAAAAATAAAATTTACCAAAAGATCATATTTCAAGAGCTTAGGAATTGGTGCAAGTTTAGTTCTTTTACTCTTGGCAACTCACCGCGCTCCGTCTCGGTCTGCAATTCCTAGAGAGAAAATGCAAGCATTGTGGTTAACTCATATCGGAACAGCTTTATTGCATCACACAACGTTATTGGATGAAACGCTAAATCATTTTTCCCGTTCTGGTTATGATCGCATTTATTTCAGTGTTTATGGGTTTAGGGGCACGCTTTATCCAACTTCTCAGACTTCTACCAATTGGTTGTTGCTGCCTCCGTTTACGAATCCTTGGAAAGCAGCCGTCAGAGAGTCCCGCCGTCAAGGGTTAAAACCCTATGCTTGGTTTGAGTTTGGGTTGATGTTACCGTCTGATGATCCGATTGTGAAGCGGCATCCTGATTGGATTTTAAAAACTGCTAATGGAAAAACGATTATTGATAATAATGTTTGGTTAGATCCTGCTAATCCAGAAGTTCAGGCTTATATTTTGAGTCATGTTGACGATATTTTGAAGGAGAAAGATTTAGAAGGGATTCAGTTGGATGATCATTGGGCTGTTCCTCGTGTTTTTGGGGATAAGAGTCAAGCTTTAACGAATTTAACCCGTAAGTTATACGGGCATATTAAAGCCGAAAATCCTAAGTTAATTCTCAGTCTTTCACCGAATCCTTATCGTTTTGCTGTAGATAAATATAATCAAAATTGGTTGGCTTGGGTTCGTCAAGGCATTATTGATGAAATCGTATTACAGGTTTATCGCAAAACTCCCGCAGATGTAGCAGCAACGGTCAATTCTTCGGGTATTCGGACGGCTTCGCGTTATGTGCCAGTGGGGATTGGGCTTTATGCGGGTTGGAATGGTGCGTCTTTTTCGCCTAAGGCTTTACAGGAGCAGGTTAAAACGGTTCAGAAGCAAGGTTATGGTTATTCGTTATTTTGTTGGGAATACGTTTTGTTACGACAGATTGTAGATTTTATTCAATAGATGCTTCAATTGAATTAGTGAAAAGGATTATCCCATGTTTTTGAAACGTAAATTTATTTCCTTTCTTGCTGCGTTGGGAATGTTGACAGGTTTATCTACTGCGATCATTTGTGGTGTTTGGTTTTTTATTGATTTAAGCCTGGTTTATAGTGCGAATGCTCAGGTTATGCAGAAAGCTCGCAATTCTTCTCCTAGTCAGGCTCAATATCTTTACAGTCGGGAGTTAAGTCATCGTATTAATGTTTTTGCAGAAGGAACTTGGGTATTAATGGGAGCGATATTAAGGATTCAGTCGGCTCGATTAGGACGGGATAATCAGAAACATTAATTCCGTTTGTAAACACAGAATTAAGCTGATTAAAAGAGATGTAAGAAATTAGCTAAAGTTAGAATTGTGAATTTAAATTATCTAGAGCTTTTTTAATTTCCTTACTTTTCTCAGAGATCCAAGACTCATCGAAATTATCACTATATTTTTTTAAGTATATAGAGGAACTATTAGCGAGAGTAAAGTAACAGATATATAGAGGAGTATGCCAATGTTTTTCTGTTATAGGCTCTTGATCTTTATATAGCCACAACGCCGCATGATTAACATGAACAGATTGAGAAAGCCTACAATAAATAGGATAAAGAGCTAAAAAATTAATACTATGTAATAAGCTTTTAAAATCTCCCAGTTCTTTAATTTTTTTTTGAAGATTTAAGGTTTTTGCTATATTGCAAGTCTTCTAGAAGATCTGAATAATAACTAGAGACTGATTTATTTTGATTATCTTTGATTTTCGCTAAAATTACTTGATGAATATATTGCTTAAATTCATCTATTTTTTGTTTATCTGATTCAAGTTCTAAAATAGAATTATCTAATTTTTCAAATGTTCTAAGGCTATTAATGTATCTTTCAATTTCTTCTTGTTCTTGCTGTAGAATGGCCAAAAAACGAATTTCTCGGATAACAGTATCATCTGGTTCAAGAACCCAGATCAACTTAGCAAACGATTCTAACAATACGCGAGAGATAACTAAAGCAGATGAAATGGAACGAAAATCACACGAAGCTAAACATAAAATTCCTTCGATATTTCTGAGTATTAATCTTAATAAATCTTCAGCATATATGCTCGATTGATAACCATCATGATTTTTTATTTGGTATATATCATCGGCCAAATAGTTCATTAATTCTTTTATTAAAGAAATTTTTTCTTGCATTTTTATAAATAGCAAAAATATTATAAAACAACTATTCTAAACATTCTGCATAGGAAATTAGATCTTGATATTTTAAGTAGTTATCATAATTTGTAATATCTAATTCTGAATAGCCATCACATAAAAGCTGACTTCTATAAAACCAATTATAATAAAGCGGAAGATTAGAGTTATAGCTACTATTTACAAATAAAAAATTTTCATGAATTTCGTCTTCATTACCTATATCTATGCCATCCTCTAAACCTGTCCAATCAAAATCTTCATGATTTATAGGATCTTTTAACTCTAAATATATAAGATCGTAGGCTGTGTTTATATTATCTATGTCATTCTCTAAGTCTCTATAATTACAATCTGCATTATTTATATTGTCTTTGGATTCTAGAGATGTGGAATCATAATAATTAAAAGCATTTCCCTGATTAGGAGCTTTATTGATATTATCTTCTTTAGTAATGTAACTCTTCTCATTGATATGAAACCATTGATTTTGTATGGTATAGCTTCTATCTTTTACAAAATCATTCCAATAATCTAAAGCCTCAAAAAGTTCTTTTACACATTCTAAGGCAGGCTCATAATTATTTTTAATACTTAGACATTTATGAATACTGTTAATTGCTTGGATTGTTTTTCCTTGGCTTTGAAGAACAATCCCACGATAAAACCAAGATTCAAATTGATTCTTGTCTATTGCAATAGCTTTGTCAAAAGAAATCATGGCTTGTTCGTATCTATTTAAATTAGATAAAGCAACCCCTTTTTCATACCACAGCCGATATTGATTCTTATCTATTTCAATCGCTTTATTATAAGAAATAATTGCTGCTTCATTACTGTTTAAATTTAATAAAGCATTTCCACGTAAATACCAAGACCAATATTGATTAAAATCTATTTCGATAGCTTTGTTAAAGGAATATATTGCTTGCTCATACTGACGTAAACTGGACAAAGCTAATCCTTTATTATACCAAGCAGAATATTGATTAGGATCTATTTTAATAGCTTTTTCATACAAAAGTATTGCTTCTTCATATTTTTGTAAATTTAATAGTATTAAGGCATCCGAAAATAAATCATTGATTTTTTTAGAGTTAAAAAGTTCTATTAATTCTGCTTCATTATAGATATCATAAGAACTAACATGATCAAGGCCTTCTTTATCTTGTTCATCTAAATCTTCATAATCATCATAATAAAATTTATCATTGGGAAAGGATTCATCTAAGTCTTCATAATTAAAATCATCATCATCTCTATTATCGACAAATATACAGTCTTCATCATTGATTATTATGCGCTTATTGTTATATAAATTATTTTTTTCTTGGTAAATTAGAGCTATTTCTTTATTGATTAGATCTATTTTTTGATTTGTTTCAAGTAAAGATTTATTTAATAATTGAAGTTGATTTTTAAATATTGTAATATATTCCTCTGTGTAAAGAATTGCATTATCTTTTTGTCCTACTTTTATGAATTGAATACCTGCGCTAATAAGAAAATTAGGATTTCCAGTTAATACAGAACCTAAAACTTGAATTCCACCTATTATTATTTTTGCATTAGCATCATTTCGCTGGCGATTTAATTCAGCACAAGCTTTTTGATATTCTAAATTATTTTTTTGGATTTCTTTGTCAAGTCTATCTTTTTCTAAACGAAGTTTATCTAATTCTAACAAAAGCTTTTTCAGGGTATGCTCATTCATCACTAATTTATCCCTTGATTTTTTAGAATAAAAAACCAAATAGCTCAATTGTAAAAGCTTAATTTTAAAAAAGAATAGATTTTTGAATTTTAATAAAAAAGCCGAAACGGTTATTTTTACTAGATTTAAATCGATTGATGAGACTACATATTTTTTTTAAAGAAAAGATACGAAAATTATATGACACTATCTTTATATAAGTTTCATTTCTTAGCTTTTTGTTACAATTCAGAGAAATTTTATATTCGGTTCTTGAACTACTTTTAGGTCGAAATTAATTGGAAAAGCAGTAGATAATTTGAAAATCCATGCAATTACTAATCTTTTCTTCTTAAATCTTGGAGTAGAAAACCGCCTGCAATCACCCCACTAATCCCATAAAGACCTCCCCACATACCAAGCCATAAAGCATTATTACGGTGAATCGCTGCCCGTTGAGGAGCAACTTTGTCTAACCTTACTGCGGTAGCATATTCCTCTACATACCAGTAAAAACAAGCGATAATAGCAGTCGTTGTAACGCAAACCGACGCTAAGAGATACAATCTTAGAAAGTTAAGCAAGAACTTGTTCATGGTAGTTAATTCAATTAAGAAGGAACTTAAAATAACTTACCATAGATATTGAAATAAAATTGCAGTTCAAAGAGTCAAATAAAGTCAGGAAATTTTAACCGTGATCACTGCTCTTGTAGCGAGGTTATTAAGAGAGATTAAACTGGTTTGTGATTTAGTCAATAATGATGACTAATTAAGAGACAAAACTGAACTAAGAAGAATTGCTATAATTAGCTTAAAAAAACTACTATTAAAAGCTAAAACGATGATTCAAGTAACTTTTGCAGAAATATTAGACGCAACCGAATAACTTCCTCTAGAAGAGCAAGATCAACTTATTCATATTTTGCAGAATCGCTTGCGAGACCAAAAAAGAGCAGAATTAGTTAAAGATATTGAAGAAGCTCAACAAGAATACACTCAAGGTCAATGTCAACCCGTGACACCTCAACAACTTATGGAGGAAATTCTTGCGTGAGTTTTGTATTGTTGCGTTCAAATGTTTTTATTAGAAACGCCCGTAAAATTATGAAAAAGCAGCCTCCATTAGTGCAAAATCTTCAAGAAGCTTTAGAATTACTACAAATAGATGCGATAAAAATGAGAGCGCGAAAGGTATGGGTTTTGAATTAGAGGCGATCGCTGTTGACCAATTGTTACTGATGTTAAAATAAAACCACTTCTTTTAGATTTAGCTATGCGTGCAATTGAAACCACTGGCATTCTCAATACCCAAGGGCAAATCCAACTTGATCATCCCATTCCCCAAGAAAAAGCTAAGTTTGTGCGAGTTATTCTGCTGATGCCAGAGGAGGAAGTTAATGAACAAATCTGGTTAAACGCTGTTTCAAATAACCCTAGCTTTGCTTTTTTAAATGATCCAGAAGAAGATATTTATACTCTTAAAGATGGACAACCTGTTAATGAAGGATAAAATCATTTTTCTCTTGCAAGATCTAAAACCGTGATCAATCTTTAATCCTCAATCTAAACCGCGATCGCCGTGAATTGAAAAGCTGATCAAAATGACTCTCAAACATCGTATTAATTAGAATGACGATTCATTCTGTCTCCATTGCTGAGTGGCACAATTAGCACATACTGACCAGCGTTCTAATTCTTGGGGAAAAGTGGGAGATTGACATTGAGGACAAACGGGTAAATTTTCAGCCCGAATTTGCAGAACTTTAGTCCAGCGTTGAAAAGCTTCATGGGGAGTTTGAGACGGCGTTTGAGATTCTGTTTCAGGAAAGGTTAAGGTTTTAAGAAAAGCTTGATAGGATTCGGATTGGGCCGCAGGTTCTAGGGTTTGTAAGGTATTTAATTGTTGAACTTGATGCCATTGGGCCGCAGAAAAGCGTAAATCCGTTAAGGGCTGACGGAGGTGAGTATTTAACTTTTTGAGTAGGGTATAACGCTGCATCGTTAGGGTTTGGGCCCAAACGGAACTAGCGGTGGCAATCCAAAGAACCTGACGACGGAGGGCGAGGGGTTTGGTCTGTTGAAGAATTTTAGGATCAATCGCCGTTTCCCATGCTTTTAGAGCTTGGCGATAGACATTATATTCTTCCCAATTGGGTTGTTGTTGGAGTCCATTTAGTAGGCTATCAAGGGATTTAAAAGACATGGGGAATTTCGGGAACTGCTAAAATTTTGTCGCCAATGAAGATACCGAAATGCGATAAAGTAGGCAAAGTAGAACAAACCTGCTGTCATAGCATATAAACATCATTCTTTATAACTGAAGGAGTATTATGTTAACCCTCAAAATTGTCGTTAATATCGTTGTTGCATTCTTTGTTTTATTATTTATCTTTGGTTTTCTCTCCAGCGATCCTACCCGTAACCCTGGTCGGAAAGATTTTGAGTAAACTTTCGACATTTGAGGGAAATCGGTGTAATCCTCTTTTGGATAGTGAGGCTATTAGATAGCTTTTTTTGAAACTGGCTTTAACCTTCGGCAACTCTTATGTTACCTTTACTGTCTCCACTAAGAGATTAAAACTATCGGGGTAAGGTTTAATGTATTAAGCAACTACCTGATAGATGTGTCAACTGAGGTTAGAAAGTTTCATGTTAACTTATGGTGAAGTAAGATGATGGGGGCGATCGCGCTAAGACTGCTATGCAGGACACGGATCTGTCCCCATTCTTCTGGCAAGACTCCGATTAAGGTTACGGTTGATTTGTTCAGCTTTATTTTGATCTAGATGCCCCTATTTGATTCCCCACCGAATCCTCCTGCTCAAATTCAGGTTTTTCAACCTGGGGTGACTGCTAATTCTTTAATGGCAGATTCGCGTATACCAACAACGGGTAAAACTCCTCAAACCATTCCCGCAGTCGTTGAATTTTACTATGCTGATCCGAGTAAGGTTGCGCCTTCTCCATCAACTCAACCCCCTACTACCCCTACGAGTCGGGCAAATTCTTTAGGTAAACCCATTTCTGTCGGGCCTTCTAACGATTCCCCTAACGCCTTTCCCATTAAATCTTTTGGCAATACTCCTTTTGCTACGGCATCTAATCAGGTTATTCTTAATCTTCAATCTCTAAGCAGCGATCGCCGTCTCAATTCTCGACCCAAGCAGTTAATTGCCCAAGAGAGAAACGGAGAAACCAGAGAATTTATCATTAATGCCGACGATACTGCACCCGCTAAGCCTAATACACCAGCACCCTCTTCACCCAATGAGGAGAATCCCAGTAGCAAGCCTCAAACCCAAACCCCGTCAACCTCTCCATCAGAGACAAAAGCCAAAAATCAACCGCAACCGTTGGAATTAATTGCCGATCAGCAAGAATATAACACCAATACCCAAGTGATAACGGCGACAGGGAATGTGATCATGCGCTTTGCCAATGGGGTTTTATTAGCCGATCGCGTCCAAATTAACTTACCTGATCGCTTTTCGGTTGCAGAGGGCAATGTTTCTTTGCAACGAGGAGATCAAACTCTACGGGGTGAACGATTTGAATATTATTTTGTTCAAGATAAAGGGGTTATTTACAAGGCTAATGGTGAACTCTATCAACCCACCACAGGCCGTGATCTCTCCCCAACCTTACCCACCGATCTCGGTAACAGTGTCATTCCTGCCCAAACCTTAAATGAACGCCTACTTGCCAATCAACCCCTACAACGAATTACTACAGGGGAAGGCTATCGCTTTTCAGCAGGAACAAGCTTAGATTTAAATCGTTTTGGAACAGCAGGAAGCAATACCCCTAGCGGTGGACAAATTAATCGTTTACGTTTCCAAGCTGAAAAAGTTGATTTTGACGCGGAAGGTTGGAATGCCAATAAGGTCAGAATCACTAATGACCCCTTTTCTCCACCGGAGCTAGAAATTCAGGCAGAGACAGCCAAATATTATAATGTCGCGCCTTTAGTCGATGAAGTGCAATTAAGTGAGTCCAGAGTGGTTTTGGATCAGGAAAATACCATGCCCTTGTTTCAAGACCGTTTGGTATTAGACCGCCGTAATCGTCAGCCAGGGATTCTGAGCTTTGGTTATGATGGCGAAGACCGAGGGGGTTTGTACGTCCAAAGTAGCTTTAATATTCTTGATACCAAGTCAGTCCGTTTTGATATTAAGCCCCAATATTTAATTCAAAAAGTCTTTTTTCCTACTGCTTTTCCCAGCGCAAATGTTAGTGATTCTACAGTGTGTGTACTGTGTCCCGCCGCTTTCGGTTTAATTACAGATTTTGAAGCCAACTTTGATGAACGAAATCGTATTATTAATACCTTGAATTTTTCCAATTTAAATTTAGATGAAATTGATAATTCTTTGCGGGCAAAAGTTGCTTTTCAACATAAATTAGGCGATCTCTCTGCTCCGCATGATCTTCGTTTTGAATACAATTATCGAGAACGATTATTTAATGGATCGTTAGGGTTTCAAACGGTTAATAGTAGCGTAGGAGCAATCGTCGTTTCTCCGGTTATTCCTTTGGGTGATCCCAGCCTTTATTTAAGTTATCAAGCCTCGATTCAAAGTATTCAAGCAGACACCGATCAAACCCAATTATTAGCTCCTATTCGTGAAAATAATTTAGTCACTTTAATGCGCTATCAAGGAGCCGTTTCCCTCAATAAATATTATTTTTTATGGATGGGAGAAGCCTTAGAACCGAAGCCAGATCAAGGTCTTAAATATACGTCAACGCCTGTTTTACCCTATCTACAATTGACAACGGGATTAACCGGAGTCGCTAGCTTTTATAGTGATGGGAGTTCTCAGCCTTCCTTAACGGGCAGTATTGGTTTATTAGGTCAATTCGGTCATTTTTCCGAACCCTATTTAGACTATACGGGATTTAATATTAGTTATATACAAGCTATTCGGGGAGACGCTTCGCCATTCTATTTTGACCGATTTGTCGATACTCAAGTATTGTCTTGGGGATTAACTCAACAAATTTATGGGCCGGTGAGAGTAGGTGTTCAAAGTGCCTATAGTATTGATGCAAATAAATCGATTAGTACGGAATTATTTATTGAATATAGCCGCCGAACTTACAATTTTATGGTGCGCTATAATCCTGATTTACAAATCGGTTCAATTAATTTACGCATTAGTGATTTCAACTGGAGCGGGAACCCAGGAAGCTTTCAAGGAACAGATATTCGTCCCGTTATTCAAGGAGTAACGAGATAATAAACGAAAAATCACAATTTACTAACCGTTGTTTTATTGCTAATTATCGGTTCTATAGTGCTGTCCATCTTGAAAATGGTTGTCAGAGCTATCCCTATCGTCTTTTGGCCTATTTTCATTCTGCTTTTGTATTAATTTTTGGAGATTTTCAGCAATAGAGCGGGGTTTAGGAACGTCTCCTTTTCCTCTGGGCCATCCTTCCCGTTGTCGATCGCGATCGCCGTCGGTTTCTTCCGTTTGGTCATGAAAAAGAATTTGTTGAGTCGGGAAGGGTAAATCAATCCCATTCGCAGTTAGTTTATTTTTAATTGCCGTTAAAACCTTATCTTGCGTATCCAGCGCATCTGCCCTTCTGGGCGGTTGAATCCACCAACGAGCGCGAATATTGACGGTACTTTCCGCCAATTCCATCACTAAAGCATCGGGTGCTGGCTCTGAGAGAACCCCCTCTACACTGTGCATGGCCTCTAAAATCAGCCGTTTTGCTAGCTCAATATTGTCTCCGTAGCCGATACCGACATCATACTGAAGACGACGCTTCTCAAAGGCTGTATTCACCGTGACTGCATTGGTGAACAGTTCAGAGTTAGGAATGACAATCCGCCGACCATCATAGGTTCTAATAGTGGTTGCCCGTGTTTGAATGTTCTCTACCGTTCCCTCAAATCCTTTAAAAACAATTTGATCATCAATTTGAAACGGTTCAGTTAATAAAATTAGAATTCCGGCTAAGAAATTTTGCAAAATATCACGGAAAGCAAACCCGATTGCCACCCCACTAATTCCTAACAGTTGGACTAAATCACCTGCTTTGAAAGTGGGAATAATGACGGATAAAGCTACAAATAGTCCAATCAGAATGATGGTTCCTTGAGCCAATCGGCCAAGAACAATCCCTAAATTACGAGCCTGACGATAACGTCGAGTAAACCGTTTAACTAATAACTTGATCTTGCTAGCAACAAAATAAAAAACAAAAAAAATGATAATTGCCAAAACAAAATCAGGCAATCTGATAATGGCATTATTAAGCATTCCTTGGAGATTAGCCGCTGCTCTATCCCAGACAGTTAATGCTAATATGGGTTGATTCATTAGGTCTCTACTAAAACAAAAACTTTGGATTCATTAATTTGTTAATTCTTAAACCTAACTTAAATAACAACCGAGCAAAATTGCTTCTATCTAATGGAACAAGGGGATACTTAATTGATGATCTTTTTAAGGGGAAGATCGCTGAGAACAACAACCAAATAGAAAATATTTTTTCAAATTATACTTGTAGACTCATACAATTTGAAAATAAGCAACTACAGCACCTTTGGAACTGATTCATTATTACTTTATGGATGATCGCAAATTATTGTTGCAAAATCATCCGAGCTAAACCTACACCTGGATAGTAGCGACCCAAAATTTGTTGGTAATCGTAACCTTTTCTGGCGAGTCCATAGGCTCCAATTTGGCTCATTCCTCGTCCTTTGTGGGCTGCGGCAACGATGTCATCCGTCGAGGCATAAAGAGATTCGACAACTCCGCCTTTGTAGCTTAACACCTGACCCATCGTGGCAGCAACGGCTTGGAAACCGGATTGGTATTCGCTATTAATGCCTTTATAAACTTGCCAGCGTTGGTTATCGCCGAGGTCAAACCACTGACTTGCAGGACGAATGATATGAACTAAAGCATAGGAACGGGCAGCGATCGCCTGGGCTTTGAGAGCTTCCATTGGG
>CAYZWO010000094.1:0-12607 GCA_964482215.1 uncultured bacterium
GGCAACTAATTAATTATAATAGCCCCCTAAATCCCCCAATACTGGGGGACTTTTAAGCATTGTCATCATTGAGTTCCCCCAAAGTTGGGGGGCTAGGGGGGCAAAACATAGCGCAAATATGCAATGCCATTATTGATTCCAGTTAAGGATTTCAGCGATCTCGATGACTAAGACGGTGGGTTCAATGGGTTTAGAAATAATGCCTTTGACTCCCATTTGGGCAAATTTAGCGCGATCGCTGGGTAAGACCTTAGCGGTGAGTAAAATGACGGGAATTGCTTGGGTTTGGGTATTGGCCTGAAGTTTTTCATAGACAGCAATGCCACTTATGCCAGGCATCGAGATATCCAATAAAATGGCATCAACCTGTTCATTTTCTAAGATTTGTAGGCATTCTTCCCCTGATTCTGCTGTGAGAGCTTGCCAACCGCCTAAATCTTCTAAACAGGCTTGGATGAGTTCCCGAAGATGCTCTTCATCGTCCACAATGAGAATTCTTTTTTCATTCATAGCTCACTTTCTCCTGAAATGGGTAGCGTAAAACAAAAAGTACTTCCTTGTCCTAAAACGCTCTCAGCCCAGATTTTCCCACCATGTTTTTCAACAATACTACGACAGATGGATAAACCTAGACCTGTGCCGCCTTTTTCGCGGGAATCAGAAGCATCGACTTGTTGAAATCGCCCAAAAATGGCTTCGAGTTTATCTTCAGGAATGCCCCGCCCTTGATCACGGACTTGGAAAAGCGCGTAGTTTTCTTGATAGGTTGCTTGAAGTTGAATCACGGAATGAGCAGGGGAAAATTTAAGGGCATTACTTAACAAGTTGGTTAGGGTTTGAATAATGGAGTCAGCAGCGGCCCAGACAATAACGTTGTTAGGAATAATTTCAAAAGTGATGTTTTGCTGAGTGGCGATCGCCTGGGTTCCATTGACGGCTTGCTGTATCAAATCAGTAGCCCAGCAGACAGTTTTTTCTAAGTTGACTCGTCCTGACTCTAATCTTTCTAAATCGAGAATATCATTGACTAAATTGACTAATCGCTTCGTGTCCGTAAAAGCAATGTCAATCATGCGTTTCGCCTTTTCTGGTTTTTTAGCATAGACATCGGTTTGCAACAACCCCAAGGACATTTGAATGGACATTAAAGGAGTCCGCAGTTCATGGCTAACAATACCGATAAATTCGTCTTTGACCGCCTCAACTTTTTGCCGTTCGGTAATATCTTCCCCAATACTAATGGTTCCGATGGGATTGCCGTTGGCATCTTTTAGCACCGTATTATTCCAAGCAATCATTTTTTCCTCACCCGATTTTGTCAGAATAGAATTTTTGTAGTAAGGATAGGCACTATGATGTAATACGTCTGAAAAAATCACTTGCAGGGATTGCTGATGAGAGAACGGGAGAAAATTCTCAAACCAGTTTTTACCTAAGACTTCTGATTCCTGATAACCTGAAAGTTCCAAAAAGAAAGGATTCACATAATTGATATCGCCTGATTGATCCAGACCGACAACGATTAACTGCACATTTTCTAACAGCGATCGCCAGCGTCGTTCAGCCTCCCGTAAAATGACTTCCGTTTGTTTGCGTTCTTGTAATTCTATTTGCAGTCGAGAATAAAGTTGAGATTGTTGAATAGCAATGGCTAATTGATTAGCAATTTGTTTGAGGAGGTCAATTTCCCAGGTATCCCAAGCATAGGGAGCCGCATTTTGATAAATTCCCAACAGTCCCCAGAGGCTATTATTCACGAAAATAGGAGCAATGGCATAGGCTTTAGCTTGAAATTGTTCCAATAACTCAATATGGCAGGGTTGAAGATCAGCCGTATAAATGTTGTTAACTGTTAAAATCTCATTATTTTGAAACCGACCGCCTTTGGTTTCTTGTAAATAGGTATCTTCCCATATATTACAAACCATCGGTTCTACTAGCTTGATCCAGCGATCGCCGACAGATTCCGCGATAAAATCCCCACTCCAATTCTCATTAAATTGATAAACAGCAACCCGATCCACCCCAATCGTCTTTCTGACCTCAGCAGTTGCGGTTTCCAAAATAGTATTGAGATCTAATGATTGACGAATCGCTTGATTAATATGCCACAGTAATTGATTTCGTTTAATCTGCTTTTGTAAATTTACTATCGCTTGTTTTCGTTCGGTGATATCAAATAAACTGGTTCGGCTCATCAAAAAATTTCCCGCTTCGTCCCTAATAGCAATTGAGTTAACATTTACCCAACGAGTTGAACCATCTTGATGAATTAACTGGAACTCTAAATTCTTAATCTTTCCTTGTTGTATAAACCGAGGAAAATGCTCTTGGAAAATCAGCAAACTTTCAGCCTTTAGAAAATCTTTGAATTTCTTTTTATACAATATTTCTTCACGACTATAGCCCAGCCAACGCAATTCTGTATTATTAATCCGAACAAACGTTCCCTCTGCATCTAAGGAGTGATAACCACAGGGCGCATTATTGTAGAGATCTTCTGTTTCAGTTTGTAGAGTCTGTAACTGTTTAACCAATTTTGATAAATCTTCATTTACTTTAGTCAGTTTTTCAGTTCGTTCCGCAACCCGTTGTTCTAATTCAGTATTCAATTGTTGTAAGGCAATTTCAGTTTGTTTTTGCTCAGTAATATCCAAAGTAATCCCAATCATTCGCAAGGGATTCTGTTGTTCATCTCGTATCACTTGCCCAATGCCTGCAAACCACCGAATTTGACCAGATTGAATAACTCGAAACTCGACTCTTAAATGAGTATTGTCATCTTCCAATGCGCTTAGGGTTTGCTGACTAACTAATTCTCGATCATCAGGATGAACACAGCGAAGCCAATTTTCATAGTTTGCTTCAGTATTGGGATCTAATCCGTAAAGTTGATAGTACTCAGGCGACCAAATTAGCTTATTGTTGACAAGATCCCAGTCCCAAACGCCCGAATTACTCGCAATTTGAGCCAGACGCAGACGAGCTTCGCTTTGCTTTAAGGATTCTTCTATCTGTTTGCGTTGAGTAATATTTCGTAAAGCGGCAATTCTGACTTCTCGCCCTTGATAAAGGCTATGCTTAGCCACCACTTCTAGATTAATGAATGTACCATTTTTATGAATGCCAGTAATTTCGTAGGGCCGCTCATAATGATTTTCAATATATTGCTGAACTATTATTGAAGACTCTGGAGTCATAAAATTAGTAATTGATTTACCGATCACTTCCTCTGGAGCATAGCCAGACATTTTGGTAAATCCATCATTAACTTCAATAACCTTGCCATTTTCTTGAATGATAATGCCTTCAAACATGGCATCCGCAAGCGCACGAAAACGCGATTCACTTTCTTGTAAAGCAAATATCGCTTGTTTACGTTCAGTAATATCTCGACAGAAGCAGCATCTTAGACTATTTTCTTGTTGTTCTACCAGATAAGTGCTAATTTCTACATTAAAAATTGAACCATCTTTTCGACGGTGACAAGTTTCTAAGATTCCACTTTCAAAATTCTGCAATAACCCCTGAATTTCCTGCACACTAAACTGAGCATCCCAGTCAAACACACTCAATTTTTGCGTTTCTTCGAGGGAGTATCCCAACATTTCCGCAAAACGGGGGTTAGCATCTAAGACCTTACCCTGTTCATCTAAAATGACAATGCCGTCAAAAGCGGTTTTAAATAAAATTTGGGTACGAATCGCGCTTTTTTGTACCTGTTCTAATAAATTGGCTTGTTGAATAGCAATTCCGACTTGAACCGCAATTTGTTGCAGCAGATGAATTTCGTGTGTTAACCATTCACGGGGAGCAGTACAATGATGAGCCACTAATAGGCCCCATAATTCGTTATTTTTCAAGATAGGAATGACTAAATTAGCTCTTACTTGCAATTTTTTTAAAAATTCGACATGGCAGGGACTAATATCTGCTGTATAAATATCTGCTTTGGCGGTGACTGCTCCCTGTTTAAACGGTTCTACATAGTGTTCTCCAATGCAAGGATCGTAGATATTAAACGGTAAAATTGCGAATTTTTCATCTAAGACTGACTCAAAAGTAACTTTTCCTCCCCAATCCGTATTAAATTCAAAAATAATCACTCGATCTACCTTGATCAGTTGTCTGACTTCGTTAACCGTTGTTTGTAGAATCTCCTCTAAGTTTAAAGATTGCCGAATCCGTAAGGCGATCTCTCCAATCAGTTGCTGTTGTTTCTGCTGTTGGCTGAGTTGTTGCTGGAGTTGAAATTGCGCGATCGCGTGGTTAACCGTTCGGCATAATATTTCAGACGTTAAATTCCCTTTAATTAAATAATCTGCCACGCCCCGTTTCATCGCTTGAATGGCAACCATTTCGTTACCATGCCCTGTCAGCATGACAACAGGAATACAGGACTCTCCCAACTGTTGATTTAATATTTCTAGGAAAGTCAGCCCATCAACATCGGGTAATAAATAATCCAGTAAAATGACATCAGGCAAGCATTTTTGACAAATTTCCAGCCCAAACTCTGCTGAATCCGCTTCTATCACCTCAAAACTTTCATTAATATCTTTTTGGAGATAACGACGATAGGTGCTGCGATCTTCCTGAGAGTCGTCAATGATTAACACCCTATACCGTTGGTTATTGCTCATGACCGTTTCTCCTGCTATTAGCGTCAATGATTTGGGCTTGATGGCGTAAGTGGTTGCGTTCAATCCGACTAAGAACCCGTGTCACTAGCTCTGGCCCCAATACGGGTTTGGTAATAAAATCATCTGCTCCAACGGCAAAGGCTTGTTGAAGGGATTCCGCATCGGTATGGGCTGTTACGACCAGAATGGGAACATCTCCCCAGATTACGTCTTGTCGTACTACCTGAGCGAGATCCAAGCCACTAACTTGAGGCATTTCCAAATCAATTAAGAGTAAGTCGGGGGAAACAGCAGTTAGAACCTCCCAAAATTGTTGGGGGTCACTCAGGGTCGTCACGGCTAAACCCCAAGGAGTTAGGAAATTACTGAGCAAGTCTAAAACGCTGGGGTCATCATCCACGATTAAGATTTTTGCCTCTGCTTTTTTGGGTTTACTCAAAGCTTGGGTGATGCCCTGAAAGATTTGTTCAGTCGTGGCAGGTTTTTGTAAAAATTGTTGTGCCCCTAATCGAGAAACGGTTAAGCGATCGCTCAGGCTTCCCCTCCCTGTAAAAACAATAATCGGCAGATGGGGGCATTTGACTTTGATGTCTTGCAATAACGATAAGCCATCTTCTTGGGTTTCAGGAAAACTGAGGTCTAATAACACCACATCGGGTGTGTCTAAAGTTAAGTAAGACCGAGCCGCAGTCGGTGTTTCAATAACTTTTAACGAAAATCCCCATTGGAGTGTTTCGGTTTTTAATAATTCCGTTAACGCTTTATCGTCATCAATGATCAATACCTGAGCAGGTTTAGGGGATGAACTCAAGGAAATTAAAGGAATTTTAGGCGGATTAGTTTGCTTTGATGTCTCTTGTTCTAAAGCTGATACTAATTCAAAAAATTGTGTGGAGTTTTCTAATACTGCCAAGTCATTTTTCATCAATAAATGTTCTAGGGATCTGGCGATTTTGGAGCCGTTGGGATAGCCAAATGACGCTAAGGAGCCTGCAAGTTTATGGGCTTCTTGTTGGGCCACCTGTTGCAATGCGGGTTCTAATTTTCCTGCCCTTAGTTCGGC
The DNA here is from genome assembly GCA_964482215.1 of uncultured bacterium. Taxonomy (GTDB): domain Bacteria; phylum Cyanobacteriota; class Cyanobacteriia; order Cyanobacteriales; family Microcystaceae; genus Snowella. The sequence continues at coordinate 5,707 of CAYZWO010000094.1, forward strand.
TTGAGTTTGTTTCAATACGGCTATGCGTTTTTCTAAGGTGTCTTGAAAACGGGTCAGTAAATTTTTTTGGGCTAATTGGCGATCGCTGACTTGTGGCGAAGGTTTAAGCCGATATCCCATTCCATAAATCGTTTCAATAATTTCTTCCGTCAAGCCGCCTGCTTTTAATTTCTTGCGGAGATCCTTGATGTGGGTATTAACCGCCCGTTCAGTTGGCGCATCATCAAAACCCCACAGTCGATCTAAAATCACACTGCGACTAAAAATTCTTTCGGGATTGCGTAACAATAATTCCAACAAATGGTATTCCGTTGTAGTCAATGCGATCTCTTTTTTTGCCAAGGTTACACGCCCTGAATGCAAATCTAATTTCAGTTCTCCCCACGTTAAAAAATTACTTGACTCTTCAGTTTGTTTGGCAATCAAAGTATCACTACGCCGCAACAGGGTTCGTATTCTGGCTAATAAAACATCCGTCGGACAGGGCTTAATAATATAATCATCGGCTCCTGCTTCAAATCCCGCGATCGCGCCTTCCTCGAAACTATTCGCCGTTAACAGCAAAATCGGTTTATCGTAACCCTGCTTTCTTAATTGCCGACAAAGACTAATGCCATCCAATTTCGGAATTTGTACATCTGAAAAATTAAATCATAATCAACCGTCGTTGCTAGCTCTAACCCCACCTGACCATCACTGGCTAAATCCACTAAATAGCGATGCTCAATTAATATTTTTGCGAAGGATGCCCTCAGTAATTCATCATCTTCAATCAGCAGGATTTTCATTCACTAAAATTCCAGAAATTTTTAGTATTAATTATTTCATTTTAATTTACTAAGAGAAACACAATAATTAATAATTAATTCGATGAACAATTAAGCACAAAATGCGTTTGCTTGAACACGAGATGACTTGCGACTTTTTTTCTCTTGATACATATTGGCATCAGCTTCTTGAAGAGCCTTTTGTAACCCGTATTGAGGTTTTCGGATTGCAACACCCACAGAAGCTTTGATCATAAATTTATTCAGCATTTGACGGATTCTATTGTCTATAATCTGGGCTTTTTCAGCGTCACATTCGATGGCTAAGATACTAAATTCATCGCCTCCCAAACGAGCCACAATATCCGATTCTCGAACAGCATTTTTGAGGGCTTGACTGGCTCTTATCAACAGTCGATCTCCTGCTTCATGCCCATAGGTATCGTTAACATACTTGAGATTATCTAAATCAATGGAAAAAATGCAAGCTGAATGTCCGTACCGAGAACACCGTTCTTCTTCCATCGTGACGAGTTTATCCCAACCTCTACGGTTATATAAACCCGTCAAAGAATCACTCATTGCCTCTAATTCCACCCGTTCTACCTGACGGATAGCTTCTAACGCTTGTAATTCAAAATTTAATAAACTACTCAATAAATGAGCAAGTAACTCAATCAACGGCTGTTCAAATTCGAGGTTACTTGTCTTTGGCAGAGGATCAATAGCGCATAAAGTTCCAAACAAACTTCCATCACTATATTTTAACGGAACACCAATATACGAGCCTATATTAACTTGTTGACCAATCGGAGCTTCCGCATAAGCAGGAACTAAACTGGCTTGGGGAGCAATGCAAGGGCCTAATCCCTCGACCATGCGCGAACAAAAAGAATCACTCCAACGAAAAACCATCCCCTCTTTCACCTGATAACCGTGATCTTCAGCCGTTAACACAATCCAATCCTCCTTATCGGTTCGAGTTATCATCCACAACTCAAAACCAAAGCGATGATGAAGGAATTCCAACACGGCTTTTCCGGCTGAAGCAAAGTCATTAACAATGAATTTCTCCCCAAGCAATCCCATATTACCCAAAACCATGATTCAAGCTCCTTATCGTTACCTCTAATGTGACTTTAAGAAGAAAAGATAAAGATTTGGTAAGGACAACAGAGAATATTCCGCTTGAGAAGATTCAAATTTCGCTCACCAACTTTAGGAGATGAGAAGCGATCGCGTTATTTCAAAAAACTTACTTGGCAGGTTGAACCGCGTTAGGACTAGAACTATTCGGGGATGCAGGTTGTTCACCCGATTTACCATCTAACATTCCAAGACGATTAAACGGCCAAAAACGGAAGAGAGCACGACCGATGAGCTTTTCTTTGGGGACAAATCCCCAGTAATGGGAATCGTAACTATTATTTCGGTTATCGCCTAAGACTAAATATTGATCTTCAGGGACTTTCACAGGGCCATAGTCATAATTCGGCTCTTGAGCAATGTAATCTTCTGACAGTTTGCCACCATTGACATAAACCTGACCATTAGAAACTTGCACCGTATCACCAGGTAAACCAATAATGCGTTTAATAAATGCTTCTTTAAAATTACGTTGTTTTAAAGCTTCCGTCGGGTTAAAAACAACAATATCTCCCCGTTTCGGTTCATGGACATGGTAGCTAACTTTCTCAATAATTAAACGGTCATTAATTTGTAGCGTCGGTTCCATTGAAGAAGAAGGAATATAGCGAGCTTCAGCCACAAACGTCCGAATTCCAATGGCTAAAATAACTGCCGTACCGAGGGTTTTAGCTGTTTCGAGCCAAATATTGTCTGGTTTAGGTTGAGGAGTAGTGACTGGCTCTTGATCCACACTTTGCGTCATAGGGAACTACCGAAAAATTAAGGAAAGAAGGTTTGATACTAGATGATGCCGAGATTAAAAATCGTATCTTTTCTAGTTTAGCGAATAGGAGACAGTGAGATAATAAATTTGTTCTACAAGAGACGAGGAGATTATGGTTTCTCCATCCACAATATTAATTCGTCAGGCTCAGATCCTTTTGCCCAATAACGAGTTTATGCAGGGGGATGTGCTTATTCGTGAGGGAAAAATTCAACAGATTGCTCCTAGTATAGCGGATGCTCAATTTAGTACCATGATAGACGCAACGGGGTTAACTTTGTTGCCTGGGGTGATTGATCCACAAGTCCATTTCCGTGAGCCTGGGTTGGAACATAAAGAGGATTTACATACTGCCAGTCGTGCCTGTGCTAGAGGTGGAGTGACTAGCTTTTTAGAAATGCCCAATACTCGTCCCTTAACAACGACTCAAGCCGCATTAGATGACAAGTTACGACGAGCCGCCCAAAAATCTTTAGTAAATTATGGTTTTTTTATTGGGGCAACGGCTGAGATTTTGCCTGATTTACTGACCGCCAAGCCGACCTGTGGCATTAAAATCTTTATGGGATCGATGCATGGTGCTTTATTAGTCGATCAAGAAGAGATTTTAGACCGAATTTTTTCCAAGGGAAAGCGTTTAATCGCTGTTCATGCCGAAGATCAAGCCCGTATTGCTCAACGTCGTCAGGAGTTTGCGGGGAGTACCGATCCTGCCATCCATTCCATTATTCAAGATAATCAAGCGGCTCTGAATGCCACCCAATTGGCCTTAAAACTTTCCAAAAAATATCAACGGCGACTCCACATTTTGCATATGTCCACTGCCGATGAAGCCGAATTACTAAGGCAAGACAAGCCTGCATGGGTGACAGCAGAAGTTACGCCCCAGCATCTCCTGTTGAATACCAGTGCCTATGAAACCATTGGCAGTTTTGCGAAAATGAATCCGCCTTTGCGATCGCCGCATGATCAAGACGTATTATGGCAAGCGTTACTTGATGGCGTGATTGATTTTATTGCCACCGATCATGCCCCTCATACCTTAGCAGAAAAAGGCAAGGCAGAAGATGCTCCTATTTCTACTGAGGCGGAAAAAGCGTCAGCCGATACGGTATTTTTAGAACCCGCCAATGTGCCGTCAGGAATGCCTGGGGTAGAAACGGCTTTACCCTTGATGTTAACCCAAGCCATGCAAGGCCGATGTACAGTGGCTCAGGTGTCTCAGTGGATGTCAGCTAATGTGGCCAAAGGGTACAAAATTCCCAATAAGGGCGCGATCGCGGTGGGTTACGATGCCGATCTAGTCTTAGTGGATTTGAATATTTATAAACTTGTGCTGCGGGAAGAACTGCAAACCAAATGTGGCTGGAGTCCCTTTGAAGGTTGGAATCTTACAGGTTGGCCCGTCGTTACCATCGTTAATGGAGAAATTGCCTTTGAACGGGGTCAATTTTTTGATCAGGTTCGTGGAAAAGCCTTAACCTTTGACGAGTAATGCAGATTGACGAAGGATTCTTATTGCTGGTAGGGCTTAACTTTGCTAGAAATTCAGCTCAAGTGACGATTCAATTCAAAATTGCCTATGATAAATACAGTAATTAACGGTTAATTTGGACTTTGATGGGATTACAAACCGATGACAGGAAAAGAATTGCGCCAACTGTTACTTAACAAGTGGGGACGTTCCTATGATATTCAGCTCCGACGAACCAAGGGTAAAATCTTTGTTCAAGTCATGTGGAAGTATCTAGAACAGGCTTCTTTTCCGTTATCTGAATCAGAATATTTGGAACATTTGAACGCGATCGCGTCCTATTTACAGGCGTGGGGAGGAGCTGAACAAGTCGAAAAATTCCTAGAAAAAACCCGTGAACATCCAAGATTAGGGAAAGCGGTTAGTATTCCCCTTGACTTAGGAGAGCGTTCATCGGAATGGATTTTGGAGTAAAAGCGAGAGAAATTGTTTAATATTAAGATTTTTGCGTTTTCGATTCTACAAATCATTATTATTTATGTAATAATCAAATTTTAGTTCATAAAGCAGGCTTTTCAAGATGAGAAAAGAACAAAAAGATGACAAAGATTCGTGTTGCCCTAATTGAAGATGATGAGATCATTTGTATGGGACTAAAACAAGCCCTAACCGCATTTCCAGAAATTACTTGGTTAGGAGACGCGCAGACCGCCCAACAGGGATTTCAACTATTACAAACCCAACAACCTGATGTCGCCATTATTGATATTGGATTACCCGATGAAAACGGCATTGAGTTAACTAAACGCATTAAAGCCTCGCCCGATCATCAAAATATTAAGATTCTAATTCTCACCTTCCATCATGAAGAACAGTCCGTCTTAGCTGCCTTTGGTGCGGGGGCTGATTCCTATTGCATGAAAGATACTCGTCCCGATTTACTCTTAGAAGCGATTAAGGCGACTCAGGCAGACCAAAATTGGATTGATCCAGCGATCGCTCGTTTAGTTTTGGCCTATACTCGTGCTTCCGAACAACCGTTAGTCTCTCCCCAAACGGAGAGCGAAAAACCAGAAGAAGGAGCAGAAAAAGTTTCTACCACCTTAACTGATCGCGAATTAGAAGTATTACAGTTGATTGTTAATGGCCATAGCAACGCAGAAATTGCCGAAAAACTCTTTATTACTGTCGGAACAGTTAAAACCCATGTCCGCAATATTTTAAATAAGTTAGGCACTGAAGATCGCACCCAAGCAGCGGTTCGAGCCATTCGTTCTGGTTTAGTTGGCTAATATTTAAAAGAATTGCCCCAAGGGGAAAGTCAACCTTAATTTAATTTTCTCCTGCCAAAGCTGCAAAAGTTTTCCAACATAAGAACAAAGCACGAGGAACATGGAAACAGCCCTTCCACTTGCCACCTTTGAGATTGAGTAACACTTCACCCCGTCGATTGAGATAGCCAAACCATTCGCCGTATTCAGGATCGGCAAATTTTGACCAACTGTAGTCATGCACTTTTTGATACCAGTCCCAACACTCAGCGCGTTTAGTGAACCGATAGCCCATCGCCAAAGCCACTAAGGTTTCTAGATGCACCCACCAGAGCTTTTGATCCCATTCTAGTTGTTGGGGAGGATGGCCATCTGCATCCATGAAGTAAAAAATACCGCCGTATTCTTGATCCCAAGCAAAATCGAGAATATTTAACACCACTTGTACTGCTTTTTCAATGGTGACGTGATCCTGACGACGATGGGCAATATCCATAATGAACCACATCGCTTCAATGCCATGCCCTGGATTTAATAGCCGTCCGTCAAAGCAATCTAAATGAGAACCGTCGGGTTGTACACTTTCAAACATTAACCCCCGTTCTGCATCGAGAAAATCGGTCATTACCTCGGCAACGGTCTGGTCTAAAACTTTGTCTAAGGTTTCAGGAGAGAGTAGCCAGTCCATTTCTAGGGTTAAGTTTGCCAAAATCATGGGAACGGCTAAGGACTTCAGCGATCGCGTCCCAGGGTAGGCTTTACTATATTGACCTTTGGGATTATCTTTGCGCCGTAAAACGTTGTTATAGGCTTGTAGGGCAATTGCTTTAGCCTGTTCATCCCCTGACGCTAAGGCATACTGACTGAATGCCATCGCCGCAAAACAATCAGAGAAAATATTGTAGGGTTGGATTAAGGGATTCCCTGCGCGATCGAGGGAAAAATACCAATTACCGTCTTGATCTCGACCATGTTCGGCTAAAAAATTGGCCCCATGTGCTGCAATATTTAACCAATCGGAACGTTTTTCTAATTGATTGTATAGGGTCGAAAACATCCAGACTTGACGATTTTGCAACCAAATAAATTTATCGGTGTCGTACACTTTCCCCGTGCGGTCTAAACAAGTAAAATAGCCCCCTTGTTCGCGATCAAGAGAATATTTTTCCCAGAAAGGAATAACATCTTGCAGTAGTGCCGTTTGATACTGTTGAGCCAGTGTTGAAAAATCGTATGCCATTTGAGTTTTTCCCGTTAATTGCAACCCCACAATAAAAAAGAGCAGGTAATCTGCCCTTCTCTCATTATCTTAATCCTACGAGTACTTCAATTTTTATAATTTTCACGCCTAACTTAAGGATGCGCCACTGCGATCGCTAAGTTACTCGGAAACGATGTTAAGGCTTAGCTTGGGTGTTCGTTTCATTATGATCAACAACATCCATACCAATTTCCGAAGCGGCTCTTTCTAACATGG
>CAYZWO010000094.1:12617-17248 GCA_964482215.1 uncultured bacterium
TTTGACGACATGGTGGTGACGCATCATTAAGGCACGAGCTTGTTGTTGAGTAGACATATTAGCCTCCGAAGTAGCTAGGTTTCAAAATTTTTATCGATTTAATTTACCCTCACTAATAGTTATAACATGGATTTCTGTAACAAAATATACCAATTGTATTTTTCTTTACATAATGTTACGTTTTGCTCAGGATGCTTGAAGCGGTTGCCTTACCGACTCGGCATTGAAGACGCTCCTCGTGGGACAATGGAAAGAAGTTCTTATTCTGACTAAGCTGTATTTTTCCATGAACGAGCATCAGCCTGAATCTTTCCAGCCCTTATCTGAAGAAGCCGCTTCGGAGGTCATGCGATCGCTGTTGCATAAAGAAGGAACTTGGGTAGATTGGGGAAAACGTTGTCAAGAGTTGCAAAAATCAGGATATTCCTCCCAAATCATTTTTGAGCGCACAGGCTTTCAATCGGTTCAACAGAATTTAATTATCGTGGCGGCACAGGTTTATGACAGTCTGGTCAAAGCGCAAGCCCCTGAAAATTTATTGCAATATTATCTCGGCCCAAAAAGTGATGTTCTCTACGAATTCCGCATTCTTAATCAAGCTCAACGCTTAGCGGCAGCAACCACGGCCTACGAGAAAAATTTAGAATTCGACGGAGCCAAAGAGTTAGCCAAAGCCATTCAAGAATTTGCCCGTTTTTCCCAATTGCCCGCAGGTTTTACTGAACACCCAGGAGACGCGATCGCTTATCAATGTTGGAAGTTAGCGAAACAAAGCCGTGATCTCCAGACTCGCACCCGTTTAATTGCCAAGGGTTTAAAGTTTGCCCATTCGCAATCCGCCAGAAGCGCGATCGAGCAGTTACTCAGTGATTTATCGGTTACTCCCACTCGTAAAGCTCCTTTGATTCCCTTATATCGCGTGGAAAATGACGAGGAGCTATCCCGTTTAATTCCGATTGCAGGAACTTGGCCCTTAACTCGTGAACAAATTAATGCGGTGCAACCTGTCACCATTGTGGAACCGTTTGGGCTAGTTCAATATTCAGGCGAAGGTGCTTTAGTGCCCTTTCCTGGTTGGCAAGTCGTGTTAAAAGCCGTTGATCCCGTTGCGTTTTTCTGTCAGGGTCAGGAATTATCCGAAGCTTTAACCAACAAAACAGAGGTGGTTTTGGTACTGGTGGATCGGGCAGCGAAAGAATGGGATGATAATAGCTTTTTCCTAGTGGATGAGGGCGATAAAGTCAGTGTCAATTGGTTTCCTGCTCCACCAACATCAGAAATTTTAGGTCAAGCGATCGTTGTTTTACGACCGAAACGAATTTTTGATGAAAATAATTTGTTAGAACCTTGGCAAATGGATGATTAATCTTAAGTTGTAGTCGATTATTCAATAAGCAAAACTTTCGTAACTGACGCACGCGATCACCAACTGCCAAAATCGTGCTAAAATCATAAAAAATTATATTTAATAAACTTCATCGTGAGTTCCAATATCAATTAGGTTAATTTCTTCTTCTTGGGTTTCAGGATTTAGTTCGAAGCTGAAGATAATTCGGCAGTTATACTCAACAGAACAAGCCCAAGCACCCGATAATTTTCCCTTTAATTTATGAGTTCGTAAAGTTGGATTATAGGGATCGTCTGCTAGTAGCCTTAATTTGGTTTCTATTTTTGGTTTTAAGTCGGGTTGCCGCTTAATTATTGTTTTAAAAGCGCGTTTAAATGATGGACTAAAAACTAAGTTAATCATTGTTTAGTTCGGCAATGATGGCATCAACATTTCCTCGAAAAACATTGCCATTTTGATAGTTTTGTTTAGCTTGAGAAATATTTTGAGCAATTTGCTCTCGTCTTTTTTCGATTTGTCGATGTTTAACAATATTAATTAAGTCATCTTGTTCATCAAAAGAAAGATGATCAATCATTTCTAGGATTTGACCAAATTGCATAGTTTGCACCATCGTTACTTTACCCTATCCTTTTTTCAATACAGTTTTTATTTTACTTTGCTTGAGTGATAATGACATCCGCGATCGCCAAATTGAAGAGAATTTTACAATGTCCAAAAGCAATCGCCCTTCATCATCAATGTTTTTGAAGGATTACGCTATGCTAACCAATCCTACACGATCAGCGATCTCGCTAAATCTTTAAAATTTAAGTTGAAGTCGATTCACGTTTAAATGTAATTTTTAAATCTGACAAATCAAATTCTTGTAATCGTTTCCAAAGTTCTACGCTTGCAGTTTCAGTAGTCCTCTGTCTTGCCAACGATTTATTTGGTCGACCTACTTAGAATTTATTTTCAATAAAAAATGATTTCTACCCTTTGACGGATTAACGGGTTAGGCGGAATCTTTTATTAATTGAAGCATCAAACACTGTCATTCATAAAATAAGCATTAACAAGCATCAGGCTTCCTTTTTACGCTGAGTCTGTGTATTGGGAAATGATGCCTGTTTTGCCTGGGAAGAAATTTCCGAGTATCTTTTTTATCCTTTCAATTCATCTTTAATTTACCTAAATTAGCAACCCTGACCACTCAATAAGGAGAATCCGCTATGTTATCTAAAAAAATTATGACCTTATTCACGGCTAGTTTGAGTGCGGGCAGCTTAATGTTAGTAGGGTGCACCCCCCAAACCCAAGCTCAATTAGATAATCAGACCAAAACTCAGTTTGAAACTCAACCTGAAACTATCCAAGCCCAACAAGGGGTTTCGGATATTCCGACCCAGAATCAAGTGGCGGATGTGCCCTTTGTCCCGACTCCCCAACCTGTGGTCGATGAAATGCTACGTCTAGCCCGTCCGACCAGCAACGATGTGATCTATGACCTGGGCAGTGGGGACGGTCGTATCATCATTACAGCGGCTCAACAATATGGTGCGCGGGGTGTGGGCATTGATATTAATCCTGATTTAGTCCAAAGAAGCCGTAACCGAGCCGAAGAAGCAGGTGTGACAGATCGGGTTAGCTTCCAACAGCAGGATCTGTTCCAAACCGATCTCAGTGAAGCCAGCATTGTTACCCTTTACCTGTTGCCCAGTGTGAATATGCGCTTGTTGCCGAAGCTCTTGCAAGAACTCCGTCCAGGAACCCGTATTGTTTCCCACAACTACGATTTTGGCGATTGGAAACCCGAACGGGTGGTTCAAGTAGAAAGTTCTTCAGGGGGCCAACATACCGTTTATTACTGGGTCGTGCCTGAAGATGTCTCTAAACTACGGTAATGGCATCGGAGATCAGCGATGAAAGGATGCAGGAAAACATGTTTTGGTAACGGAGAACGAATAGGGAATTAGGCAAGTGATCGCGATTCGGTTTGCCCAAGAAGGGGCGAATATTGCCATTAATTACCGCAGTAATTTCTACGATGCCCAAAGAATATCGATTTTAAACTGTCAAATCCCCCTATTTAACTAATAACCTTTAGCAAACCAAAGATCAGCGTGAGTAGACAGATTAATACAGAACTACCAAATCCTCATTGGGTTGCAAGCCCGACGGTTACACCAAAATCAGCCCTAGCTTTTACTGACGCGATCGCGATGATTGTGGGTATCGTCATCGGTGCAGGAATTTTCCAAACGCCATCCCTCGTTGCTGCAAATGTGTCTAACGGGCAATGGCTCATCCTCATGTGGGTTCTGGGCGGCCTAATGTCTTTGATTGGTGCATTGTGCTATGGGGAACTAGCTACGGCTTACCCCCACCCAGGCGGAAATTACTATTACCTAATGCGGGCCTTCGGTAAAAATATTGCGGTAGTGATTCGATAGTAGTGGTGGTCTAAAGAGTATATAGAACAACGCTTACATAAAATATAAACTAATATAAATATTTCTCAAATATATCTCCTCAATCAATATTTTTATGACCAACTTTTTTACCCTATTATTTTTTATCGTCATTCAATTGAGAGTAGAACAGCAACTAGTTCAGAAATATTATCCCTCAAAAATGAATCTTAAACAGCCTTGTCCGAAGTGTAGTTCTCTTCAGATTATCAGGAATGGTTCTAGCCATAATGGTAAGCGAAAATGCCAATGTAAAGAATGTGGTCGTCAGTTTGTTCTTAACCCTAGTCAAAAAAAGGTTTCAGACGAAACAAAACAACTTATTGATAAGCTCTTGTTAGAACGTATTTCTCTCCGAGGAATCGCAAGAGCAACGGGCGTTAGTTGGTCATGGTTACAAAATTATATCAATCATAAATTGAGCCAAGTACCCCGTCAGGTAAGCATTTCTAAAAAGGCACGAGGAAAATTAATTATTGAATGTGATGAACTTTGGTCATTTGTTTTTTCCAAAGAAAATAAGTTTTATGTATGGCTAGCAATAGACAGAAAAACTAGAGAAATTGTTGGCTGTTATATTGGTGATAGAAGTCGTCAATCAGCGAAGAAATTATGGGCAAGTCTGCCTGCTGTTTATCGACAATGTGCCATTGCTTATACAGATTTTTGGGTATCTTATGAGAAAGTTATTCCTCGTAAACGTCATCGAGCAGTGGGCAAAGAGACGGGACAAACCAATCATGTTGAAAGATTAAATAATACCTTTCGCCAACGGATTTCTCGATTGGTTAGAGAAAGTCTCTCTTTTTCCAAAAATGTGGAGAATCATA
>CAYZWO010000095.1:0-17042 GCA_964482215.1 uncultured bacterium
CGCTTTATCAATATGCCTGGCTCATTCCTGTGCTGCCCTTAGTGGGAGCCATGATAGTGGGTCTAGGGCTAATTTCCTTTAATCAAGTGACTAATGGATTGCGTCAACTCAATGCAGTCCTGATTGTGTCGTTTCTTGGAGCAGCAATGGTCTTATCCTTTGCTCTTCTCTGGAGCCAACTCCAAGGCCATGACTCCTATCAATATATGTTGGAATGGGCTTCGGCGGGCAATTTCCATCTCCAAATGGGGTTTGTCATTGACCATTTGAGTGCTTTGATGTTGGTGATCGTCACCTCTGTGGCTTTTTTGGTCATGATCTACACCGATGGCTATATGGCCCATGACCCTGGATATGTGCGTTTTTATGCCTATTTAAGCCTATTTGCCTCCTCCATGTTGGGTTTAGTTATCAGCCCCAACCTGGTTCAGATCTATATTTTCTGGGAATTGGTGGGGATGTGTTCCTACCTGTTGATCGGGTTTTGGTATGACCGTAAAGCGGCGGCGGATGCTTGCCAAAAGGCGTTTGTAACTAACCGAGTCGGTGACTTTGGGTTACTCTTAGGAATTCTCGGTCTGTATTGGGCAACTAATAGTTTTGATTTTCCCGTCATCGGCGATCGCTTAGTCGAACTGGTGAACACAGGAGCCTTAAGCGGAAGTATTGCCAGCTTCTTTGCCATTTTGGTTTTTCTGGGCCCCGTTGCCAAATCAGCCCAATTCCCCCTTCATGTTTGGCTACCTGATGCGATGGAAGGCCCGACCCCCATTTCTGCGCTGATCCATGCCGCCACAATGGTTGCTGCGGGTGTATTCCTAGTTGCTCGGATGTATCCCGTTTTTGAACCCCTGCCCGATGTTATGAATATCATTGCTTGGACAGGATGTTTTACCGCTTTGTTAGGGGCAACTATCGCTTTAACCCAAAACGACATCAAAAAAGGCTTGGCCTATTCGACCATTTCCCAACTCGGTTACATGGTCATGGCAATGGGGATCGGAGCCTATAGCGCAGGATTATTCCACTTGATGACCCACGCTTTCTTTAAAGCCATGCTCTTCCTCTGTTCAGGTTCAGTCATTCATGGCATGGAAGCCGTCGTTGGTCATGATCCGATCTTGGCGCAGGATATGCGAATTATGGGTGGTTTACGCAAATATATGCCCATTACCGCCACTTGCTTTTTAATTGGGACTTTAGCTATTTGTGGGATTCCTCCCTTTGCAGGTTTCTGGTCTAAGGATGAAATTCTCGGTCTAGCTTTCCAAGCCAATCCTGCGCTCTGGTTGGTTGGTTGGTTAACCGCAGGCTTAACGGCCTTTTATATGTTCCGTATGTACTTCATGACTTTTGAAGGCGGTTTCCGAGGCAATGACAAGTCCTTACAAAATAAAGTGATGGAATTCTACGGTATTCCTGTTCCTGCTTTTGGGCCAGGGGCAATGGATGTCAAAGAGTTAGAACACAGTTCTCATGGGCACAGCCATTCTCCCCACGAGTCTCCCATTGCCATGACCTTACCCTTAATGGTGTTAGCCATTCCGTCGATCTTGATTGGGTTAATCGGCAGACCTTGGGCAAATCAATTTGAAGCCTTTATCCATGCCCCAGGGGAAGCGTTAGAGCACGTTACTGAGTTTGATTGGACAGAGTTTTATATCATGGGCGGAAATTCCGTCGGCATTGCCTTAATTGGGATCACCATTGCCTCCTTGATGTATCTGCAACACAAAATCGATCCTGCCGCGATCGCCGAAAAATATCCTGCCCTATACCGTTTCTCATTGAACAAATGGTATTTCGATGATATTTATGACCGCGTTTTCGTCCAAGGATGCCGTCGTTTGGCTCGTCAAATCATGGAAGTCGATTACCGTGTCATTGATGGAGCCGTTAACTTAACAGGTTTAATCACCCTAGTTAGTGGTGAAGGGTTGAAATACTTAGAAAATGGCCGCGCTCAATTCTATGCCTTAATCGTTTTTGCCGCAGTTCTCGGCTTTGTTGTAGTCTTTAGCGTGGTTTAAATAAATCGTAGGGACTAAAACTTACATCCAAAATATTTTTAAACAATGCACTCTCTGAGTAGGGGGTGCTTTTTTTACAAATTTTGTTGTTATCACCATCAGAAAATCACCAGTTATCAGCCGAGTTAGACAATGACTGATAACTGGCATTTGTAAACAACGCTAAATTTAGGCTTTAACTTTCGCGATCGCTGTATCTAAGATCGCCATAGCTTGATTCACTTCAGCCTCAGAAACAATCAAAGGCGGAACAAAACGCAACACTTTTGGGCCAGCAGGAGCTAGAAGTAAGCCTTCAGCTAATGCTGCATTGACAATTTCAATGGAAGTTACGCTACTATCTGCATTAATTTCCATGCCGTTGATTAAGCCCCAACCCCGAACATCGGTAAAGAGAGAACCATATTTTTGCGCTAAATTTTTTAATCCTGCCCGTAATTGTTCACCTCTTGCTTGAACGTTACCTAATAAATGATCCTGTTCGATGGTCTGTAAAACGGTTAAGGCAGAAGCACAAACTAAAGGATTGCCTCCAAAGGTGCTGGCATGATTGCCTGGTTCAAAAACATCACAGAATTTTTTACACATCATCGCACCGATGGGAACGCCCCCCGCTAACCCCTTGGCACTGGTGAAGATATCAGGTTCAACACCTAAATTTTCGTAACCCCAGAGTTTGCCTGTCCGACCGATCCCCACTTGGACTTCATCAAAGACCAGTAAAATATCGTTTTGGTCGCAAATTTGCCGTAGCCGTTTGAAATATTCAATATCCCCAGGACGAACACCACCTTCTCCCTGTAGAGGTTCTAACATAATGGCCGCTACGCGACGATTACCCTCATCCAAATCCGTTACCGCATCCTCGATCGCGCCGATATCGTTGTAGGGAACATAGGCAAAGCCTGGCATCAGGGGTTCAAAATGCTGTTGATACTTCGGTTGACCCGTTGCGGTGATGGTTGCTAACGTCCGACCATGAAAACTGGCTTTTGCGGTTAAAATAACAGGTTGTTCTAGGAAATCTAAAACCGTATGGGCATATTTTCGCACTAATTTAATGGCGGCTTCATTGGCTTCTGCGCCCGAATTGCAGAAAAAGACGCGATCGGCACAGGAGTGTTCAACGATCCATTTCGCTAAATCTCCTTGTTCGGGAACGTAATACAAGTTGGAAACGTGGTGTAATTTTTGAATTTGCTCAGATAGGGTTTTGACTAAAGCGGGATGGGCATGGCCCAAGGTACAGGTCGCAATCCCTGCAACAAAATCTAAGTATTCTTTCCCCTCCGTATCCCAAAGCCGACACCCCTGCCCTTTCTCGATGGCAATGGGAAATCGCCCATAGGTGTTCATCACGTAGGTATTGAAATCCTCTTGATTAAATGAGCTAGAAGCGGTAGAAATGGATTCGGGGGGATTGTCAATCAGCGTTGTTTGGCTCACAATGAACTCCTGATTCGAGGTGGCAATAAAGATTTTTAAAGCATTATATTCAGCCTGGGCAAAAAGGTTGTCGATTCAATCTCAAACCTGATCTGAATTTTATGATCTTAAATTGATTTTTACCCTTTCGGGCCGTATTTTCATGAAGTCAAGATATTTTTCCCCGTGTTAAATACCAGAGAGCAGCAAATCCGTCGTTTTCACCGAGAATTTTTAGCAGGTATTTTTACCCTCGTCGGCATTTTTATTACTGGAACTTCTTGGTATCACTTTATTGAAGGGTGGTCGTGGATTGACTCAGCCTACATGACCATGAGTACCTTGGCAACGGTGGGGTTTGGGGAAATACATCCGCTTGATGAAAAGTCTCGCTTGTTTACGATTTTTCTCATTTTCATGGGGGCAATTACCATTGGCTATATGGTCAATCGCTTTACAGAAGCCTTTATTCAAGGCTATTTTCAAGATGGAATTCGGCAGAGGCAAGAACGAAAAGTGTTAGCAAGTTTAACGAATCATTATATTTTGTGCGGTTTTGGGCGGACAGGTTGCCAAATTGCCGCAGAATTCCAGACGGAGGGGATTAATTTTTTGATTATCGAAGCCGATCCTGTCCAGAGTGAGCGGGCCAAAAGTTTGGGCTATCAAGTATTAGTAGGGGATGCAACCCTAGATGATTCCTTACTAGCCGCCAAAATTGATCAAGCCATTTGTATTGTGGCAGCTTTAACCTCTGATGCAGAAAATCTCTACACAGTGTTATCGGCTAAGACACTTAATCCCAAAATTCGGGCGATCGCGCGGGCCAGTACAGAAGAAGCGGTACAAAAATTGCAACGGGCAGGAGCAGATGAAGTGGTTTCTCCCTATATCACAGGGGGTAAACGCCTAGCCGCCGCCGCCTTACGGCCCCAGGTGGTAGATTTTGTGGATGGGATTTTAACGGGGGCAGATCGCTCTTTTTATATGGAGGAGTTTCGCATTGATAGTGATAGTTGTCCCTATATTGGTCAAACTTTAAGTGAGGCACGCTTACGTTCTCAATCGGGTGCTTTAGTATTGGCAATTCGTCGCAGCGATCGCAATTTAATCGTGGGGCCTGTGGGAGAAACTTTGTTATTAGAAGGAGATTCCTTAATCTGTTTAGGAACCGTTGAGCAACTACGCACCTTAAACGCTATTTTGTCGCCCAAAAATCCTTCAACATTACGACTACCCAATCATCGCTTTAAAAACAATTAATTATTGATGATTTTCTAATCAAAATTTCGCTTTCATCACTATTTTTCATTCCGTACGACAGCTAGAATTTGTCCTAAAGCAATTCCGCCGTCGTTGGGTGGTATTTGATGATGCCAATAGGGAACGAATCCTTCTGCTTTGAGTCGATGAATAACTCGTTCGGTTAAATAGCGATTTTGAAAACAACCGCCCGTTAATAATACGTTGGGTTCTCCGACTAACTGCGCGATCGCGATGATAATTTCCACTAAACTATTGTGAAATTTAGCGGAGATCAAATTAATAGATACCCCTTGCTGAATCTCTTCTAAAATTGCCTTTAAAATGGGTTGCCATTGAATAATTTGAGATTGATTAATCGGATATTTTTGAATCGTAAAAGGATAAAATTCATCAGTTTGAATATCCAACGCTGCAAACTCGACGGCCATTGCCGCTTGTCCTTCAAAACTGACGTGATGAATAAGACCTAATAGTGAAGCAACGCCATCAAATAAACGCCCCACGCTTGAAGTTACGGGATTATTTAAATCTTTTTCTAACACTAATTTTAATAAAGTTAATTCTTGTAAGGTAAATTCAGTTTTTAAGCAATTGGGTAACAGATTAATCGGATCTTTATCTAACTCTGTTAATAAACTAAAGGCAAGTCTGCGTGGCTGTTTAATGGCAATTTCTCCACCTAATAATTTAAAGGGATGAAAGTAAGCGATTCGTTGCCATTGATGCTCTGTAACTTGAATAAATTCTCCGCCCCAAATGGTGTGGTCTAAACCGTAGCCCGTCCCGTCCCAAGCAATTCCCAATATAGGGGCAGTGAGTTGATTATCGGCTAAACAGGCTAACACATGGGCATAGTGGTGATTGACTGCAACTAGGGGCAAGTCTTGGGATTGGGCGTATTGGGTGGATAAATAATTCGGGTGGGCATCGTGGGCAATGATTTCGGGTTGAAATTCGTATAAATTCGCTAAACTCTGGAAGGTATTTTGAAAAGTCTGATAGGTTTGTATATTGGATAAATCCCCGATATGTTGACTTAAATAAATCTGTTCATGGGCCGCGATCGCGATAGTATTTTTCAGGTGTCCGCCGACCGCTAAAATTGTTTTTTTACAGGACAATTGATGAGTTAACGTCAACGAAAAAGGAGCATAACCTCTAGCACGACGTAAGACCATTTCTTGATTGTCAATAACCCGCACAATGGAATCATCTAAGGGGCGAACAATGGGGCGATTATGAATTAAAAATAAATCGGCAATTTGTCCGAGTCGGGTTAAGGCTTCTTGCTCATCAATACATATCGGTTCATCGGATAAATTAGCACTGGTTGCTACAATGGGTATTTTTAATTCGGCTAATAATAAATGATGTAATGGGGTATAGGGTAACATTACTCCTAAATAGGGATTATTGGGGGCAATTTCTGGGGCTAAATTAATTTCAGAATTTACTTTTTTGCGTTGTAATAAAACAATCGGAGCTTCGGGAGACAGTAATAATTTTTCTTCTAAATCATTAACATGGCAATGTTGTTTAATTAACGCTAAATCGGGATACATCGAAGCAAAGGGTTTATCAGGTCGATGTTTGCGCTCCCTGAGTTTTTGAACCGCGATCGCTTGGGTTGCATCCACGACTAAATGAAAACCCCCTAACCCTTTAATAGCTAAAATTTGTCCTGCTTGAATGGCTTTAACCGTAGTCAGGAGCGCATCATAACCTGTGGCTAATTCATTACCCTGAGCATCCCAAAGAGCCAATTGGGGGCCACACTCAGGGCAGGCGTTGGGTTGGGCATGGAAACGGCGATCGCGGGGATCTTCGTATTCTTGCTGACAAGCTGGACACATCCTAAACCCTTTCATGCTGGTATTGCAGCGATCGTAGGGCAAAGCTTCGATAATGCTATAGCGGGGGCCGCAGTTGGTACAGTTGGTAAACGGGTAATGATAACGCCGATTATGGGGATCAAAAATTTCTTGTAAGCAGTCAGAACAGGTGGATAAATCAGGGAGAATGATCGCTGTTTTTTCTCCGCCGATACTTTTTTGAATGGTAAAGTCTTGATAGCCTGTTGGTTGTAAGTAGCTAAAATTTAAAGAATTAATCTGCGATCGCGGTGGATTTTCTGTCTGTACTCGACTTAAAAATTGCTCTAATATTGTTAAGTTTCCTTCAACTTCAATAAATACCCCTTGGGCAGAATTATTCACCCAACCTGTTAGCTTTAATTCCTGAGCTAATCGATAAATAAAAGGACGAAATCCAACCCCCTGGACTTTTCCTGTGATTTGTATTTTTAACCGTTGATTGTCTTGCCGATCCATTCTAAAAATTTGTTAAAATAGATTTTTTAAACGTATTAATTATACTCAAAAAATATTTCAATGACGTTTTACTTAGGTTGTGCAGTTTGGTCTTATGACGGTTGGCTAGGTAACTTTTATCCCCCGAAAACCCCGAAAAAAGCCTTTTTAAATCTCTATAGTCAACGTTTTTTGACCGTAGAAGGCAACACCACTTTTTATGCGGTTCCCTCGGAAGCAAATATTCAAAGATGGCGAGAAGAAACAACCTCAGCGTTTAAATTTTGCTTAAAATTTCCCAAAGAAATTACCCATCAGGGTCAACTAATGCCCTATCTTTCTGATGCCTTGGCATTCATTGATCGCGTTAAGCCATTAGAAGATAAATTAGGAACCCTTTTTCTGCAATTGCCGCCTCATTATAGCCCCCATTATCAGGATGATTTACAGCATTTTTTAAAAGCATTAAAACAAACTAATATTTCCTTAGCTGTTGAAGTTCGACACCTTGATTGGTTTCGGGTTCCTTATCAAAATAATTTACACAATTTACTCAGAGATTTAAAAATAACTAAAGTAATTTTAGATACCCGTCCCGTTTATCGTTCCCCTGATGATCCGCAAATTAATTCTCCCCGTAAAAAGCCCAATGTTCCTGTTAGTTTTACGTTAACCAATAATCAAGTTTTTGTTCGCTTCATTAGTCATCCCAATTTAGCTTTAAATGAACTATATTTAGCCGAATGGACGCAAAAAGTGAAACAATGGTTAGCCCAAAATATTACGGTTTATTTCTTCGTTCACTGTCCTATTGAAGATCATTCTCCCTTTACGGCTCGCCATTTTTATCATAAATTGCAAGCGATAGGGGCTGATGTGCCAACTTTACCTTGGGAAGCTTTGGCAGAAGCTCCGCAACAGCTAAGCTTATTTTAAGAATGAACCTATTCAACTTTGTATTAACCCTATTTTTCCGATTATTTGGGATATTTTGGATGATTGGTGGTGTATTGACTTTTCAAGCAGCACGACAATCTCTGTTCATGGATAAAGTTTTAGATGCGCTAAGTCCTGAATCCGAAGACCGTTTGGTGAGTTATTTTTTATTGATGAGTGCGCCACTGACGTTTTTAAGTGGTTTGGGCTTGTTGTTAACCAGTCGTTGGGTCTTGATTCCTTTGGGAGTGTTAGTAATTTCTCAAATTATTTATTTTTTGCTTAAAAATCAGCGATTGAGTAAAGCTAAAACGCCTGAAGAGTATGAAGAACATCAAGTTCAGCCAACAACGCGCAATGCTTTTATCGTTTCTTTGATCATTTTTGTTTTGGCGATCGCGGGAGAACGATTAGGAATTTTGCATTAGGGAACGACTTTCGATAGGGTGTTAAATGGTTGAGTTCAAGATTTAATAAACTATGCCTAAATACGTTCTCTGGGGAAGCTATTGTGAAAATGTCGTCGAAAAACGTGCCCCCTATCGCCAAGCCCATTTAGATGGATTAGCCGAGCAAAAAGCTCAAGGAATTTTAATCACTCTTGGCCCAACCCAAGATTTAACCAAAGTTTTTGGTATCTATGAAGCCGACGATGAAGAAACCGTCCGCCAACTGATCGAAGGTGATCCCTATTGGCAAAACGGTATTTGGACAGAATATGAAATTAAAGAATGGATTCAAGCGATCGCCTGATAGAAATTAATGGTCAGCCTGAGCCGCTAACTGAAAAATATCGTGGATCACTTCCATACTTTCTTCGTACAACATATCGCGCCCCCAACGTTGTAGCTGCCGACCGAGGAGTTGCTCCGTTTTTTGATCGCCTAAAGACGTTACCTGTTGAATGCGGTAGGATTGGGCACTTCCGCCTGCTTCCATCCGCATACAGCCCATCGTGCTTGAACACAAAACTAACCCGCAATCGGCGTTGGGGTTAGTAGAGCCTAGCTTGATACTGATTAAATCCCCCAGCACTTCCCCAAAATCAGCAAGGGGTAAACCTGCTAATTCTGCTTCGACAGGTCGCTGATTGGCTGAAATAAAGTTAATGCGACGGATATCATAATCGCCTGGTTCGTGGGTATAGCTAACAGGTCGCCATTTCAAACGGCTGGCTACCCATCCCAAATACATCAAGGCTTGGGCATGATTTCCGTTTTCGTAATCCAAAACAACGCGTTCAGGTAAATCAAAATTTTCGGCGGTCAGTTCTTGCCAAGGCGCTAACCGTCCCCAATTTAAATCAGCGATCGCTAACCCTTTTTGCAGGATCGACCCCATTTGGGATAAATCCGTTTCAGGATCACTAAAGGTACTGGAATCAAAAATGATGACATTGGCTTGGGAGGCTAACCGCTTGAATAGGCCATAGTCCAATTCAGGACTCGCTTTCCACCAAATAAACTTGGGCAACTCAGGGATCATCAATTCCGCAATGACTCCCCCGATTCGTTCTAAGGCACTGGCACTTCCTTTGATGGTGATATATTCACAGCAAATCAGCGCATTTGCATTGCGTTTTTGGATAGGGCAATAGGCCGAGACTTGGGCATCGACACTATCGTCACCGTCCAAAGTGGGACAAAGGGTAATGATACGACAAGGATTAGAAGCCGCGATCGCGTCGGCGATACCGCTTCCTTCAAGATCAGGAGAATAGGGTTGGGCTAGGCGTTCGGCCGCACTGGTTAACGTTCCTGCTTCTTTCGCTTCCTTAAACTTGTCTTTGATAAATTGTAAAAATTCGGGGTTTGATTGACCTGTGATTGTTAACCCATAGGTTTTTTGGGCCGATTTAATAGCCGCCGTTGTCCGTGGCCCCGCAATCCCATCAACAGGCCCCGTATAAAATCCTAACGCCGCTAATAACGCTTGAATTGCATCAGGTTCATAAACCAAAAAGCTAAAGGTTGTGGCTCGTACTGCTGCCATTCCCTCATCATTTTGGCCGTAAGCATTCCAAATTTGGGCAAGTTCCGCTTCAATGACATCAATCGAGACATCTTTCGGGGCCTGAAGCGACACGAGCGGAGGAGATTGGGTCGTACTCATGGAATTTATCCTTTCTCAGTTTGGAGAAGGCAGTAACTTCTAACGTTGATCTTAATGCTTGTATCTTAATGCTTGCAGCAAGATTGCCTCCAATTCCTATGGTTTTCTTAAGGTTATTGAGTTGACAAATCAGCAGAAATCGGATTGAGCGTTAAACTCAAAACCAAGAAATCTCCTACAAGAGCGACTGATTTTAATTTTGTACTTTGAGATACAATATACAAAACAGCACATTGTATACAGTATACAGATAGCCAATTTATTTTTTAATCCACTAATTTTAATACTCGTTCAACTAAAATAATGTTCATTTTTCTTAATCCCCCCGCCTTCGGCTTCCCCACTGATTAAGGGGGCTAGGGGGGATAATATTTAACGGAAAGGAACTATTTATAGTGGAATAAATTGATTTTCCTGCGATCGCTGACTAACCCAACCCTTAACCCATGATTTCGACTTCGACCCATTCTCTGTCTTTCCAATTAAACGGAAAACCCGTGCGGATTAACCATTGTCCGCCCACTATGACGCTGTTGGAATATTTGCGGCAACATGGCTATGTGGGAACGAAAGAAGGCTGTGGGGATGGGGATTGTGGAGCCTGTACGGTGGTGGTGATTGGGTCAGGTTCGGATGGGAAGCCCCACTATCAAGCCATGAATAGTTGCCTGATCCCCTTGGGCGCGATCGCGGGACGAGAAGTGATTACCGTTGAAGGGATTGCCAACGGAAAACTTCATCCTGTTCAACAGGCAATGGTCGAGACAGGTGGATCGCAGTGTGGCTACTGTACGCCTGGCTTTATTATGAGTATGTTTGCAGGTTATTACGACGGGAAAGTGGATGATATTTCCGTAGAAGGGAATCTTTGCCGTTGTACGGGGTATTTACCGATTCGGAAAGCCGCCCAAAAGGTAACAGGAGCGCAACCTGATGATCATTTCAGTACGAAATTAGCGGAAGCAACAATTGAGTTATCGGCTTTTACCTATGAAACTGCTGACCATCGCTTTTATCGCCCCACCTGTTTAGCGGACGTTTTAACTTTATTGCAAGAACATTCTGATGCGGTCTTGATTTCAGGGGGAACAGATTTAGGCTTAGAACTGAGTCACCATCGCCGCGAGTATCCTGTTCTGGTTTCCCTAGAAGCCGTTACAGAATTAAAACAATTAACGATTACGCCTGAGTTTGTCGAAATTGGGGCAGCCGTTCCCTTGAGTCAGATTGAAGAGCAATTACGGGGGATTTTTCCGAGTCTGGATGAAATGATTCATTGGTTCGCAGCCCGTCAGATTCGTAATCGTGCAACCGTCGGCGGCAATATTGGTACAGCGTCTCCCATCGGCGATTTACCCCCTGTTTTGTTGTCTTTAGAAACAAAGGTTAACATTGCTAGTCAAAACGGAACGCGATCGCTGCTATTGGCCGACTTTTTTCATGGCTACCGTCAAACCGATTTAAAATCAGGGGAAGTGATCGCCTCAATTACCATTCCTAGAAACTTACCCCAGGGAGCCGTTCAGCGTCTTAGTCAGTCCTACAAAATTGGTAAACGGGGAACCGATGATATCAGCATTGTCGCGGCTGCCTTTGCCATTGATTTAGACGAACAGCACCATATTGTCCAAGCTAGATTAGGCTATGGGGGCGTTGCGGCAACTCCCGCCCGTGCAACAGGTGTTGAAGAATGGTTGGTGAGCAAACCCTGGAATATTGCGACTGTACAACAAGCTAAAACCCTTTTAAAAGAAGCCTTTAACCCCTTATCGGATCTAAGAGGAAGTGCGACCTATCGCAAATTGTTAGTTGCCAATTTGTTTGAAAAGTTTTTTGTCGAATTCGGTGGCATTGAAACCTATCCCTTGGAGGTGGAATAGATCATGACTGTGACCCAACCCGTTCAGCGTAAATCCAGAAAACACGAGAGTGCCGATAAGCACGTTACAGGCCAAGCGGTTTACACCGATGATCAGCGTCTCCCTAGCGATATGCTTCATCTTTGGCCCGTCCTCTCGACCCAAGCCCACGCCCGATTTACCCTCGATTTAACTCAAGCAGAACAGGTCGATGGGGTCGTTACCATTATTACTGCCGCCGATGTCACAGGGGAAAACGATACAGGGGTTATTTTTCATGATGAGGTTTTATTGCCCACTGATACGGTGAGCTATTACGGTCAAGCCATTGTTTGGGTTGCAGGAGAAACGGAAGCCGCCGCCCGCATCGGAGCCAGTAAAGTCATTGTTAACTACAAACCATTAACCCCTATTCTGTCGATCAAAGACGCGATCGCGGCCCAGAGCTTTCATCTTGCTGAACCCGTTGTCATGAGTCGGGGCGAAACCCTCTTTTCTCTGGAAGAATCCGATTATCAACTAGAAGGGGAAATCGAGATAAAGGGTCAGGATCATTTCTATCTCGAAACCCAAGCCACCTGGGTAATTCCTGATCAAGAAGGTAACTATCAAGTTTATTGCTCAACCCAGCATCCCAGCGAAACCCAAGTCATTTTGTCTAGAGTGTTAGGGGTTGCCCGTAATCGAGTTGTTGTTACCTGTTTACGCATGGGTGGTGGTTTTGGGGGAAAAGAAAGTCAAGCCAATCCCTCGGCCGCGATCGCGGTTTTAACGGCCCAAAAAACGGGACGATCGGCGCGAGTTCGGCTCAAACGGCAACAGGATATGCAAATGACAGGCAAACGTCATGGCTTTCTAGGGATGTATCGGGTTGGATTTGGGACAGATGGCAAAATTACCGCTTTAGGAGTCGATTTATACGCCAATGGGGGCTGGAGTCTCGATCTGTCCTTACCTGTTTTACAACGCGCCCTCTTTCATATTGATAATGCCTATTACATCCCCAATCTCGCCATACGGGGTCAAGTGGCGAAAACCCATACGGTATCGAATACGGCCTTTCGGGGCTTTGGTGGGCCGCAAGGAATGGTGGTCATTGAAGAAATTATGGATCGCATTGCCCGTCACTTGAAATTACCTGCTGACTTGGTGCGAGAACGCAATTTTTATTACGGTCAAGGGGAAACGAATACAACCCACTACGGCCAAGAAATCCGAGATAATCGCACTTTTAAAGTCTGGGATCAGGCAAAAATTGGTTCTGATTTCCACAAGCGCAAAGAAGAAATCAAAACCTTTAACCGAGCCAATGCTTATAAAAAACGAGGAATTGCTATTACGCCTGTAAAATTTGGCATTTCCTTTACTAAAACCGAATATAACCAGGCAGGAGCGTTTATCCTTATTTACCTTGATGGCAGTATTCAGCTCAATCATGGCGGAACGGAGATGGGGCAGGGATTACATACCAAAATGCTCCAAGTTGCCAGCCAATCCTTGGGGGTTAGTCTAGATCGCTTTCGGATGATGCCCACCAGTACGGATAAAGTTCCCAATACCTCGGCAACGGCGGCTTCGAGTGGTTCCGACCTGAATGGGCAAGCGGTAAAAAATGCCTGTGATGTTTTAAAAGAGCGTCTCGCACCTGTCGCTACTAAATTACTCAACCTTTACGCACCCGAAGAATTAATTTTTGAAGATGATTGGGTTTATTGTGCAGGTCATCCCCGCGATCGCGTCCGTTTTGATGATGTCATTCAACAAGCCTATTTAGATCGGGTAAGTCTTTCAGCAACAGGCTACTATCGAACCCCTAATATTTATTTTGATTTCCAAACAGGGAAAGGTCGCCCCTTTTATTATTTCTGCTACGGTGCAGCCGTCAGTGAAGTGGAAATTGATGGCTTTACAGGAACGTTTAAACTGCGCGGCGTGGATATTGTGCAAGATGCGGGGGAATCGCTTAATCCCATGATCGACAAAGGGCAAATTGAAGGCGGCTTTGTTCAAGGTTTAGGCTGGTTAACGATGGAAGAACTGGTTTGGGATAATCAAGGCCGATTACGAACCGATGCGCCTAGTACCTATAAGATCCCGACGATTAGCGAGGTTCCTGAACATTTTGAAGTACATCTTCTACAACGGGCTGCCCAAGATGGCGTAATCTTTGGCTCTAAGGCGGTGGGAGAACCCCCCTTTATGTTGGCCATTTCAGTACGGGAAGCCATTCGAGACGCGATCGCGGCTTTCGGTGATACTAAATCTGTGCCGTTGATGTCTCCTGCTACTCCCGAAGCAATCTTAACGGCGATCGACTGGGTGGTACAAAATAGCGAATCTTCTCGAATTCCCTCTGTTGCCTGGGAAGGATGGTCAAGCAATGGTACTTTAACAGACGATAAAAAGTCATTAATGGTTATTCATGAGCAATTAAACGAATAAATTTATCACAATCGCTATTCATCCTTTTTTCAGTATTCCTCGTGATTTATTGTGGAGAAGTCAAAGGAGTAGGTTAAAATTTTTGAGTCGCTTCGGATGGATCACAATTAATGCTGCTACGAAAACTTGGCTTTTGGGGTATTTGTACTTTTTTAGGAATGACATCTTTTGTCCTTTATTCTGGGGGCGTTCATGCTCAAACCTTACCTGATACCACAGTAACAGTTGGACAAGTTAACTGGTTTCAAGCATTAATTTTAGGATTAATCCAAGGTTTAACCGAATTTTTACCCATTAGTAGCACAGCCCACTTAAAAGTTATTCCCGTTGCTTTGGGATGGGGTGATCCAGGCGTTTCCTATACTGCGGTGATTCAATTAGGAAGCATTGCGGCGGTTATTTGGTATTTCTGGGAGGATTTATCCAAAATTACCTTGGGGATGATCAAAGCGATTAAGACCAAAAATTATAGTTCTTTAGAGTTTAAGTTAGCTTTAGGGATTGGATTAGGAACCTTACCGATTATCGTGTTTGGGTTACTGTTAAAAATTTTGGTTCCCGATTTAGATAATTCTCCACTCCGCAGTTTAACAACGATCGCGATCGCGTCCATCATTATGTCTATCTTGTTGGGATTGGCCGAAAAATATGGAACTCATCGCCGTCCCTATGAAAAATTACGTTGGCAAGATGGGGTTGTTATGGGATTAGCTGAATCTTTAGCGTTAATTCCCGGCGTTTCTCGCTCTGGTTCCACGTTAACTGCCGGATTATTTATTAATTTAGAACGCGCTACAGCCGCCCGTTTCTCTTTCCTGTTAGGGATTCCTGCCATTACCCTAGCAGGTTTGGTTGAGCTTAAAGATGCTTTAAAAGAAGGATTTTCAGGTGATACCGTTTTTCCTTTAGTCATTGGCGTAATTTCCTCTGCCATTTTTTCCTATCTCGCGATCGCTTGGTTATTACGTTACCTACAAAAAAGCAGCACCTGGGTTTTTGTCTGGTACCGCTTAGCTTTTGGTATTGCAATTTTAGCCGCTACACTATTCTATGGGCGTTCATAATTTATAACCAAGCAGTCGAAAATTTGATCAGATCGTTTTTAGCAAGCAATCTTCAGAAAGAATGTAGGGTCAACACATCATGTTCCTTTATTTAAGCTCTTACAGGTGGACTAATTTCAAAGTGAATATGATGATGATGTCCTTTAGCAAAGTTGCATAATTTTTTATTGTTAAATTTTTCCTTCATCAAGATTGGATCATTAAAGAAAATTTCGCGGACTAATTTATGCCGACGCATAGCCTTGAGTAATTCACGCGTTGCCTTACGGTCATAATTAGGGCTATTCATGTCAATTCCTCCTGCTTGGCCATCTTTACGGGGCAAATAAACGTCACACATCAAGCCTGTTTCATGACCTGAATGATCAGGAGTATCTCCACCTTGAGGACGACTCACATCATTGAGAGTAAAAGGTGCTGCTGTCGGATTACTACTGCGAAAATTATTATGGTAATCTGTTGCAATTTCTAAAATCGCATCTGCTAACCAACTCGTACCAAAATCATGGTCGTCAGCCGTCTCTTCTTTTTCACGGTTCCGTAAACTAATACTGAGGTTGGTATCAGGCATAGTTTGCCAACGAGGGGCATTAGCCGCTTGAAGCCAGGGATGGGTCACGCCATTAACATCGACACGACCATCCCCTGCTAACCTAGAACGTCCAGCAATAATAGATTGGAATAACTTAATTGCATTAGTGAATCCGGTATTTAATGAAGAATTAGTAGGATCACCAACGAAAGTAAATCCCAATTCGTGTAATCGCTTTTTAACGGCTAATTTATCGGCGGTACGGTTCACTCCACCTAAACCGACACTACCACTGAGAGGAATTGTGACTGCTCCTGTTGCCGAAGCCAAAGAGGCTTTAATCGTAATCTCTTCGCTTTGAGTCTCTAAGGAAATTTTTATCTTGCGATCGCCTGCTTGAGTAAAGACAAAATTAAATTGCCATTTACCATCTGTCTCAATTGAAACATCGCTTCCTTTAAATTTATCATCAATTAAAACTGATAGCTTTTTCCCTGCATCCAAAGCAGAAGCAGTTCCTTCTACTTTAAATCCTTGTCCAACTTCTACCTCTTTAGGAAATCCTATCACCTCTAAAATTTCAGGTTGAGAAGGAACGATAAAACCATTTGCTTGTAAGAGTAAATCATGAGCTTCTGGTAAAAGGTTGACCACTTTAGAAATATAGTTAATATCGGCAGCAAATCCCTTACTCTGAATAAATCCAATAAAACTTTCTGGCGTTTTGGTATTTTCTTCTAAACCTTTATAAGGAGAACGAGTTAAAAACTTCCAATACCCTCTGAGAAATTTGTCTATATCATTAAAAAAACAAAATTCTACTTCAGTTGGTTCTGAAGGAACTTTAATTAATTTAGCTGAAGCAAAAGGAGCCATTTCACTACGCCACTTTAACCCTGCAAAATTTTTATGTTCATTGGCAAGTTTACTGGTTGCTCTCCCTGACTCTAATAACCACTGAGCCAGTGTAATTTCTTTTAGATGAAGGTAATGATCAGAATTAATTTTAAGCAAGTCTCAGTAGATCGAAAACTAATTTTGGAAAAGAGGTAAGGTCAAGTTAGAAG
>CAYZWO010000096.1:0-17039 GCA_964482215.1 uncultured bacterium
TTCTAACTTGACCTTACCTCTTTTCCAAAATTAGTTTTCGATCTACTGAGTCTGGTTAGCCCAGAGTTTAATCGGTCGCGTAACAGGATTAGGATCAAGAAATCCCACTTAGGATAGTCGATTTAATTGTTCTCTTAAGCTTAAGCTAATTATTGATAAAAACAGCTTAGGTTGATCTGATTTTTAGGAAAACACAATGCTTAAACCTTTTTTCTGCGGATTACTGAGTCTTTCATTTTTATCGATCGCGATCGCGGCTCCTAGCCACGCCCAATCGGCAGCCCAAGCTCTGACCCAAACGGCTTCAGTCGGTAATATCCCCGCACTGGAATTACAGCAGTTTGTGCAAGTGCTGAAAAGATGGAAGAGCATTGATATGGAATCCCAAAGAAAAATGGTCGGAGTCATCAAAGCTGAAAAAATGAACCCAGAACGGTTTGTAGAAATCCTGAAGCAGCAGCAAAATCCTGGGGCTTCTACAACAGAGATTTCGGCGGATGATAAAGCCAAATTTGAAAAAATTATGGCTAAATTCCAAGAGATTGAGCAAGAATCCATTCCTAAAAAAGAAAAAGCCATAACCTCTCAAGGTCTAGAAATTCAACGGTTTGCTCAAATTCAACGAATTGTTCAGCAAGACCCCTCCCTTCAACAACGGGTTCAACAAATGCTGGGTGAATCTCCGGCTGCTGCTGCCCAATAGGCTAAGCTTGAATTAAGAAATCATTGATAAGTTGAGATTGCCCCCGAATGGATGCCAATAGTTCTTTGGATTGGGTTTTAGGTGGCCTAGCCCTCCTAATTTTACTGAGTGGGTTAGTCATGTTGCTGAACGGGGTGCGAAAAATGGGCGATAAATTTTAGTCCGATAAAACCATTTCACCCCACATTTCCATGCCGCAAAACGTTATTTTACTGATTGGTTACGGCAACACCTTACGCAGTGACGATGGTGTAGGGCGTTATCTGGCAGAAAAAATTGCGGAACGTCAATTGCCAGACGTTAAAGTTCTGTCGGTTCATCAATTAACGCCTGAATTAGCGGCGGAGATGGCTCAAGTTCAAGCTGTGATTTTTATTGACGCGATCGCTCATCAGGAACCTAAGATCACCGATGAGAATTCAGTCAGCCAAATCCCAATCACAGAAATTAACGTCCAATCCCTTAGTTATTCCGGAGTACAGCCCACCCTGGGGCATAGCAGCAATCCAGAGGCGTTGTTAAAAGTTTGTCATGAGCTTTACGGACAATCTCCCCTCGCCTGGTGGGTAACAGTTCCCACACGAAATTTTGACTTTGGCGAAACCTTTTCCGAAATTACTCAAGCAGCGATCGCGCCAGCCATAACCGTTTTGGAACAACTTATTAAACAATTAACAATTAATAAGTAACAATTAATAATTGAGTGAAAAGTGTTATAAAAAAGAAAATAGTTATCTTTCACGACCAATAGGTAATGAATTTTCAAGTTATTACCTATTAATTATTCATTCTTAATTAACCTAAAGATGTTTTTTCCTGAACTTTATTCTGATCATTACTGGCTTAAAAATGCTCGTATTCCTGCTTGTTTATTAGATCAAAAATTATTTACAGAAGTAGAACAAACTAGAGAAGGGTTAGTTAACGTTGATTTAGAAATTCATTTTGGAAAAATTCAACAAGTCATTCCCCATGATGATAATTGGCACTCTCACGTTCCTTTTGTGGATTTGAAAAAACAAATTATCTTTCCAGGGTTTGTTGATATTCATACCCACTTAGATAAGGGGCATATTTGGGAGCGATCGCCCAATTTAGAAGGAACGTTTGATAATGCCTTAACAACCATCTTTAAAGATGTTGAAAAACACTATCAAGCTGATGATGTTTATCGCCGTATGACGTTTGGCTTAAAGTGTAGCTACGCTCATGGAACAACGGCATTACGAACCCATATTGATGCCTTTGGAGAGCAGGGAGAAATTGGTTTTGAAGTTTTTCAAGCTTTACAAAAAGAATGGCAGGATAGAATTCAATTACAAGCCGTTTGCCTCGTTAGTTTAGATTACTATCAAACGCCAGAAGGCATTAAACTAGCGGACAAAATGGCAGAATTCGGAACGATTTTAGGAGGGGTTGCTTATACTAATCCTGATTTAGAAAGTCAATTAGATACGGTTTTTCAACTTGCCAAAGAAAGAAATTTAAACTTAGATTTTCATGTTGACGAAAACAATGATCCTAATTCTAATTGTTTACATCAGGTTGCCGAAGCCGCGATTAAAAATAATTTTACAAGCTCAATTTTATGTGGGCATTGTTGTAGCCTAGCGGTGCAACCTTTAGCAAGGGTTAATCAAACAATTGATTTACTCAAACAAACAAATATTGGTGTTGTTAGTCTCCCCATGTGTAATTTATTTTTACAAGATAGGCAACCTGAAAAAACACCCATTTGGCGAGGAATTACCAGAGTTCATGAACTTAAACAAGCAGGCATTCCTGTTACTTTCGCCAGCGATAATTGCCGCGATCCTTTCTTTGGATTTGGGGATCATGATGGTTTAGAGGTATTAAATCAATCCATTAGAATTGGTCATTTAGACACTCCCTATGCAGACTGGTGTACCAGTGTCACCAAAACGCCTGCGGATTTAATGAAACTTCCCAATCTCGGTAGAATTGAAGCGGGATTAATAGCAGATTTTATTATTTTTAAAGCACGTTATTTTAGTGAATTATTTGCTCGTTCTCAGCGCGATCGCGTGGTTATTCGTAGGGGCAAACCCATTGATACAACATTGCCAGATTACAGCGAATTAGATGATTTGATATTCAAATAAATTACTCGTAATGCGTCCACATCCGTATTATTTTAATGATTTTGTCTTCAGGAAAAACTTGATAAACTAAACGATGTTGGATATTAATTCTTCTCGAATAATAATTAGCTAAATCTCCGCTGAGTTTTTCATAAGTAGGATAAGGCTCATAAGGATTGGTCGTAAGAATATCTAAAAGCTTATTCGCTTGTTTCCCTAAGCCTGATCTTGCTAATTTGACTGCATCTTTTTCTGCTTGTTTAGTAAAAATTAGCTTCCAGTCATCCATTTAAAATATTCCTGATCGATGCCTCATCTACACAATCTTCTAATGGCGTATTACCGCCTTCAATAATAGATTCAACCATTCCTGGAATGGAATATAAATATAGGGTTTCTTGAATTGATTTCCAGTCAGATTCTGCAATTAATACCGCATTATTTTGGCTACCAGATAATAAAATCGGTTGGTGATTATCGTTAGTTTGATTAACTAAATTGTCAATTTGATTTTGAGCTTGATCAATAGGGATAACTTCCATATTATATACCTTGATTTTTTATTAAATCTTCTTGTTTTTATAATTAACCTTTTTGATTTAGATTTTAGTTTTAAGATTAATTTATTAAAAGTTTATGATTATAAATTTACGTTAATTATAAATAATTTAGGTGGGACTAGCCCACCATTATATAATTCAAAACAGTTATTTCTGTCCTGCTTTGACGCATTCTTCGACTAAAGGCAGAACCGATTCAACATCTTTCCAGCCTAAGATTTCGGTTGTTTTCTTTTCTAGATTTTTGTAGGTGCGGAAAAATTCAGCAATTTCATCTAAGCGATGACTGGCAATATCTTTGAGGGATTTGACATGGGCATAACGGGGGTCTTTGTCGGGAACACAGAGAATTTTTTCGTCGCGATCGCCGCCGTCAATCATTTCTAACATGCCAATCGGACGCGCCGTAATGACACAACCGGGGAAAGTCGGCTGATCCATAATCACCATTCCATCCAACGGATCGCCATCATCAGCGAGGGTATTGGGGATAAAACCGTAGTCGTAGGGATACTGCACAGACGCATACAGAACGCGGTCTAACGCAAACGCATTCATATCTTTGTCAAACTCATATTTATTCTTACTGCCAGCAGGAATTTCAATTAAAACATTGACTAAGCCAGGCTTGGGTTGGGCAGGAATTAGCGATAAATCCACGAATATTCTCCGTCTATTACAATTTCTTAAAGATTAAGGACGGGGTAAGTATACACCTCCCCTACTGCATTTTACAAGCAAAGCCGAACACCAAAGGCAGATTTCTTGGGTTTGATAATTGACTAACTCAGGTTAAAGGTATCGCGCAAAAAGGATAAAATTTAAAACACAATAAAGATAAAAGCAATCATAAGTGGGTTCAATCTAACAGCCCAGAAATTTCTAAACTCTCTCAGAAAACCAATTAATATATTCTCAATGAATAAACAGTTAATATGGGACATTTTCACGAAACTAGCTATTTATTGAAAATTGAATTACCATTCCGTAAAGTAATGGATTTAATCATTGAATGCTTACAAAAACTAGTCTGGCCCAATCCAGGGCATGAACAACAAGCAAAAACTTTTTTTGAAAAAATTGATTATAAAAAAGGCAAAATTTTTGTTCGCAAAAGAGATGTTATGGGGGAATTTTTAAAAAATCCTTATTTAGCCAATGAACTAATTACCCTCAACCTTCAGGAGCAAAAAATTTATGAATATAAACTTCACATCAAGAGTGAAAGTTCTGCCTCTCTGCCATTAGGTTACAATTATGAGAATGTCGTAGCCATTAAAAATGCAATTTTTAGTACTAAAAAAATATTTCAATCCAAATCTAATTCTTCTTTTTCTTCTTACCAACAACCGACTGCGCGACCTAAGACAACAGCTAATTTTCCTAACAACGATCCTTATCAGATTTTAGGGCTTCACCCAGAAGCAACGACTTCAGAAATTACCGAAGCCTATCTAAAAGCTGTCCGTAGCAATCATCCTGATAAATTAACGGGATTAGGCATGGCTCCAGAATTAATTCAATTAGCAGAGGAACGAATGAAAGCAATTAACGCTGCCTATGAAGTTTTACAAAAAAAGAATGCTTCTTTATGATATATTTTCTTTTGCACGTTCTTGCTACATAATAGCTTCTGTATTGACGAAAACCAAAAAATAATAAATTAAAGCTGAATTGAAAACCTAATTCTAAAAAATTGGATATTCTATGCTAATTGATTGGATACCTTTTGAAATACCGATTAATACTGTTATGTTGGCAGGAAGCTGTTTATGGTCTTTGGGCTTATATTTAAGCTTAATTTCTTTGAAAAATAATTTAATTGAACAGTTGCAACGATGGTTTAATTTTGCAGAGCGATCGCTGTATACGTCTGAAGAAGAATTTGAAAAAACTCGCCCTGCTAGAGAAGCTCAAAATACCTTTTATGCGTCAATTTTTAGCATTGTTCCTTTTTTAGCATTAGGAGGGCTTTGTAATTGGGGAATCGAAGCAGGATTAGGCGAAAGTTGGGGCATTAGTACGGGAATATTAATAAGTATTTCAGGGGCAATTTATGCGCTCGGAAAACAGGATAATAGCCAAACCTAATTTCTATAATTTTTTAAATTATTTTGAAATCTTTTAGTGAATAAGAAATCATTATTTATGTTTGACTTAGATTGGAAACGTTATTTGACAAATATTTTAATTGTTTTTACATTAATTTTTTCCTTACTTGGCTGTACTCAACAAAATAATCCCAATCAAGTTGTCTTTTCTGTTCTCAGCGATCCCAAGACCTTTAATGCGGTGTTATCTCAAGAATCCCCCAATATTTTTGGCTATACCTATGAAGGATTAATCACAGAAAATCCAATTACGGGAAAAAAAGAACCTGCTTTAGCAGAATCGTGGGAAATTTCTAATGACAATAAAACAATTATTTTTACTCTGAGACCTGATTTGAAATGGTCAGATGGGCAATCCTTAACAGCAAAAGATGTAGTGTTTAGTTATAACGATCTTTATCTAAATCCTAAAATTCCTAACAATTATCGCGATAGTTTAAGAATTGGCCAAAGTGGTGCTTTTCCGAAAATCCGCCAATTAGACGATCGACGTATTGAATTTACTATCGCAGAACCTTTTGCCCCTTTTTTAGATAGTGCTGAAATTCCCATTTTACCTAAACATATTTTACGGGAAACGATTGAGAAAAAAGATGATAAGGGCAATCCTATTTTTCTAAGTACCTGGGGAACTGATACACCGCCAGAGAAATTAGTTGTTAATGGCCCCTATAAATTAAAAGATTACGTTACTAGTCAACGAATTGTTTTTGAAAAAAATCCTTACTACTATAAAAAAGACAAAGCAGGCAATTCCTTGCCCTATATTCCAGAAGTTGTTTTAGCTATTGTGGAATCAACCGATACCTCTTTATTGCAATTTCGTTCGGGGGAGTTAGACTCTATTGGAGTCAGTCCTGAATCTTTTTCCTTATTGAAAAAAGAAGAAGATCGAGGAAATTTTAAAATTTATAATGGCGGCCCTGCCTACGGAACAAGTTATTTAACCTTTAATCTTAATCAAGGAAAGCGTAAGGGCAAACCCCTTGTTGATCTCATTAAATCGAAATGGTTTAATGATCTCAATTTCCGTCAAGCGATCGCCCATGCCATTGATCGGCCCAGAATGATTAATAACATTTATCGTGGCTTGGGAGATGTTCAAAATTCAGAAGTTTCTGTTCAATCGCCTTTTTATAATAAAAATCTAAAAGGCTATAACTATGACCCCAAAAAAGCAAAAGAATTATTATTAAAAGCGGGCTTTACTTATAATGCTAAAGGTGAATTATTTGATAAATCGGGTAATCGTGTTCGCTTTACGTTGAATACGAATGCAGGGAATAAAATTCGGGAATCTTTGGGGACTCAAATCCAAGAAGATCTCAGTAAAATTGGAATTCAAGTTGATTTTAGCCCTATTGCTTTTAATGTTTTAATTGATAAATTGAGTAATAGCTTAGAATGGGATGCCATTATTTTGGGTTTAACAGGAGGAAATGACCCTCACGCGCCTAATATCTGGTATACCGACGGTAATTTACACATGTTTAACCAGCAACCGCAACCAGGAACCCAGCCGGTAGAAGGAAGAGTCGTAGCAGATTGGGAGAAACAAATTGCCGATTTGTACCTCAAAGGATCGCAGGAATTAGACCCCGACAAACGCAAAGCCATTTACATGGAAGCTCAAACATTAACGGAAAAATATCTGCCCTTTATTTATTTAGTGAATCCCTATGCCTTATCGGCGGTTAGAAATCGTTTTTGTGGTATTGAATTTTCTGCACTAGGGGGAGCATTTTGGAATTTAGATGAAATTCAAATTTGTGACCCCAAACAGAGCCCAACTTCAGTTAACTCTCAATAATTGATTCGGCTTTTATCCAGTTTCGAGTTCCAAAGGATTGACAGGATTGACTAGCAATTTTAGACGATAATGTTAATGCTTGAATAAACTGATTTTCTGGAGTAGATGCCTGTTGAGTTTGGGTTAAAATAAAATGACAAAATGCTCCATGAAAAATATCTCCTGCGCCTAACGTATCGACTGCATGAACGGACGATATAGGAATTTCACCTTGTATTTTTTGCGTATAATACTGAATTGGTAAGTTGCCTTGGGTGATGGCAATATAGGGAATATTTTGAGAAATTAAATAATTTACAATTTCTGTTTGATCATGGCAGTGAGGAGGACAAAAATTAGCTGAACAAATCGCATAATCGACCCACTGTAATAAATTATCTAATCCGTTTTTCCAACTGCCACCATCTAAAACGACGGGAATATTTTTTCTTTTGGCTTCAGCCGCGATCGCCTGACTAATTGCCATTTGATGCCCGTCAATTAAAACAATATCAATATCCGCTAAAATATCTTGGGGAATTTGATTAATGTTTGCTTGGGATTTAGTGGCGTTTAAAGAAATAACCGATCTTTTTCCTGTTCCCTGGGTCACAATGACGGAAGAAACCGCAGGGGAGTCCGCCCAAGCGGAATCTAAATCTACTGAATGAATTTGATAAGTAGCCAAATCATTACGAATAATTGACGTAAGGGGATGATTACCGATAATACTCAATAATTTAGCTTTATTCTCTAAAAATTTAAACGCGATGGCCGCATTGGTTGCTGGCCCGCCCGTCGCGATCGCGGTATCGAGAGCCACTATTTTTTCATTCTGTTTTGGAAACTGATTAACTAAGTATAAAAAATCTAGGGTTGTTAATCCGACAAATAGTCCATTCATTATTAATTAATATGTTATAAAAAGTTTATGAAAACAGGAAATTTATATCTGGTTGGTACGCCAATTGGGAATTTAGAAGATATGACTTTTAGGGCAATTGAAACATTGAAAAAAGTTGATTTAATTGCCGCAGAAGATACTCGTCATACAGGTAAATTATTGCAGTATTTTAAAATTGAAACGCCGCAAATTAGTTATCACGATCATAACCATCAATCGCGTTTACAAACCTTATTAAATCATCTTAATCAGGGGCAAGATTTGGCATTAGTAACTGACGCAGGAATGCCAGGGATTTCCGACCCTGGTTATGAGCTGGTTCAAGCCTGTTTAGCGGAAAAAATAGAAGTTATTCCTATTCCAGGGGTTACAGCTTTAATTACGGCCTTGGTTGCCTCTGGTTTACCGACAGATAGGTTTATTTTTGAAGGATTTTTACCCACAAAAAGTAAAGAACGACAAGCCCGTTTACAAGCCTTACAAACAGAACCCCGCACTATTTTGTTTTATGAAGCCCCCCATCGGCTATTAGAAACCGTTACCGATTTAGCTCAAGTTTTAGGCTCAGAGCGATCGCTGGTGACAGCGAGGGAGTTAACGAAATTACATGAGGAATTTTGGTATGGAACGTTAGGCGAAGCGATTAAACACTATACTCAGGTTGCTCCCAAAGGAGAATTTACCCTAGTCGTTGGCGGACACATCAACGGCGATCGCGTAATTCCGTCCGATGCCACGCTTAAAATAGAACTCGAACAATTGTTAGCACAGGGAATGAGTCGTTCCCAAGCCAGCCGTCATCTCGCAGAACTCACCAAAGTTCCCCGCCGCCATATTTATCAGTTGGCTTTAGAGTTAGGGGAAGAAAGCATTTAAATATCAATATGCTGAGATTGAAAATTTGTTAAATAATAAAAAGAATAAAAACTTTCTCTTTAACTTGTTTTGAAAATTTTATCTTCCTCCCAATAAGCCTCGAAATGAAACAGTTAAAATCGCGATCGCAGGATCTTCGTAGTTTATTTGAAAACAGTATTACCATTGAATATGTTGCTGAATCTCTTAAAGCTTTTCCTGCTCAAACATTAGCTGTTGATATCTTACAGTGGATGCAAGAGCAGGATTTTGATGTGGTAGGCATTGAAAGCGAGGGAATTATTACGGGTTATGTGGAAAAAATTACTTTAATTGAAGCGTTAAATAGTGGTGATTTACACAAAGGCAAGGATTACGAAAAAGCCTTTCAACCTGTTGATTTAATTGCCGTTTCTACCCCATTAATTAAATTATTGCCTTTATTGCAAAATAAAACCCGATTATTTGTTTTAGATTGCAATTCCGTCAGTGGCATTGTTACCCAAGGTGATTTACAAAAAGCTCCCGTCAGAATGTTGCTATTTAGTCTGGTAACACTATTGGAAATGAATTTATTGCGTCTGATTCGCGCTTATTATTCTCCCCATAGCTGGCAAACTGTTTTAACCTCTGATCGCCTAGAAGCCGCCCAAAAATTATTTCAAGATAGCCGCGATCGCAATGAAGCCACCGACTTACTCGACTATTTACAATTTTGTGATAAGCGGGATTTAGTCCTCTGTCATCCCGAATTACTCAGTCAACTGGGCTTAAAATCTAAACGCTCAGGAGAACGCTTTTTAAAATCTGCCGAACAGTTACGCAATCGCCTCGCCCATGCTCAGGATTTAGTCAGTGGCTCCTCCTGGTCGGAATTAATTACCCTAGCCGCAGGGATTGAAAAATTGTTAATTGAGTGCGAGAAAATTTGAGCAAAATTAAAGATACCCAGTTGTTGATCAAGCAACGATAACCGAGTATCCGTAGTAGGTTTCTTGGGTTTTGAACGATAAAAATTACAGTGCGCCGATACTAGCCAATCCTAAAATGGCTCCTGCACCTAAGATATGGCCAAAGCTAGTGGTTGCTAAAACAGCAGGTAAACCGAAACCCCCAAAGAGGTTAGAAGAGGGCATGGCAGGGCCCGCATTTTGGTGTTTGATGGTTAATTTCCCAAACGCAATCGCCAAAATATTAGCAGCAATCATCACAGCCGCCACTTTGGGACTCCACTCTAAGGTAGCAGGAACAGTCGTAGCGAGTAATAAAGTAGAATACATGGCATTTTCCTCAAACGAGATATATTAAGTTTTTTATCTTAATCGTCAACTTACCGTTCTCTGACTAGCCTGTAGCAATACTTAACGATTAACTGCTCTAAATAAAATTTTTTTGACAAAGAGACGGACTTATTTGCTATGATGATTAATCGTTAGCTTGGAGAGATGGCTGAGTGGTTGAAAGCGGCAGCCTGCTAAGCTGTTGTACGGTTCGTAAGGCCGTACCGAGGGTTCGAATCCCTCTCTCTCCGTTTTATGATTCAAAATAAGTTTTTAGTGGCAAGATTACGGTATTTACTGCCGAAGATTTGCTAAGATGCTCATCACAATTTCACTAGTGAGGAGTTTGTCTATGCGACCCACTTCGTTAAAAAAAAATCGTCGAATTAAATCACCTATTGCCCTCAGTTTAGTGCTAACCAGCTTAAGTGCCAGCTTTTTAACGGCTTGTACAGGTGGCGGTAATAATACTCAAACCACGCAACCCACTGATGGGGCTTCACCTGCAACTTCAAGCGGTGCTACCGATGGTCTGAAGTTAGGGGCATTGCTGCCTGCGACAGGGGATTTATCTTCCATTGGTCAAAATATGCCTGTTGCCGCCAAATTAGCGGTTGATACGATTAATGCTTGTGGTGGTGTCAATGGCAAACCTGTGAGCCTCGTTATTGAGGACGACCAAACCGATCCCACCGCAGGAGCTTCTGCGATGACTAAATTGGCCGAAGCGGATAGGGTTGCAGGGGTTATTGGCTCTTTTGCCAGTAGCGTTTCCAGTGCGGCAGTTCCCATCGCCGTTAAAAATAAAGTCATGTTAATCTCACCAGGTAGCACTAGCCCCGTCTTTACTGAACAGGCGAAAAAAGGGGACTTCCAAGGCTTCTGGGCCCGTACTGCTCCCCCTGATACTTACCAAGCTCAGGCATTAGCCGCACTTGCAGCGAAAAAGGGTCTTAAGAATGTTTCCACCGTCGTCATTAACAATGATTACGGTGTGGGCTTTGAAAAAGTCTTTGCGGATGCTGTGACAAAAGGCGGAGGCAGTATTGTAAATAAAGATAAACCTGTTCGCTACGATCCCAAAGCCGCAACCCTCGATACCGAAGCTGGCCAAGCCTTTGCCAATAAACCCAATGCGGTTGCAGCGGTTCTTTATGCTGATACAGGTAGTGTTTTACTGCAAGCAGCTTACAAACAAGGTTTAACGAAAGACGTTACCGTACTGCTAACCGACGGGGTTTATTCTGAGGATTTCGTCAAAAAAGTCGGTAAGGATGCAGAAGGCAATTCAATTATTGCGGGGGCGTTAGGAACGGTTCCTGGAGCCAATGGCAAATCGCTCGAAGCCTTTAGCAAAACCTGGAAAGAAAAATCGGGTAAGGAGTTGACCGCTTTTGTTCCCCATACCTACGATGCCGCTATTTTATTAATGTTGGCCGCTGAAGCCGCCAAAGCCAATACGGGTGAAGGAATTGCCAGCAAAATTAGAGAAGTGGCCGCAGGGCCAGGGGAAGAGGTAACCGATCCTTGTCAGGCTTTGGCCTTAGTTCGAGAAGGGAAACCCGTTAACTATCAAGGCGCAAGCGGCAATGTCGATATTGATGCTAATGGGGATGTGGTGGGGAGCTACGATGTTTGGACAGTTAAGCCCGATGGTTCCCTTGCTGTGATTGATAAAGTTTCCCCCCAATCCTAATTTCTTTTGATTATTAACGAGATAAGTCCCCCTAATACGGGGATTTTTTATTTTACGGTGATCCCCGACTCTGATAGACTTTGACTGATAACAAAAAACAGATCCAGGCTAGGGAAACCTATTTAGCAGTTGGGAGGATTAACTCGTGGAAAGTACGCTAGGTCTTGAAATTATCGAGGTTGTGGAACAGGCGGCGATCGCTTCTTCCAAGTGGATGGGTAAAGGCGAAAAAAACATCGCTGACCAAGTTGCCGTAGAAGCCATGCGGGAACGGATGAACAGAATCCACATGAGAGGTCGCATCGTCATCGGAGAAGGGGAACGGGATGAAGCCCCCATGCTCTATATCGGTGAAGAAGTGGGCATTTGTACCCGTGAAGATGCGGGAGCTTACTGCAACCCCGACGAATTAGTTGAAATTGATATCGCTGTTGACCCCTGCGAAGGTACTAACTTAGTTGCCTACGGACAAAACGGATCAATGGCCGTCTTAGCGATTTCCGAAAAAGGTGGTCTATTTGCGGCTCCCGACTTTTACATGAAAAAGTTAGCGGCTCCCCCCGCAGCCAAAGGTCACGTTGATATTAATAAATCAGCCACCGAAAATTTAAAAATTCTTTCTGATTGCCTCAATCGTAGCGTTGAAGAATTGGTGGTTGTGGTCATGGATCGTCCCCGCCACAAAGAACTCATTCAAGAAATTCGTGACGCAGGAGCCAGAGTTCGTCTGATCAGCGATGGTGACGTTTCTGCCGCTATCTCTTGTGCTTTCTCAGGAACTAACATTCATGCCCTGATGGGTATCGGTGCGGCTCCTGAAGGGGTTATCTCTGCGGCTGCGATGCGTTGCTTAGGCGGTCACTTCCAAGGTCAATTAATCTATGATCCTGCGGTTGTTCAAACAGGGTTAATTGGGGAAAGCCGTGAAGGTAACTTAGCCCGTCTGAAAGAAATGGGCATCACCGATCCTGATCGCGTCTATGACACCCATGAATTAGCCAGTGGCGAAACCGTTTTATTTGCGGCTTGTGGTATTACCCCTGGAACTTTAATGGAAGGCGTTCGTTTCTTCCACGGTGGAGCCAGAACCCAAAGCTTAGTTATCTCGACCCAATCCAAAACCGCTCGCTTTGTAGACACCGTTCACTTATTTGATTCTCCCAAAGTCATTCAATTGAGCTAGGTTTAACAATTAAACAGATGCTTGTGAAAAAAGAATCTGTTAACAATTCGTGAATTTATTCGAGGTGAGCTATTTTAACTCACCTTTTTTTCATAGAAAAAAATCAAGCGAATCCAATTTGAGCCGATATAATAACGTTAGGTTTAATTTTTTATTGTTAAATTTGCTTAATCATTCTTTCCTATGCCCTTTTTGCCTAATTATCGACCCCATCAACTGTCCCTTGGCCCGTTAGAAAGTGAGATTCTACAGATTGTTTGGGATCTCGATGTGGCAACGGTTAAGGATATTCATGAGCGCATTTTAGAAAATCCCGATCGCGAGCTTGCCTATTCTTCGGTAACAACGGTATTAAATCGCCTGACCCAAAAAGGTTGGTTAATCTGCCAAAAGAATGGTAAAGCTTTTTCATGGAAAGCAACGGTTTCTAGGGCACAAGCTAAAGCAATTAAGTCTTACGAACAATTACAGCAATTTTTATCCATTAGTAATCCCGATGTGGTCGCTTCTTTTGCCGATAGTTTAGATACGGCCAGCATTGAACAACTCGACGCGATCGCCGCCCGCTTAAAAGCCATTCGTTCTCAACGGGGAGAGAAATCGTAAGTATGCATTTACTGATCTTAATCGTTGCGTTGGTGGTTGCCTGCCAGTTTCGGATCATGACAGCAAACTTTCTGGATCGATCCCAATTTTCTTGGCGCACATCCCTGTTTTGTTTTGCCTTTCCTCCGTTATTCCTGCTGATGGCGGCGATCGCGGTTATTTCGATGGGATACGATGGCATGATGTTTGGCTTAAGAGCCAGTTGGTTAAGTTACGGAGTCGCGATCGCGTTCTTGGTTTGGAGTACAGGACTAGGAGCCTATCGCCTCTGGCAAGCTATTCAATCCCTGCAAGAACTACGGCATTTTTCTCAAACTTGGACACAAAATCAGCCGACTCGCATCGTAGAAACCCCCTTTCCCTACAGTGCCCAGATCGGTCTTTGGAATCCTGAATTAGTCATTAGCCAAGGCTTATTAGAGACGTTAGACGAGGAGCATTTAGAAGCGGTTTTAGCTCACGAAAACGCCCATTCCTATTATCGAGATACCTTTTGGTTTTTCTGTTTGGGTTGGTTACGACAAATCACCTTTTGGCTCCCCTATACGGAAGAACTGTGGCAAGAACTCCTCTTTATTCGAGAACTGCGGGCGGATCAAAAAGCGGCTGAAAATATCGATCCCCTCTTACTGGCTG
This sequence comes from uncultured bacterium, assembly GCA_964482215.1. Lineage (GTDB taxonomy): Bacteria > Cyanobacteriota > Cyanobacteriia > Cyanobacteriales > Microcystaceae > Snowella. The sequence continues at coordinate 14,426 of CAYZWO010000096.1, forward strand.
AAGCCTTAATGATGGTGGCTCAAACGGCCCAACAGACTCCTGTTCTTCCCCATTTTGAAGCGATCGCGGCGGCGTTACACCATCAAGAAAACCGTTTAATCACTCGGATTAATTATTTAATCGAACCCTCGGAAGTTAATCATCTTGCCAATCGACCCTTTAATTGGGCGTTACTCGGTTTAGCCTTACTTCCTTTGATTTTAATTCCGCTCCATTCCTAAACGATGACTCAACTCCCCAGCCTTGGCCAACTTGCCCCCTCTTTTTCAGCAATCAATCAAAATGACCAGCCTGTTAATTTATCGGATTTCCAAGGGAGTTGGCTAATTCTGTATTTTTACCCGAAAGACAACACCCCAGGTTGCACAACAGAGGCGATAGATTTTAGTCAACTACAAGCAACTTGGGATTCCCTTGGCGTAAAAATATTGGGAGTCAGCCCCGATTCAACAAAATCTCACTGTAAATTTATTGAAAAACACAATTTATTGATTCAGTTACTCAGCGATCCCGACCATCAAGTCGCTGAAGCCTATGGGGTATGGGGTTTGAAAAAATTTATGGGCAAGGAATATATGGGCATTATCCGCTCAACCTTCCTCATTGATCCATCAGGAAAACTGGCTTACAGTTGGCCGAGTGTGAAAGTCAAAGGCCATGCCGAAGCAGTGTTAGCGAAATTGAAAGAACTATTAGCCACAAGTTAGCGATCGCTCAGTAGGCAGGTGAAATTAAATCTCATGGTTTAGATACCCAAGCTGATAGAGCTAATATTAAGGCTAAGCTTTAAAAGAGAGCTTTATTGTGCTTACAAAACTAAAAGTTTAAGTAGTCTACAAGGGAAATTTTTCAAGTAAAATCTCGTTGCTTCCTTCAAATTTGAGCAATGGGTTAGATTGTAAGTGGAAAAAAGTATTAAGGGTGATTTGGTAACATGGAAAATAATCTTTTTCTTTAGTTTTTTATGATGTTGAAAGAACTAGAACCTCAATTGCTTGCACTCTCTGATGAAGAAAAAGCTCAAGTTATTCAACTTCTATCTCACGGCAAAACCACTTTAGGGCGAGGTGTTGAAAAAACGCCTGGTGTTTGTGGTGGAAGTGCTTGTATTGCTGGAAAACGCATTACTATTTGGGGACTGGTAGAAGCTCGTCGTCTTGGATATAGTGAAGCCGATTTACTCACAAGTTATCCTTCTCTTTCGGCAACGGATTTGGCAAATGCGTGGGCTTACGCTGAAGCTTTTTCTGAAGAAATTGAAACAGAAATTCGGGAAAATGATCAGGTAATGGACGAGGATTTTGAGTAGATGGCGTGTCTCTATGCTGATGAGCAATATCCATATCCTGTTGTAAAATTTCTGCGAGCTTTAGAACATAATGTTTTAACTGTTCAAGAGGCAGGTAAAGCAAATCAGGGAATTTCTGATGCAGATGTGTTAGCTTTTGCAACTAGCCTCAAGCGTGCCGTCATTACTCAAAATCGTAAAGATTTCGTTCGATTACATCGCATACAGCCCAATCATGCTGGTATTATCGTCTGTACAAATGATCGTAACTGGGAGGCTCTTGCTAACCGAATCCACGCAGCTATCATCACTGAAGAGCCTCTGCAAGGCAAACTGATTCGTGTTGTACGTCCTAGTGAGTCCCTCTAGATTTAGGTAATTACAAGATAAGCGATCGCGATCAAAGTGATTTCAACTAAAGTCAAAAGGCACGTTAGGTAACGCTCCCTACAAAATTAGCAAACTAAAATTATTCTTTTTCTTACTGTAGCAATTATTTCACTGCCTAGTATAATAATCACTGTTTTTCATACCATCGTGATCGCCAAATTTGATTGTTCAATAAATTAGTTTTCTAGTTTTTATTTAGAGTCGAAAGTTTTTTCTGTATTTTGCCGAGAAATAACATAATTATTCCATGCTTGCTTACTCATTTCTTGTAAATCTATTTCTAAATATTCTTGATGGATATAATTTGATAATTTTTTCAAAGAAATTTTAAGATCTAATGCAGAATTTTCAATTTTTAAACAGACTTGATCTACTGTGTCGCTTAAATGTCCTTTCCTTTTAAAATAGTAATATTCTGATGGTGGCTGTGTTTCATAATAATCGCCAAATGAAAGCGTTATCTCCCATTGTTTATCAATTTAAATTCATCTACCAGATAGCAGCTCATTTAAAAGATTATTCAAATACAAGTAGTCATAATGAAGACACTATCAAATCACATATCCAATCATTGCAGCAAGATCCGTTAGTGAACAGTTATGATTTCTGGTGGCTTCATAAATATTTCATAGAAGGATCTCGGTTAGGTTTTGCGGCCGCTACTTTATTGCTCTTAATTATTGTTTATATGGCGAAAAAACTCTGGGAACATAATGAATAAGTATTTTGCTGCAATAGAAATTCTATTTAAACATAACTCAGATAGCTTATATATTCATTTTATTCGTTACTTATTTGCCGGAAGTATTGCATTTATATTCGACTTTTTATCGCTTTTAGCAATTACTGAGATTCTCGATATTCATTATCTTATCTCTGCTGCCATTGCATTTCTCATAGGATTAACAATAAATTACATTTTATGCATCAATTGGG
>CAYZWO010000097.1:0-16844 GCA_964482215.1 uncultured bacterium
GGAAAACTTTGTGTCGAAACTAAACCCAGGGCACTATCACTCGGTTGGTAATAATTTTTTTGAGGGCGCGGGCGGGGATTGGGGGGCGTGCGATGGGACAAATTTAATTTAGACATTGAATTGGCCTAATGAGGACTGAGCAAATTCTTAGCATAGTCTCTAGTCTATCGCTCGAATCAGCAGTTGAGTAGTACAAATTCTAACGATTTTTGGAACTCCTGTAAGAAATTGGAAAAATTTATCACAGGGTTAAGTTTTACTATTGGTTTTGCTGGTTTTGGCGGTTGTTTTTCGGGTTGTGGTTTTCTTAGCGGTTGTTTTTTTCGCTGTCTTAGTTTTCGTTTCCTCTTTGCTAGCAGCCGTAGCAGACTTTTTCCGAGTGGTTTTCTTGGTTCCTTCTTTTTCTGACAACAACGCGATCGCCTTTTCTAAGGTCATGTTTTCTACGGTTTCCTCTTTGGGAATGCCTGCATTAACTTTGCCGTGTTTCACATAAAGTCCATAGGGGCCTTCAAAAATATTGACAGGTTCTTGATCGTCGGGATGAACTCCCAATTCCCGTAGGGGAGCTTTACTTTTACTGGCTCCTCTACCCCGTTTGGGTTCGGCCAAGAGTTCTAAGGCGCGCTCTAGGGTGATCGTTAATACGTTGTCATCCCCTTTCAGCGATCGGTAGTCCTTACCATCCTTGCCTTGATCATGCACCACATAGGGGCCGAAGCGGCCTAAATTGGTTTGGATTTTCGCGCCTGTTTCTGGATGAGTTCCCAGGGTTCGGGGTAAAGCTAGTAACCCAACCGCAATATCGAGGGTGAGGTCTTCGGGCTTCATACCTTTAGGAAGGGAGGAGCGTTTCGGTTTTTTATTGGTATCGCTAATTTCTCCTAATTGGACATAAGGCCCATAGGTTCCCACTAAAACAAAAATGGGTTCTCCTGTTTCAGGATGAATACCCAACTTATCAGGGCCTTCGGTTTTTTGCCGTAGGAGGGTAGAAACCTGTTCAGGGTTGAGATCGCAAGGCGTGAGATCCGCAGGAATGGAAGCGGTGATCACTTCATCACCCTGGGGAATTTCAATATAAGGGCCGAATTTCCCAATTTTCACCTTAGCCGCTAAATTTTCTAAAATAATAGCCTTGGCCACACTGGGATCGATCTGATTTTCTCGAACTTTGACTTGATTTTCTAATCCTGCTTCCCCTAAAAAGAAATCACGCAAGTAGGGCAACCACTGACTTTCCCCTGTGGCAATTTCGTCTAAGGTTTGCTCCATGCGGGAAGTAAAGCCCGTATCCACTAAGTCGGGAAAATGTTCTTCTAATAAACTCACCACCGCAAAAGCAGTAAAAGTGGGAACGAGGGCCTTGGCTCGCATTTGGGCATAACCCCGATCCATGATGGTTCCGATAATGCTGGCGTAGGTACTCGGACGGCCGACTCCTTCACTTTCTAGGGTTTTTACCAAAGAGGCTTCTGTATAACGGGCAGGCGGTTGGGTTTCGTGGTCTAAAACATCGAGTTGCTTGCAAGTGGGGCGATCGCCGATCTTGAGAGCAGGTAAAATGACTTCCTGGTTATCGATCGCGGCTTCAGGATCATCGGAACCTTCCACATAGGCACGGAAAAAGCCTGGGAAATCAATGCGTTTTCCTGCCGAGCGAAATTCGGCATCTTCCACTTTCACCGTTACGGCAATTTGGGTAACTCTGGCTTCAGCCATCTGGCAAGCAACCGTTCGTTTCCAAATGAGGTCATAGAGGGCTAATTCCTGACCCGATAACCCCGTTTGATTGGGAATGCGAAACTCCCCGCCCGCAGGACGAATGGCTTCATGGGCTTCCTGAGCACCTTTGCTCTTGGTGGTAAATTGGCGGACTTTCTGGCTCAAATATTCTTTGCCATACATCTGCTCAACGCAATTGCGGGCCGCGGCGATCGCCTGTTCAGAAAGATGTACCGAATCTGTCCGCATATAGGTGATATAGCCTTCTTCATAAAGCTTTTGGGCAATCCGCATCGTATCCCGTGCCGAAATGCCTAACTTACGGTTCGATTCCTGCTGTAGGGTCGAAGTGGTAAACGGTGGAGAAGGTTTCCGAGTGGTAGGTTTTTCTTCTGTGTTGGTAACTTGCCAAGGCTTACCCGTTAACCGTTCCTTGAGCGCGATCGCGTCAGCCTCATTGAGAAGAACCACATCCTTATTTTTACTAATCGTTCCCGTTTTCGGGTCAAAGTCTCCCCCGTTCGCGATCCGTTTGCCACCGAGGGTCATTAACTTCGATTCAAAGGGTGTTTTTTCCTGTTCCAATAACGCCTTGAGATCCCAATAACTCGCTTCCCTAAAGGCCCGACGTTCCCGTTCCCGCTGAACCAATAAACGAACCGCCACCGATTGCACCCGTCCTGCTGATAAGCCCCAGGCAATCTTTTTCCAGAGCAAGGGCGACAGAGTATAGCCTACCAAACGGTCTAAAATGCGGCGAGTTTCTTGGGCATGAACTAAATTTTCATTAATATTACGGCAATTATTCAACGCCTTGCGGATGGCTTCCTGGGTAATTTCATGAAAGACCATGCGCTTAACAGGCACTTTGGGATTCAGTAACTGCGTTAAATGCCAGCTAATACTTTCCCCTTCGCGGTCTTCGTCCGTTGCCAGGATGACTTCTTCGGCTTCTTTGACGGCTGCTTGTAATTCTTTGACCACCTTCTTTTTGCTTTTTGGGATTACATAGAGCGGCTCAAAATCTTGCTCCACATTTACGCCCAAATTTGCCCATTGCTTATCCTTATAATTGGCGGGAACTTCCTCGGCCGATGCGGGTAAATCCCGAATATGGCCCATAGAAGCCTCCACCCGATAGCCTTGGGGCAAATAATTACGGATGGTACGGGCTTTCGTAGGAGATTCGACAATAACAAGAATGGACATAACAATTAAATGGTGGGCAATGCTGTGAGTTTATAACAGGATCAGCTTAAGTCACAACAACTTTAGTCTTAAGTCTGGGGTTGGGATTAGGCAATCAGAATCGCACAACTTATCTACCCTGTACGATCATCATAGGGATATATGTATTGTTTTTGACAAGTTTTCTCGGTGTTGTCAAGAGACTTGATCAATCTTTAACTTGACAAATACAAGAAAAACATCGCTATAAAATTCAAAAGCTGTATTTTGTAATGATTTGTAATAATTTATAACATCATTGCTCAGCTTGTCCGAAAGCCTTTAGCCTTGACTAACACTTATTCATTAAGCGCAACTCGTCAGCGATCGCGTCTTAAAAAACTCATTTAAAAAGTAGTTAGCTTATTTACTTTTTTGTTAATAAAGTCATCAAATAACGTTACTGAATTTAACATTTAGACCTTAAAAAGTAAACATTTATTGATATTTTCTAATTGAGCTTGATCCAGCAAGTTTTTAAATTTATACTTTTTTGAAAATATTACTTTTCAAAGAGAAACCGATGGTAAAACTAAATGTTCCTACAAATATTGGCTTTGATGCAAAACGAGCAATGGAACTAGCCAACTTAGTTCAAAGAGCTTACGAACAATTTAATTTTTTTAAACAAAATCCTAACCAAACTTGGCCACCACAAACAACGCAAACATCACCAAGAATTTTAACAGGATCTACTACCCGTGATAACAACTTAGATAATCCTAGCGTTCAGGGAGCAGTAAGCTATCAACTACTATCAACTTTTTATTTCAATGATGATGACAATAATGATAGTGATTCCGTCCCCTTTGGATTTATTGCCCAACGTCAATTAGAAAATGGTCTTCCAGGCATTTTTATTGTTTTTCGAGGAACCTTAACCAAAGATGAATGGCTCGATAATTTAAAATTCCGACAAGAACCATTTTTTTTAAGAAATCCAAATTTAGGTCGAGTAAGCCGAGGATTCCAGAAAATTTATACCGAGGGTGACGACGGTGAAACGCTTGCTAACACAGTAATTAAAACTCTAGAAACCGTTCCTATAAATTCTCAAGTTTTTGTGACAGGGCACAGTTTAGGAGCCGCCTTAGCAACTTTATGCACTCTCCATATTTCTAAACAATTTGTCCCATCTCATCCGACTTTTCAGGAACCCATTTTGTATACCTTCGCGAGTCCTAGAGTTGGAGATTCTAAATTTGCGGATTCTTTTAAATCCTTAACAGCCTATCGAATTTCTAATAGTGAAGATTTCGTTGTAAACGTTCCCCCAGGAACAAGCCAAATTTTAGGGCCAGAAATGTTTGGTCAACGAATACCGAAGAGTGACATTGATCCTAATAAAACCTCTACTCCTTCTGCACGAAATAACGCTACTATCCTTAACAAGTTTGTCAATGTATTCAGAAAGCAAGAAACATTGATCATAGATCAGGTGTATGAGCATGTCGGTAATCCCCTTTATTTTACCGATCAAAGGGGATATCTCTCGACTAACCATAATATGTTCTACATTTATCGGGAAGCTCTTCCTGATCCAGTATAAGCGTCAAATATTTAGCGATCACTTACTGGATTAACTTCATATAAATAATAAACTTCATTGCCAATAAAACTGTTAGTAAACTCTTTAATTGGCTTAATGATTAAATTGGGTTGAGATGCGTTTAGTTTATGGTTCAGAATTAAAAGCACAGGTTTTTGTGATTGAAGAATTAAATCATAAACTTGGGCTAATATTTCTGAATCATTAACGACTTGACGTTGCTGATTAAAGAGTACAAAACTTCCTAATTTTTTACTTTCAGGATAATAAATTCGAGTTTGTAGATAACCACTAATGGGAGAAATAGCGAAATCCTCACTGCCTACTAAAATATATCCCCTAAAATTGATTGATTTAATATAGTTAGCGGCTTCTCGGCTAGCCGAATAAGGTAGAAAAATATCTCGACTATAGGAGACAATGCCTGCGGCGAGTTGGGCATAAAGTAAAATCATTAAAAAGGTTATTTGATAACGCTTTACCCAATTTTTCCAACGGTGTAACTGAATTGTTATTTTAGGATAGGACAAATATTTTTTGATAAAATCAGGAATTAATGGTAAAGGCGAGTAATAACTTTTTAACCAAAACGATGTGATTAAAATGATATATAAATGTCCGTAATGTCTGGCTGAACCCAAAAATTTTAAATAAGTAAATAAAACAATCGCGCCTGATCCCAGCAAATAGAAACACAAAACGATGGGATACTCTGAAAATGCTGTAATGGTAAAGGCTAAAATTCCCAACGAAATAACCGCAAAGAGAAACACATCTAAGGGTTTTGAATCGCCTGGGACTAAAACTAAAATATAACTATTCCAAATTCGCGTTAGGGCTTGATTAAATCGGTGAAAATTCCATTGAAAAAACCATTGATCGGCTCCTCCCTGTAGGGTACTATCCCCAGGCGGCATTAATAGGAGCACGGATAAAGTAATTCCTACCAGAACAATAGCGAGACTGATGAAGGCATCTTGACTAGAGGCTTTTAAAGGAAGATTAAGCGATTTTTTACTAAAATATTCAATACTTAAACTTAGCAATAAAGCAATGGTGATTAATAAACAATAGGCGTTAGTATTCGCTAATAGGGCTAAAATTAAAGCTAATCCTAAATAACTTCTTTTACGAGTCTGGAATAAACTGCAAAAGGCAAAAAGGCAGAGAATCCCAATAGCGTAGTTTCGGCTAATCAATAAATATTCATAAATGGGTAAATAACCTAATGTAAATAAAAGCTTTTGTAAGCGAGTGAAGGGAGAAAAATAAATAAATAAACTAATCGCTGCGGTTGCTAAAAATAAATGAAATAATTGCATCGCGATCGCGTTAGCCGTGATCTGATTTAAAAGATAAACACAGGCATACCACAGGATCGGGTGACCTTCGTAGCGAATATTATTCCAAAAATCAATTAAAGATAGGCTGTCTCTCGCAATTAACCAACCATTTAATTCATCGCGCCACATGGCATGGTTAAGAATGCCTAACAATCCTAAAACGAAAAAAACAAGGAGTAATAAACCTTCAAAATGTTGAATATTGGCTAATCGAAAACGCTTTGATTCTCCTAAATTTCTCTCTAAATCAGGCATGATGCGATAATTAATAATTGTTGATTTTTAGCTTACCGTGTCCGAGTCTGCTTTTGCCGTTGGACTTCGTATAACAGCAATGCCGCCGCGATCGCCACATTGAGAGATTCCACCCCAGGCGCGAGGGGAATAGTCACCGACTCATCCGCTAAAGAACTCAATTCTGGACTTAATCCTGCTCCTTCATTTCCCAATAAAATCAAGCTCGGTTGGGTAAAATCAATCTCCCAAAAGGTTTTGGTCGCATCTAATCGAGTGGCGATAACTTGCACTCCTTGGGTCTGATAGTTTTTAATTAATTGGTTTAAATCGGGGTGAGATTGCTTGGAGAGGTTAAACCAGGCTCCTGCTGAAGACCGTAGTACCTTGGGATTATCCAGTTCTACACTATCTTCACTTAACCAAAGCTGATCCACTTGGGTCGCAACGGCAGACCGAATAATTGTCCCTAAATTGCCTGGATCTTGAATACGCTCTAAAATTAAGCCCAATTCTAGGTTGTTTGACTTCGGTAATACTTTAATATCTCTATCAATCGTCGCAATTACGCCATCAGGATTAACCGTTGTGGCGAGTTGTTGCAATACTTCCGAACTGACACATTCTATGCGCTGCGATCGCGGAATAACTCGCTCTAATAGTTGGGAATATTTCTCCTGCCATTGGGGGGTATAACAAACCGTCTGGAAGGAACAATCCACTGCCCAAGCCGTCTCCAATAAGTGTGTTCCCTCTAGCAACAATAAATTCTGCTCCCGTCGTCCTTTACTGCGATGGAGTTTACGAATTTGTTTAACCAGAGGATTTTGCGAACTGGTAATCATGCCGAAGTTGGCCACAAACTCAAAATAATGGGCTGTAACTGAAATTTAATAAGCATCCAGCTTTAACCAGATGCGGAACCCGGGACTCGAACCCGGAAGTCCTTGCGGACACTAGAACCTGAATCTAGCGCGTCTACCAATTCCGCCAGTACCGCTTCATAGGGTTTAATCCCCAATTAACCATCATGACCTATAACGGGCTACTTAGTCAATGATTTACTATTCAAATCTTGCTGTTATTAGCCTCTTAAGGATTAAACCAAAGAAAGTTAGAAAAAGAACTAGACATTTTACTCTTTTCTAGTAAAATCTAGAGGCAAAATCTTTACTTATGATAAACCTATATAATAATCGGAGGATAAAGCCATAAGCATTAATCATCAAGCCAATTCAGATGCCCCTGCATCGAGTAGCGATATTCAACCTGTTATTGAAATTTATGGCGGTTCTCCTTTAAAGGGAGAGGTCAGAATTAGTGGCGCAAAAAATTCCGCACTGGCCATCATGGCAGGAACACTGCTGTGTTCAGATGATTGTCGGCTACGGAATTTGCCCAATCTGGCAGATATTACCCGCATGAGCCAAATCTTGTCTGCGATTGGGGTTAAATTGGAACTCAATGGGGATGTTTTAGATATTGATGCCCGTAATATCGGCCAATCTCAAGCTCCTTATGAACTAGTTTCCCAACTCCGAGCCAGCTTTTTCGTGATTGGGCCCCTCTTAGCGCGTTTAGGGACAACACGGGTTCCCTTGCCAGGCGGTTGTGCAATTGGGGCGCGGCCTGTGGATCTCCATGTTCGGGGTCTGCAAGCAATGGGCGCGGATGTCATCATTGAACACGGTGTCGTTCAAGCTAGCGTTAAAGGTAAGAGCAATCGTTTAAAAGGCGCGAAAATTTATTTAGACTATCCCAGTGTGGGGGCGACCGAAACCATTATGATGGCGGCGACCCTAGCAGAAGGGGAAACTATTATTGAAAATGCGGCCCAAGAGCCTGAAATTATTGATTTAGCTAATTTCTGTAATTCGATGGGGGCTAAAATCATCGGTGCAGGAACCAATACTATTGTTATTAATGGGGTAGAACGCTTACATTCAACGGATTATCCGATTCTGCCCGATCGCATTGAAGCAGGAACTTTCCTCGTTGCTGGGGCGATTACTCAATCGGAAATTAGTCTTTTCCCTGTGATTCCCGATCATTTAGCGTCGGCGATCGCGAAACTGCAAGAAATCGGGCCCAAAGTGGTCATCGAAGATAAGGAGCGGATTCGTATTATTCCTGCACCGTTACGGGGTACGGATATTGAAACCCTACCTTACCCAGGTTTCCCCACCGATATGCAAGCCCAGTTTATGGCCTTATTAGCCGTCAGCCAAGGCAATAGCATGGTGACAGAAACCGTTTTTGAAAACCGCTTGCAGCACGTCGCCGAATTACAACGCATGGGAGCCAATATCCGCGTTAAAGGCAATGTTGCTGTCATTCAAGGGGTTCCGTTCCTATCGGGTGCGCCTGTGATGTCTACGGATTTACGGGCTTCTGCGGCGTTAGTTCTGGCAGGGTTAGCGGCGGAAGGTAAAACCATTATTCAAGGCTTAAAACACCTAGATCGTGGTTATGACGATATTGAAGGTAAATTACGGAAATTAGGTGCAAACTTACGCCGTGTTAATGTTCCCACGGAATCTTTAAGTAATTCGGCTAGCTTGGTCTAATCGTCATTCTTAAATTTCGATACAATTAAATGCTAAAGAACAGATCACTTATCAACTAAGTATTTGTTCTTTTTTTTGATGAAGATGGGGTGAATTTCAACAATAATGAAGGGTAGGCGATCGCGGTGATGATTGCTTAAATTTATTCTCGATACGATCCCCCCTAGCCCTCCTTGATAAGGGGGGAAGCCGTAGGCGGGGGGATTAACCAAATGCAATATTTTCTATTAAATTCGGTATCACATTCCTTCTCTATAACTAAGCACTATGCCTTTTTTTCGTCCTGATCAATCCTTAAATCAAACTGCCCAAACAATTCTCGAAGTAACCTTTCAGGAATTCCCCAGTTTAAAACGGGATCAAGTGGCCATGACATGGATTGTCTATGATGCTCCTGTGATCGTTAATACGGGCGGCGCGCTCTCAGCAGAGGAATTTTGGCAACATCCCGTTCGGGGTTTTAGTTATCGGGGGATTGAACGGATTTATCCTGCGAGTATTGTGAAGTTGTTCTATTTGGTCGCGATCGCGGAATGGCTAGAAGGCAACATGATCCCTAGTTCGGCGGAATTAGAACGGGCGATGCGAGACATGATCGTAGATTCCAGTAACGATGCCACCAGTTTAATTGTGGATGTCTTAACGGGAACCACCAGCGGCCCAGAATTGCCCCCTGCCCCCTTTGAAACATGGAAACATCAACGCAATTTAGTCAACCGCTATTTTCAATCCCTGGGCTGGGAAGAGTTAAACGGCATTAATGTGAATCAAAAGACTTGGGGAGATGGCCCTTACGGTCGGGAACGGGCTTTTGTCGGGGAAATGTTAGACAATCGCAATATGTTAACCACCGATGCTGTAGCGCGTTTATTACATAGCATCATTGGGGGAGTTGCTGTTTCTTCTACGCGATCGCAGGACATGATGAAACTGTTACAGCGCAATTTAAGCGTACAAACACCCGAAGCAGGCGAAGAAAACCAAGTAACAGGCTTTTTAGGGGAAAGCTTACCGAAAAATGCTCAACTCTGGTCAAAAGCAGGTTGGACAAGCCAAGTACGCCATGATTCTGCTTATATCGAAATTCCCAACAAGCAACCCTATTTATTAACCGTTTTTATTGAAGGTCGAGAAAATGCTAAAAATACGCGGATCTTACCCTTCATTTCCCAAGCGATCGCTAATATAATTTAATTTCTATCAAGCGTTGCTTATTCAGGCGATTTTGCTGAGTGCTAAGAGGCATTGAATTGTAAAGTAAAATAACGTAACGGTTTGCTTAAATGTTTTAGCTATGTCTAACTTATCCCCGTCTGACTCAACAACACCAACGCCAGAAACCCCAGACGATCGCACTGCGAAAACTCGTCAACTATTAGGAATGAAAGGGGCTGCCCCTGGCGAAACTTCGATCTGGAAGATCCGCCTACAACTCATGAAGCCGATTACCTGGATTCCTTTAATCTGGGGTGTCGTGTGTGGAGCCGCTTCATCAGGGGAATATACCTGGACATTGGAAAATATCTTAAAAGTGTTGACCTGTATGCTGTTGTCTGGGCCATTGATGACAGGTTATACCCAAACCCTCAACGATTTCTACGATAAAGAAATTGATGCCATCAATGAACCCTATCGTCCCATTCCGTCGGGTGCGATTTCGGTTCCGCAAGTGATTACCCAAATCTTTGTTTTATTGCTCGGTGGTGTGGGGATTGCCTATGTGTTGGATCTCTGGGCTGGTCACGAAACCCCGATCATGACCTATTTAACGTTAGGCGGAGCTTTCATTGCCTATATCTATTCTGCTCCTCCGTTAAAACTCAAACAAAATGGCTGGTTAGGGAACTATGCATTAGGTGCAAGTTATATTGCGTTGCCTTGGTGGGCGGGTCATGCGCTCTTTGGCGAATTGAACTGGACAATTGTGGTTCTTACCTTAATCTACAGTTTGGCTGGTTTAGGAATCGCGGTTGTTAATGATTTCAAGAGTGTGGAAGGCGATCGCCAGTTAGGTTTAAAATCCTTACCTGTGATGTTTGGGATTACAGCTGCCGCTTGGATTTGCGTGATTATGATCGATGTTTTTCAAGCAGGGATTGCAGGGTATTTGATCTTTATTAAAGAGAATCTCTATGCCGCGATCGTTTTATTGCTGATCATTCCGCAAATTACGTTCCAAGATATGTATTTTCTACGAAATCCCTTGGAAAATGATGTTAAATATCAAGCCAGTGCTCAACCCTTTCTCGTCATTGGCATGTTAATTACAGGTTTAGCTCTTGGTCATGCAGGAGTTTAACAAATAAACTACTTTGGCCGCATTTGCTAATTCTTTAGATGCAACTCGGCCTTAAGTACAGGACAAAAGCCTTGAAAATCAGTGAGAGGAGGAGGTTCATCCTCAATCGCTTCAAGCCTCTCTCTACATCAAACCGCTTCCGTAAACGATTAAAAATCGGAGCTAAATCAACCATTATCAACTTAATTCTTTTCTGTACTTGATAAACAGAACTCAATGCCCTATTCTAATGTGACAAAAACTAAACCTGTGGGGGAGTGGGGCATGAAAATCGATAAAGTCATTGTTTTTGACCTGGATGGCGTTTTAATAGATTCCGAGGAAGCCAACTATCAAGCTTTTGCCTATGGCCTCGAACAAATTGGATTGCCTCGACCCGATCGCGCAACAGTTATCGGTTTAGTCGGATTAAAAGCCACCATCATGCTCGAAAAATTGGGATGTCCTAAAGAGAAAGCCCTAGAAACTTTCCAAAAATATGTACAACCCTTTTATTTAGAGCATTTACCCCAATTAGCATCCCCCATGCCCGATGCAGATATCGTTTTGGATGAATTGACGCAACGCGGTTATCGAATTTTAGCTTGTACCTCTGGCGATCGCCGAACCCAAACTGCGGCCTTAAAAGGCGTGGGATTATGGGACGCAATCGAGAAAATGCAAGCCGCCGACGATTCTCAGTATCGAAAACCCGACCCCAATTACTTACAGGAATTACTCACCGATTATTCCTATGAAAATTTATTGCACGTCGAAGATGCCGAAGTCGGAATTCGCATGGGCAAAGCTGTCGGCGCAGAAACCATTTTTGCAGAATACGGTTTTGGTTCATTGCCAACCGATTTAACCGTGGATCATCGTATTAATCAACTTAATGAATTACTCGCGATCGCCGTTTAATTCAGTTGATACTTGAGAACTGTTGACATTTTATGGGTTGCGCTACTTAACAGGAGACGGATTAGCAGGAGCATTGAGGGTACTAAGAGACATTGTTTTAATGGTTTCCTTGTACTCCGTCGGAGCCATCATTAACGCTTGCTGAAATAAAGGTTTAGCGGCTTCGGTTTGACCTTGTTGATTTAAAATCATCGCTTTAGCCAAAATGGGGCGAAAATCATCAGGATTCATCTGGGCAGTATTGTTATAAACCGCGATCGCGTCATCAAAGCGTTTTTGCTCTAGGTAAATTTCCCCTAACAATAATTGCACCGAAGTTACATTAGCGGCATTGATGGGATTAGGATCAGTCCCCTTAATTTTAATCGCCTGAGTAATGGCATTTTGTACGGTTTGAATGGCTTCACTACCGCGATTTTCAACGATTAGTAAATCTGCCAAGCCCTTTAATGCTCGAATTTCTAACGGATTGCTCGCCAATAACGTCCGATAAATATTGGCCGCACCTTCATAATCTTTGACCTGCTGTTTCGTTTGGGCCAGAAGGATCGTGTATTCAATTTCGGGTTTCAATTGAGCTAATCGTTCTAGGGGCGCGATCGCGTCATTTAAATTGCCTTGCTGAAGTCGAGTTTCCAATAAGCCTTGCAGCGCGTTAGTATTATCCGGCTCCCGTTCCAAGACCAACTGATACCCCAAAGCCGCTGTTTCTAACCGTTGCTGAGTCGCATCTAGGGAATTGATACTAGTATTCTGGATGCGAGATTGCTGCAAAATGCTATTGACCAAAGGCGCGATCGAAAACAGCAATAAGGCTCCAATCATTAAAACCAAACCCACATAGACCCAACGATTGCGTTTAGAAGAAGAAGCTTTCATAATTTGAACAAATAAAATAAATCTTGAACCCCTGCAACAAAAAAGCGATACACTTGCTCTTTAATAAGGAGTATTCCGAGCAAAAATCATCATAAGGCTATCCGAGCGGCAGATCATCTCTTTGTAAACAAGATCAATCTTTTTTAATTTATGATGAAATGACTTGCCTCTGTAGGATATTTTAGCCTGCCTCCAACTTGTCTGTGTCTCCGTCCCTAATCGTTGAATATGAACCCTCCCGTTAACCAACCTTTTGAAACCCGTGCTGCGATTGGTAAAACCCTTTCCAGTCAAACGGTAGTGGCCCCAGAAATTTTGGAATCGGAAGTCGTGATTGAGCGACAACAGCCGATTCCTCCCCCTAATCATCCGCGTCAATATCGGGCTATTGGCTTAGTTTATGGTCAATACCAACCGACGGAAGGACATCTGACTCAAGGTTTTTTAACAACTGACAGTGGCAAGGAAATCGAAGCGGTCTTACTCGGTCGCATGATGAGTTTAATCAAAAATCATGTTGATTTGACTAAACCCCATTTGTGGGTCGTCTATCCCCGCACTCGCCAAGAAGAAGAAAGTGATCATCTCCATCTACAAATCGTGGGCATTTGGGAACCGGAAACCTTGAAAACTCAGGAAACGAGTTCAGAGTCAACCGCTTTGCCAGAGGAACAACAAAATGGCTATTTTTCGATTCGTGGTGAGGTAGTCTTTGCAGCAACGGATCAGGAAAATATTGTGGTTAAAATTCGTCAATCTCCTAAAGCCGAAGGGGAAAGACCCAAATTTTTTAAAATCAAACTGAAAGGGGTACTGCCAGAAAAACCCATTACCCATTTTTGGGAACTTCATGCCCAATTGGTCGGAACGGATTTAATTTTACAATCCGCCACAGATTTAGGCTTAGCCCAGAGTAAAAAGCCCATTAAACGCACCAACAAAGGCCGCCCCTTGCGTAAAGGTAGTGGTCGTCCCCGCTCAGGTGAAAATCGGCCCCAATCAACCGACTCCCGTGCCAGTTCACCCCGTCCTAAACCCTTACCAAAACCCACTAAAGGCGATCGCAGTTAATCATGGTTTTTTGGAAACGTTTATTTAATCACGATACCCTTACCGCGTCTTTAGCTCCCCAATTTGAAGGCGACTTGGTGGAATTTACCGATGTGGCTCCCAGTCAATCTCGATTTTTCTTTAGCAGCGATCGCGATATTGACCTCTACGAACTGGAAGAATTATGTGATTCGGTCGGTTGGGCCCGTCGCCCCATTCGTAAAGTTAGGAAGGCCATTGAATGTAGCTTTTTAGTGGTTTCCATGTGGGAAGTCAAGGGCAATCGACGACGCTTAATCGGGTTTGCGCGGGCCACGTCTGACCATGCCTTCAATGCGACCGTGTGGGATGTGGTGGTTCACCCTAATTTTCAATCCCAAGGTTTTGGGAAAGCCCTGATGAAATATTTAATCCGCAAACTCCGCAGCGAAGACATTAGCAATATCACCCTCTTTGCCGATCCCCATGTGGTTGATTTTTATCGGCGTTTAGGCTTTGTCCTCGATCCAGAGGGGATTAAAGGAATGTTTTGGTATCCTGAATAGGCAGATCATTCTTTGGCTGACTCCTATGCTATCTTTCCTGCGGATTCACAACTTTGCGTTAATTGATCGCTTGGAATTAACCTTTGGCAATGGCTTAAACGTTTTAACCGGGGAAACAGGAGCGGGGAAGTCCATTATTCTCGATGCTATCGATATCGTTTTGGGCGGCAAAATTCATGGTCGAGTGATTCGTCAAGGTAGCCAGCAGGCCTCGATAGAAGCCACCTTTACCGTAAATCCTGTTATTCAGCAATGGTTAGCATCCCAAGAAATTGAAGCTTTAGAAGACAATGTTTTGGTCTGTAGTCGGGAATTAACGCTATCTGGGGAATCACTGCGATCGCGCTCTAGGGTCAATGGGGTTTTAATTAATCGTCAACTGCTGTCCCAATTACGGGAACAATTAGTAGAAATCACTGCCCAAGGACAAACTACTCAACTAATGGAATCCTCTGTCCAGCGAACCCTACTGGACTTATATGGCGGGAAAAAGCTGGTAGAACAACGGCAAATTGTCGAATCGGTTTATAGTCAATACCAAATGACCCACAAAGCCTTAGAGGATCGCCGTCAATCGGAAAAAGACCGCTTACAACGCCTTGATTTACTGGAATATCAACTGAAGGAATTTCAAGAAGCCCAATTAACCGATGCCGATGAAGGAGAAGCCCTAGAACAAGAGCGCGATCGCCTTTCCCATGTGGTGGAACTGCAACAACTTAGTTATCAAACCTATCAACTGCTCTATCAAAACGATCACAGCGAATCCGCCATTGCTGATTTGTTAGGGAATGCGGAAAAGTTACTGATCGACATGAGCCAATATGATACTGCGGCCATTAATCCCATTGTGGAAATGGTACAGGGAGCCTTAACCCAAGTGGTGGAAGCCAGCCAGCAGTTGAGTGCCTACGGAGACAGTTTAGAGGCCGATCCCCAACGCTTAACGGAAGTCGAAGAACGCATTGTCTTACTCAAACGCCTCTGTCGCAAATATGGGCCTACCCTCGCCGAAGCGATCGCCTATGGAGAAAAGTTGGAACAGGAACTAGCCGATTTAACCAACAATGAACAATCGATTGAAAAACTTGAACAAGCCTACGAGCAAGCTAAAACGGTTTTAAATGCCGAATGCGCGAAATTAACCCAACTTCGTCAACAAACCGCCCAAAACTTAGAAACCCAATTAGTCAAAGAATTGAAACCGTTGGCAATGGAAAAGGTCATTTTTGTCTGCCAAATTACCCCAACAACACCGAGTAGTAATGGAGCCGATCAAGTCGTTTTTTACTTTAGTCCTAACCCTGGCGAAAAAATTCAACCCCTTTCTACTACGGCTTCTGGGGGAGAAATGAGCCGTTTTCTGTTGGCCCTAAAAGCCTGTTTTTCTCAAGCCGATAATCCTAGTCACACTCTCATTTTTGATGAAATTGATGTCGGCGTTTCCGGTAAAGTGGCTCAGGCGATCGCGGATAAACTCTATCAATTGGGTCGCAGTCAACAGGTTCTCTGTGTCACCCATCAACCTTTAGTTGCAGCCATGGCCGATAATCATTTTCGAGTAGATAAAAATATTATTCAGGAAGCATCTCTCCATTTAGTTAAGGATAAATCCGATGTTAATTTGTCAGAAATTCGCACAGTCGTACGAGTTTTTCCGCTCACATCCCTTCAAGAGCGTCAAAAAGAAATCGCCCAATTAACCGGAGGTCATTCTGCCGAAGAAGCCTTAACCTTCGCTCAATCCTTATTAATTAAAGCGAAAAGTCATCAAGTCAAAAAATCTTAAATTTATTTGGGTAGTGATTCAACAGGAGTAGATTAAAAAATGTAATGTTTTTTCAGTTTATGTTAATGGTGATCGCGGTTAGTCGCAAAGGCAAAACGAGCTTGGGTAGTGATTGGATAGTAGTGGTGGAGGCTTAAGCCTTTGCTAATCGGGCATTGTAGTCGTGTATAAAGTATCAAATTGCCCCAATATAATTCTCCACATTCTTGGAAAAAGAGAGACTTTCTCTAACCAATCGAGAAATTCGTTGGCGAAAGGTATTATTTAATCTTTCAACATGATTGGTTTGCCCTGTTTCTTTGCCGACTGCTCAATGATGTTTACAGGGAATAACTTTCTCATAAGATACCCAAAAATTGGTGTAAGCAAGGGCACATTGTCGATAAACAGCAGGCAGACTTGCCCAGAATTTTCTGGTTGATTCACGGCTTCTATCCCCAATATAGTAACCCACAATCTCTCTGGTTTTTCTGTCTATTGCTAACCATACATAAAACTTCTTTTCTTTGCAGAAAACAAATGACCAAAGTTCATCACATTCGATAGTTAATTTTCCTAGTGCTTTTTCAGAAACGCCTATCTGACGGGGTACTAAAGAGAATTTATCATTCACATAATTTTGTAACCATGACCAACTAACACCTGTTACTTTTACTATTCCTCGTAAAGAAATTCGTTCTAGTTAGGAGTTACGCATTGACAAAATGCTAATAAAGTGTAGCTAACAGAGAGATTGT
>CAYZWO010000098.1:0-16191 GCA_964482215.1 uncultured bacterium
TTGTTAATTCACTTAAAGCCGCCGATTTGAGCAATACAATTAACGCGATCGCCATCACCCCAAAAGCTCCCGTCCTACTATCTTTCATCACACTTAAACGACGCTCTGGATCAGTCACGGCCAAGCCATCAGCCGTATCACTGACCCCATCCAAATGTAATCCCCCTGTTAGCCCAACCCCTAACGCCACAATGCTCACACTACGAACAATAAACGGAAACCCTAAGCTTTCTAATAGCCAATCGATCGCGCCTAAACTTGCCCCCAGTATTAATCCCAACAAAGGACACCAACGGGCAATGCGATCAAATTCAATTGGAAACCATGACGGTAAAGGAAGTTTGGTATAAAACAGAATTGAACCCCAAAAAGATTGCACAGCCTGACGCGATCGCGTTAACCATCCCCGTGATGTAACGATAGATTCCGCCTTATTTTCCTCGATCCCCGATGATTTATTATTCACAAAAAATTCAAAACCGTTAGGACTTCTTAAGCTAAGATTAAATCGTAGGTTGATCCCAGATTGAGCAGAATGTTAAGGTTCGTGATAACTTTTTACTGGGAACGCGACCTCATCTATAATTTAGGGCATTTTCCATGAACCAACCTCAATCCCCACAACCGTTACCAGCCCCTTGCATTATCGATACGGGCTTAGTGATTAATAAAGAAGATATGCGTCGTTTACTGAATGACGTTAGTAAAGTTCATTATTTGCACACTCTAGATGGTTTGGTTAAAAGCGAAGGAGAGGGTTGGGTTATCGAAGTTTTTGCGGATCCCAAACAAGCAACGCTTGTAACCAATGGATCGCTTTATATTAATGTTCATAGTTTTGACTATTTATTAATCGATAAAACACCTGAAGGGGAAAGCTATTTTGAATTAGTCCAAGAAAATCGTTGCTTGAGGTTAACCCCCCAAATCAATGTCATACAAGAACCAACCCTCAATGATCCGCTAGATGTTGCCACCTTAGAAGCAATGGTAAGCCAAGTTCTTTCGGCCAGATGGGATGTTCAATTAGATGATGACGGCTCCTTTTAATTTTTGATTTTTTAGAATTTAAGACAAAAACAATAGCTTTTACACCATTTTGCTGATATAGCTTCAAAAAGAAGCCATACCCTTGAGTATGTTAATATTTTTTTACGAAATATTTTTGGCCCATTCTTAATGAAGCTTACTAATAAACCCAATAAAATTCCCTTTATTAAGCTCGTCGGCAAAGTTCCTCTCTTTATTTGTCTGGTTATTATTATTGCCATTAGTATTATTGGCCCTCAGTTAGAAGGTACGAGGGAAGTTCCTCAGGATATTCAGTTTTTGACCTGGTTACATACCATTATCCCGGCAAACGTTGGCGTAATTTTAAAAGGAATTTATATAATGACTGGGGCCCATGTCACTGCTTTTATGGTTTTGGGTTCGCTAGGATTTTTGATTTGGAAACGATATTGGGAAGAAGCCAAATATTTAGCCTTTGCGTCATTAGGCATTCTCTTACTGATTGATCAAATTCTTAAGCCTATTTTTAATTGGATTCGTCCTGGTTCTTTTTCAGAAGCATTCGCCAGTTTAGTTGAGGTTGATGGTAGAAGTTTCCCCAGCGGTCATTCGGCAGGAAGTGTTGTTTTTTATTTTTATCTTGCCTTCGTTTTATCTACCCATTTTCCCCATCTTAAAAAATATATTTATTCAGGTGCGGCGGTTTGGGTTGGGTTAATTGGATTAAGTAGTGCCTATTGTCGCGTTCACTGGGGTAGTGATATTCTAGCGGGCTACAGTGTGGGCTTTGTTTGGTTGACCTTATCTCTGGCTTTATTAAAACGGGCTGCCCCCGACACCTATTACTATAAAACGCCAGCGACAGAAAGCCATTTATCTAATTAATGAGTTTTTTAATAAATTTTTATGGTAGATAGTTTGTTTAAGTTTGAGCAGGATTTTACCGATACGTTGCGCTGTATTCCGATGTCAGTTAGATATAAATTGGATACTTGTGGAGTCAAGCTGAAATTAAATCATTGGAATCAATTTAGCTTAAAAGAAAAAGAATCTTTGGTTCAACAGCCTTGTTTAACAGCCAGTGAAGTACAAGAATATCGGCAATTTTTACAAGCTTTAGTGATTGAAAAAAATAATAAACCTGCCGATGAGTTAGCGATTGATCCCAATCCATCTTGGTTAAACGAAAGCGAAATTCCTATGAGTGTGCAAGATAAAGCTGCTGAAAAGGGTTTAAATTTTACGGTTGCTCAATGGCGATCGCTGACCCCATTACAACGCTTTGCCCTAATAAAACTGAGCCGAGCCAGCCACGAAAATCATAACTTTTATCCCGCCCTACAGGAATTTGGTCTCGTTGAATAAATTTGCTTAAAAATCACAAAAAACAATGAAGGAAAGCCACCGATCCACAAGATAACTCAGTCATTAATTACCCAGTCATCTTGCCAATCAATCGCTTTCCCGTACAAAGCCTTGGATTAATTTAGTGATTAACGGCGGGGTACAGAGGCTTCAATATTAATATTGAGGGCCGAGATTTTAGGTACAGGGTTGCCAGCAGGGTTGATGCTGCGTGCCATATCTAAGAAATTGCGAGGATCGCCCGCTTGAACCCGTTTGTCTTGGGGGATAAAACGACGAACTTCGTTTTGCCAAACAATTTGAGGGAAGCCCAATTGACGACGGTGGTAAGCATCGTAACGGGGAGATTTGATATTAAAGGGACGTTCCCCTAATTCTCTGCCAGGTAAAATGCGACGACGTTGGTAAGGAACGGTATCGTAGCCAAAATTACTCAAATATTCATCACTATTGAGTAACTCATCAACAAAACCTTGAATTCCTTTGTTAACAACAACGATTGACCAAGCAATTTTTTCCCGTTCGCTATAAGGCTCACGTCCTAACACTTTTTGAATAGTGTGCTCAACAAAACGATAGTTACTGTTTTTATCATAAAAACTGGAACGGTAAGTCTTAGAGAGCAATAACCCCCGAATAAAATCCCGTACCGTAATTTGTCCATTCCGCAGTTGGGATTCAAGAATTTTTTCTCGATCCCATTTAAAGGCATGGAAGAAAATTTGACGGTAAGCAGCTTCGATTAAAGTGCCGACTTCGGATGGGGATGGTAGGCCTTCGGTGGTGAAAGGAACTGGATTTTCATCTCCAGGGACTTCAAAACCTGCCACGCGCACATTTTGACTTTTCGGCGCATACTCTAAAAGCGGAATAGCCAAGTTAAAACCTCCGTAATCTTAGAAAAGCTTAAATTAAGATATCCTAAAATGATAAAGGAGCAAGGGCCTCTACACGGTTGAATATTACAATTTATTACAATTATTAACTTTTACACTTCCATCTTGAGATACGCCGCTCTACAAGCAAGCAAAAATGCTCTATTTCGTTATTTATTTTGAATTTTAGGGTAAATAAGTCTTTTTCTTTTATTGCGTGATTATATATAAGGTTTTACGTTCAGCTTCACGATCTAATGTTAGATTTCAATAAAGTTAATTATTACAAAAGAGCAAAATGCAATTAGAAAAAAAGCAAATTCTCGTTGTAGGAGCTAGTCGAGGCATCGGAGCGGCTGTGGCACAACATTTTGCTCAAATAGGTGAAAATGTGATTGCTGTTTCAAGAAGTCAGCCAATTGCAGGAAAGTGGATTCAAGCGGATATTGCCACGACAGAGGGAATACAATCAGTTGTTGATACTATTGGTGAAGCTCGCTTAGATGCACTGTTATTCATGGGTGGAGTGTGGGAAGAGGGCGCATTTACAGAACGATACAATTTCATGCACAGCCCTGATCGAGAAACTCGTTATGTGATAGCTGTCAATATAATTGCTCCAATCGAACTCACTAAACAACTCACCAAAAACCTTGTCAAATCGAATAACCCAAGAGCCATATTTATCGGCTCATTAACAGGTCTTGATAACGCTGCGTCGATCGAGGTGGCTAATACAGCATCAAAATTTGGGTTACGAGGAGCAGCACAAGCATTAAATATCGCTCTACATAATTATAAAATTGGAGTTACAGTCATTAACCCTGGGAATGTTGCCACAGAAGAAGTACTAACAGACATTGAAGAAGGCAGATTTGGGCAGCAAATTCCGATCCCTCTTACAGATATAATTTCTTCGATTGAGTGGATTTTAACGCTTTCAAATGCTGTAAACATCGGAGAAATTAATATGCAACAGAAAAGTTAAACGATTAGCATTGTCCAATACAGATTGGATACTGAAGCTGAAATCTGACAATCCAGTTGTATATCGACCGTACAGAGTCTCTTGGTGAAGTCCAAAAAGTTTCTAGCGGCGGGTGAACTAGGTCGTTTGCTAGAAGTCGGCGATCGCGCTTAGTCTCAATTCAGTTTTTTAGTTCAAAATTTTGATTTATTCTGCTAACTCATCAAAAATAACCTTATCGTAAAGATCCGTTAGCGTAATTTCAAAATCAATGGTATTCAGCGTTAAGCTTGCTTCTTCTCCCTCTATTTCCGAAAAGATCCATTTTGAACCTTCCGTTTTGTAATATTGCTCAACATACATCGAGTATTGATCGACTAGGATATATTCTTGAAAAGTCGGAATCGTTCGATAAAACTTAAATTTTTCACCTCGGTCATAGGCCTGGGTTGATTTCGATAAAACTTCAACAATTACCAATGGATTGGTGATCGTATCTTTCCTTCCTGCTTGTAATTGCAGGTCTCCTTGTACAACCATGATATCTGGATAGGTATAAACTCGTCTTTTAGAAATCCAAATTCGTTGATTACAAGCAAAAACGAAATAGGGTTGTTTTCTAAAAGCAAGAATCAGAGAGGAAGCTAAGTTAAGAACGAGATGATTGTGATTAAAAGAATTTCCGACCATTGGTACGATTTTTCCATCTCTATATTCATTACGCTCTTCGGTGTTAATTTCCAACTCTAAGTATTCTTCAGGCGTGTAATAATTGGAGGAATTTGCTTGCATGGTAAGACTTATCGATTGGTAAATTTCAATGAGATGTCATGATTGTATCAAGTGAATCAAAGGAGAAGACGCGATCGCCGATTAAAACTCGAAAGGCAGGCTCAACCGTTAATAAAGCGATGAAACGGTCGGTGTAAAAGTGTTGACTTCCTTATACTGATTAGACTCTTTTTCCTTAACAAAATTTCATATAGTTATGGACAAAGCCCCTTGTCCTCAAGCCCGATTCGGTCTACATTTCAAACATATAGAGATAAACATTTTTTTAACGACTATCGTTAATTATCCAAACGATAAGAATCCTTAGGAGAACCCATGAATATTGCCGTTGTGGGACTGAGCCATAAAACAGCCCCTGTTGAAATTCGTGAAAAACTCAGTATTCAGGAAGCGAAATTAGAAGACGCGATCGCGCATTTACGCAGTTATCCCCATATCGAAGAGGTTGCTATTATTAGCACCTGTAATCGGCTCGAAATTTACGCAGTCGTTACCGAGACGGAAAAAGGCGTTACTGAGATCACGCAATTTTTATCAGAAATCGGTCACATACAGCTACAGCAACTTAGACGTTATTTATTCACCCTTTTACATCAAGATGCCGTTCGTCACCTCATGCGCGTTGCAGGCGGCTTAGAAAGCTTAGTGTTAGGGGAAGGGCAAATTCTCGCTCAGGTTCGCAACACCCACAAATTAGGGCAAAAATATAAAGGCATTAATCGTTTATTAGACCGCTTATTTAAACAAGCCATTACCGCAGGGCGTAGAGTTCGGACTGAAACCAGCATCGGTACAGGAGCCGTTTCCATTAGTTCGGCAGCCGTAGAATTGGTTCATACCAAAGTTGACCTAACCACCCAAAAAGTGGCCATTATCGGGGCAGGGAAAATGTCCTGTTTATTGGTGAAACACTTACTCGCCAAAGGCGCAACCGATATCACCATTGTTAACCGTTCCCATCGTCGTTCCGAAGAATTAGCCGCCCAATTCCCCCAAGCCTCGTTGAACCTCCAACCCTTAACGGAAATGTTAAACATTGTGGGGCAGTCGGATATCGTTTTTACCAGTACAGGCGCAACCGAACCCATTTTAAATCGCGCTAATCTCACCCCTTGCGTTCAAGAGAAGCAATCAGTCATGTTGGTGGATATTTCCGTTCCCCGTAACGTTGATTCTGATGTTCACGGCATGGCGGGAGTCATTGCGTTTAATGTGGATGATTTAAAAGCCGTTGTGGCCCAAAACCATGCAAGCCGTCGCAAAATGGCCCAAGAAGCCGAAGTTCTCCTAGAAGAAGAAGTCGAATCCTTTGAACTGTGGTGGCGATCGCTGGATACGGTTCCGACCATTAGTTCGTTAAGAAATAAAGTGGAAGATATTCGGGAACAGGAATTAGAAAAAGCCCTTTCCCGCTTAGGCACAGAATTTGCGGAAAAACATCAAGAAGTCATCGAAGCCTTAACACGAGGTATTGTTAACAAGATTCTGCATGAGCCAATGGTACAACTGCGCGCTCAACAGGATATTGAAGCTCGTAAACGTTGCCTGCAATCGTTACAAATGCTGTTTGATCTCGATGTCAGCGAACAATACGGTTAGATAAACCGAGAAACCGTTGAGGTTACTAAGCATGATCTTAATAAGTAAATTCAGGGGAGATTCACGAAATCACCCCTATTTACTATGATTATTAAGTTTGCAATTCAGCTATTCATCTTCTGTTGTAACCTAGAAAGAATTAATCGCAGTTTCACAAAGCCCATGAGTTTTAGTAACGAGTTTGAATTACTGCTGAGAGCCTGTTACCCGCTCATTTATATTCCCACTCTCGAAGAAGAACGGGTTGAAACCGCGATCGCCGATTGTGCGAAACAGTTAGGAAATCGGGCGGTTTATATTTGGGATTTTGTGGATGGTTATCAAGATAATCCCAATAATGAAAATGTTGGTAAACGCAATCCCTTACAAGCTTTAGAATTTATTGAGAAATTACCCGAAAAAGTTGGCGGTGTTTTTATTTTGCGGGATTTTCACCGTTTCTTAGAAGATGTTTCAGTATCGCGCAAACTGCGGAACATAGCCAGAAAGTTAAAATCTCAACCCAAAAATATTGTTATTGTTTCTCCCCAGGTACAAATTCCCTCAGACTTAACCGAGGTGCTAACGGTTGTTGATTTCCCCCTGCCTAGTGCAGATGAAATTCGCCGAGAAATTCAACGGTTACTCGCCTCTACAGGACAATCGGTTAATGATAAGTTAGTTGATGAACTGACCCGTTCTGCTCAAGGGTTATCGTTAGAGCGCATTCGCCGTGTCTTAACCCGTTGCTTGGCCAGTCATGGGCAGATTGAAGCCGAAGATGTGGAATTAATTTTAGAAGAAAAACGCCAATCCATTCGTCAAACCCAAATTCTCGATTTTTATCCTGCGACTGAGCAAATTACCGATATTGGCGGCTTAGATAATCTCAAAGATTGGTTATTAAAAAGAGGCAATGCTTTCAGCGATCGCGCTCGTTCTTATGGATTACCCCATCCCAGAGGGTTGTTACTGGTCGGAATTCAAGGCACAGGCAAGTCTTTAACCGCTAAAGCCATTTCTCACCATTGGCACTTACCCCTATTACGCCTCGATGTAGGCCGTTTATTTGCAGGATTAGTCGGAGAATCGGAATCTCGCACCCGCCAGATGATTAGCCTAGCCGAAGCCCTCGCCCCCTGTGTTCTCTGGATTGATGAAATTGATAAAGCCTTTGCAGGAATTGAAGGAAAAGGGGATGGGGGAACTACTAGCCGCGTTTTTGGTACTTTCATCACCTGGTTAGCCGAAAAAAGCTCTCCTGTTTTCGTGGTAGCAACTGCCAATAATATTCAGGCTTTACCCCCCGAAATGTTGAGAAAAGGTCGTTTTGATGAGATCTTTTTTGTGGGACTGCCGACCCAGGAGGAACGAGAAGCTATTTTCCACGTCCATTTATCTCGATTGCGTCTTCACAATATTAAAAATTATGATATTAAACGGCTTGCCTACGAAACCCCAGATTTTTCGGGAGCAGAAATCGAACAGACTTTAATTGAAGCCATGCATATTGGTTTTAGTCAGAACCGTGATTTCGTGACAGATGATATCCTAGAAGCCGCTAGTCAAATTATCCCCCTTGCCCGAACTGCCCAAGAACAAATTCAATTTTTACAGGATTGGGCTGCTGCGGGAAAAGCCAGATTAGCCTCACGGGATAGCCGCTTTGGACGGATTCAAACTTCCATGAATTAATGTTTTAATACTATATTTAATGATTTACGATTTAAAGACTATGAAACGGTTTTCGGGCTTATTACAGTTTATTTTAGGCTTTTTCTTAGGCATTTTTGCTTTATTAGGAGCCACATCCTTGATTGGTTACTTAATGTTTTCTCGATTAGCCGCCAATCCCCCTAAACCGACTTTTCCAGAGGAAAATAAACCAGCGGTTAAAGCTACTCCCAAGGTAGACAAAACAGCCGAAAAGCCCGAATCTCAAACCAAACCTGAAGCGACATCAAGTCCTGAGAGCAAAGCTGAAGCAAAACCGTCTCCTACTCCAACAGCAACGCCTTCTCCTACACCTTCTCCCTCTCCTCAAGCCAAGGAAGAAGAATTGCCCAAAGGAGCCTATAAAGCAAAAGTGATCTGGTCGGGCGGTTTGAGTCTGCGGTCTAATCCCAATACGGATTCGGAACGAGTCGGCGGTGTCGGTTATGATGCGAATTTGATTGTTTTAGAAACTAGTGCAGATGGGACTTGGGCAAAAGTGCGATCGCCGGAATCGGGTCAAGAAGGTTGGGTCAAAGCAGGCAACCTGAAAAAACAAGAATAATGTTGAATCTTCTGTAAACTGACTATAGGGGTGTAAGCTTTACACTCAATTGCTTTTGGTTACTTTTGGGATATTAGACCAAAAAGGATTGAGTTCCGTGAATTTGCTAAGATAATAAAAAATCGATAGACTAATTTTTCTTTTTTTACGAAACCTATGGCACTCAGACTACCGATAGACTTTCAAGACGCTTTTGATGTGATTGTCGTCGGGGCTGGCCATTCAGGTTGTGAAGCCGCCTTAGCCTCGGCTCGTTTGGGTTGTCGCACTTTACTTTTAACCTTAAATTTAGACAAAATTGCTTGGCAACCCTGTAACCCTGCGGTGGGTGGCCCTGCAAAATCCCAGTTAACCCATGAAGTGGATGCCTTGGGTGGAGAAATTGGGAAAATGGCTGATCGTACCTATTTACAAAAACGGGTTTTGAATATCTCACGGGGGCCGGCTGTCTGGGCATTACGAGCCCAAACCGATAAACGGGAATACGCGGCCGTAATGAAAGGCATTATTGAAAATCAGGAGAATTTAAGCGTCCGTGAAGGCATGGTAACGGATATCGTGCTGGGTAATAATGACGAAATTGTGGGCGTTCAAACTTATTTTGGTTCCTGTTTTGCAGCTAAAGCGGTTATTTTAACCACAGGGACTTTTTTAGGCGGCAAAATCTGGATTGGTGGCAAATCCATGTCAGCCGGTCGAGCGGGAGAATTTGCTGCCATTGGATTAACGGAAACCTTAAATGATTTAGGGTTTGAGACAGGACGCTTAAAAACGGGGACTCCTGCACGGGTGGATAAACGCTCGGTGGACTATAGCCGCTTAGAACCCCAGCCGCCTGATGAGGAAATCAATTGGTTTAGTTTCGATCCCGAAGCTTGGGTTGAACGGGAACAAATGAATTGTTACTTGACCCGCACAACTCAAAAGACCCATGAACTAATTCGGGAAAATTTACATTTATCTCCCATTTATGGTGGTTTTATCGACTCGAAAGGCCCTCGTTATTGTCCTTCTATCGAAGATAAAATTGTCCGCTTTGCTGATAAGGAAAGCCATCAGATTTTCATTGAGCCAGAAGGCCGTGATATTCCCGAACTGTATATTCAAGGTTTTTCGACAGGGCTGCCTGAAAATGTTCAGTTGGCGATGTTACATACTCTACCCGGCCTAGAAAATTGTGTTATGTTGCGCCCAGCCTATGCGGTGGAATACGATTTCATCCCAGCGACCCAGTGCTACCCGACGCTGATGACTAAGAAAATTGAGGGGTTATTCTGTGCAGGACAGATTAATGGGACAACAGGTTACGAAGAAGCGGCAGCCCAAGGTATTGTAGCGGGGATCAATGCGGCGCGATTCTGCAAAGGGTTAGAGATGAAAGTTTTTCCCCGTGAGGAAAGTTATTTGGGAACGCTGATTGATGATCTTTGTACGAAAGATTTGCGTGAACCTTATCGTATGTTGACTAGTCGTTCGGAATATCGTTTGATTTTGCGATCTGATAATGCGGATCAACGTTTAACACCGATAGGTCGGGAAATTGGGCTAATTGACGATCGCCGTTGGCAACTCTATCAACAGAAACAAGCCAATATTACGGCTGAAAAAGAACGGTTATACGAAACTCGCGTTAAAGAACACGACGAAATTGGTCAGGCGATCGCGGCCGATACCCAACAAAAAATTAAGGGAGCCATCACCTTAGCGGATTTATTACGTCGTCCAGGTTTCCATTATCGAAATTTAGAACACTATGGTTTAGGCAATACTCAATTGAATCGAGCAGAAAAAGAAGGAGCCGAAATAGACATCAAATATTCTGGTTACATCAAACGTCAACAACTTCAAATTGAACAAGTTAGCCGTTACGGTCAGCGTCAACTTCCTGAAAGCTTGGATTATATGTCCATTGAGACCTTATCGATGGAAGCTAGAGAAAAATTAACCCAAATTAAACCCCTAACCATTAGTCAAGCTTCCCGTATTGGGGGCGTTAACCCTGCTGATATTAATGCTCTGTTAGTTTATTTGGAAAGACTATTCAGAACGCCTATAATTTCCTAGAATATTGCAGTTAAGAACTGAGATTAGCTATGACAGTATCTTCTTCTTCCAATTTAGTCTATAAAGACATCGTTACCGAGATAAGTTACTATAAAACAACTTGGACGGGGCTATTGCTCTTCGAGTTAAAAAGTTTTATCGGTCGTCACTTTTTAACAAAACGCAAACTCAATATTAATGCGGCTCAAACCAATTTTTTAAATCTGGGTTGTGGTTACACTTTTCTAACAGATAATTGGGTGAATGCGGATTTCTTTGGCGTTTTTTTACCGAGAAAATCAAACATTCTTCGGCCTGATTGGATGCTTGATCTGCGGTACCCATTGCAGTGCCCTAATCATGTTTGGGATGGTGTTTTTACCGAACATACCTTAGAGCATCTCTACCCTGATGACGCTTTAAATCTTTTAAAAGAACTACACCGAACGATGAAATCTCAAGCTTGGTTAAGAGTTACGGTTCCTGATTTACAACAATTTGTCGATTACTATGAAGGGCGAGCTGTGAACCCAGAATTTTTGCGCTGGAAAACAGGAGGTCACGCAATTCATGCCTTGACTCAAAACTATTACCATTTATCGGTTTGGAACGAACAATTACTTACCGAGTTTTTAATAATGTCTGGATTTACTAATATTAAAAAAGTTTCATTTCAGCAAGGAACAGATAGAAGATTATGCCATGATCGTGAGGAAAGACGCTGGGAAACACTTTACATGGAAGCGCAGAAGCCTTAATTAAACTGTATTAAATAGGATTAGAATTATTCTTATATCTAATAAATAAAATATTAGGTAATCAATTTATTCTATTGAGCGAACGTAAGCGTTACGTTTCCTACAGAGATTTTGAATTTTAATCTACAAATTTATCAGTTTAAATTAGTATTAGTTTGATGTTAATTTTTAGAGATTAATTTAGAGTTAGAAATTAAAAATAATAGTAACATAAAAATAATCAAAAGCTAATTAATAAAATCAATTTATGAAAAATTATTTAGCTATTATCAACCAACGAATTAGCCCAGGATTGCGTAAAGTTTTTAATAATTTTAGTTGGTTATTAGCTGAACGCCTATTGGCGATTGTTATTTCATTATTTATTAATATTTATGTTATTCGTTATCTTGGCCCAGAAGAGTTTGGAAAGTTTAGCTACGCAGCAAGTTATGTCAGCTTATTTGAAGCGATCGCGAAATTAGGTTTAGATTCTATCGTTATCCGTAACTTAGTGGTTCAGGAATCTTTAACGCATGAAATTCTGGGTACAGCTTTTATTTTGAAACTTTATGCCAGCGGCATTACTGTTTTTTTCACAGCCATATCTATTATCTTTGTAAACAATAATAATGAAATTCAAATTTTAGTTTGGATCATGTCTTTAAGTTTAATTTTCTCTATTTTTGATGTAATTGATTTTTGGTTTCAATCGAAAGTCCTTGCAAGTTACATGGCGATGATTCGTAGTTTACAGCTCATTATTAGCTCTATTTTCAAAATTATTTTTATTAATCTAAAATTATCTGTTTTTGCCTTCGCCTGGTTACTTTTTTTAGATGGCATTTTGAAAGTTTCAGGGATGGTATTTAGCTATAGCAAAAATCAGCAAAAATTTACTAACTGGAAAATTACTAAAGCCCAAATTAAGCTATTACTCAAAGACTCCTGGCCCCTCATTTTATCGAGTGTGATGGTAACACTTTATATCAAAATCGATCAAGTGATGTTAGGCAATATGGCTAATTCTCAAGCTGTTGGAGATTATGCAGCAGCTATTCGTTTTTCGGAAATTTGGTATTTTATTCCGATGATTTTTTGTTCGACGGTTTTTCCATCCATTCTTAGAGCTAAACAAAGAAGCCAAGAGGAATACTACCGACGTTTACAACAATTATATGATGTTATGGGGTGGCTATCTTATGCCATTTCCATTGTAGTCACCTTAGCAGCAAACATGGTAATTGATAAATTCTTAGGTGCCGAGTACCATCAATCTATTCCAATTTTAATATTACATATTTGGGCGGTTCCTTTTGTATTTTTAGGAGTTGCACGAAGTCAATATTTAATGGCAGAAAATTTAACTCAATTTAGCTTTGCTACTACATCCATAGGCACAATCACAAATATTCTATTAAACCTTGTTTTGATTCCCTCTTATACAGGAGTTGGTGCAGCGATCGCAACAATTATTTCCTATGCCTTTGCTGCTTATTGGAGCTGTTTAATTTATCGACCTTTATATCCTACTTTTTGGATGTTGACTAAAGCCTTGTTAATTCCCTTTCGGGTCAAGCAAAATTTATCTTATTGTCAACAAATGCTTATTTTAATTGTTAATAAATAAGAATATGACTACTTTACGAAGAAAGCTCTCTAGAATACGCCGTCACTTGCTAGAATCCTTGGGTCTGGATTTCTATTCTCGTCCTGCCCTTGATCAATTAGACCGTAAACTCGAAACTTATCTGTCTTATAATCGTGGTTTTTTTATAGAAGCCGGTGCAAATAACGGATTTTGTTACAGTAATACTTATTATTATGCAAAATTTCGCCAATGGACAGGGATTTTAATTGAACCGATTCCTGAAATTTATCAAGAATGCTTACTAGAGCGACCTGAATCTACTGTATTTAATTGCGCCCTAGTATCTAATAATTACCCTCATTCTACCGTAACGATGAAATATGCCAATATGATGTCTTTAGCCAGCAGATTAACACCAAAAACTGAGCAAGAAGAAGATGACTATATTACCCAAGGAATGGTGTGGGAAACAAAACATTCTTCGACTTATCAAATTGAAGTTCCCTGTCGAACTCTTACTTCAATTTTAGATGAATGTGAAGTTACAAAGATTGATTTATTGTCCTTAGATGTCGAATTTTCAGAGTTAACTGTTTTAAAGGGACTAGACTTAAATAAATATCGTCCTAAATTTATCTTGATTGAAACTGAGCAAAAAGCTAAAGTTGACGAATATCTTGCCCCTTATTATCAAGAAGTTGAACAATTTACTTTTCATGATTATTTATATCAAGCTAAAGATTAACTAACTTAATGAATAGCATTGTAGAAAAAGCTTAACTTCTAACGCCCTACTCAATGTTATAAAAGTTGTATGTTTGCTGAGACTTCTGCTTTTACTCTGGCTGTTTTGAATATCGATCTTCCAGCTTTATTGCGTGATGCATTGAGTTGGATTGATAGCTTGGGATCTCTAGGCGCGATCGCGTTTATTGTGCTTTATATTTTGGCAACCGTTGCCTTGATACCAGGTTCAATTTTTACGTTAGGTGCAGGGGTCGTTTTTGGGGTTGTTTTTGGGTCACTCTATGTCTTTATTGGCGCAACCTTGGGCGCGATCGCGGCTTTTTTAGTGGGTCGTTATCTGGCACGGGGATGGGTATCTCAAAAAATTGTAGGTAATTCAAAATTCCGCGCAATCGATCAAGCAGTAGGCAAAGAAGGCTTTAAAATTGTTTTGTTAACCCGTTTATCTCCTATTTTTCCTTTCATTCTTTTAAATTACGCCTACGGAATAACAAGCGTTTCCTTGAAAGATTACGCGATCGCGTCAGTTGGCATGATTCCAGGAACGATCATGTACGTTTATCTTGGCTCTTTAGTAGGAAATTTAGCTACTTTAGGGAATAAAACACCGACTGCGAACCCAATAGCAGAATGGGCTATGAAAATAATCGGTTTAATTGCAACGGTTAGTGTAACGATTTATGTGTCTAAAATTGCCCGTAAAGCACTAGAAGAATCGGTTTTAGCCGAACAGGAACAATCAAGTCATTAAAAGAGTTGCTGATTAATCGAGAATTGAAGAATAAACTTTCAAAGTGTTTTGAGCTGTTTTGTTCCAAGAAAATTTTTGAGATTGTTCTTTTCCCTTAGTAATTAATTGATTCCTGAAAGTGCGATCGCCGATAACCTTTAACATCGCTTCAGCCATTTCAAGGAAATTATTAGGATCGATGAGTAAAGCAGCATCTCCTGTGACTTCAGGTAAAGAGGAGGTATTGGAGGTGATTACAGGTGAACCAAGCGTCATTGCTTCTAAAACAGGTAAACCAAAGCCTTCATAAAAAGAGGGATAAATAAATGCCTCAGCTTGGGTATAAAAGAGGGCAACTAAATCGTCAGATAAATAGTTTAAATGATGAACTTCTGAACCATAAGGGGATTGATTAATTGCTTCTAGAATAGGTTCGTATTTCCAGCCTATTTGACCAATTAAGACTAATTGATGGTCAATTTTATGGTTTTGTTTTAAATAATTAAAAGCGTGGATTAAATTAATAATATTTTTTCGGGGTTCTAGGGTACTCACGAATAAAAAATAGGGTTTTGTAAAATCATAATTAATAGTTGTTTTTAATTGTTCAATTTGCTCTGATGTTAAATAATTTTCATGATAACGACTAGCCTGATAGGTAACATAAATTTTATTCGGATCAATATTTAATAAATTAATTAAATCTTTTTTTGTATTTTCTGAAAACGTGATAATCGCATCTGTCCACTTTAAACAACGTTTGATTCGGCTCAAATAGGTTTTAACAATGGTCGGAACATAGTCAGGATATTTAATAAAAGTCAGATCATGAATGGTCATAATATTGCGACTATTTCGATACGGATAAACAAAATGATCGGTTCCTTGCACGATATCAGGTTGATTCAGCGATCGCTCAAAATAGGTCAATAACGGATTGGGAAACTGCATTAACCCACTGGTAACGGTTACAGGAATAGGCAAACAACGAGGCGAATAGGGCTGTAAAACGTCCGTTGGGGACAAATTCCCTTTAAGCCAATTTTTAAAAGCAGGTTGAAAGTAAACGGTTAATTCAAAATTTTCGGATTGCTGTAATTGATCCAGAGCTTTGAGTAAATTCAACGTATAAACGCCAACTCCACTAGGTTTATCCCGTACAGGTGTGGCATCTAGACAAATTTTCAGCATAAATTGGGCAGTGATATTAAAAAGAAGATTCGAGTTGTCCAGAGGAACGGACTATTGCACAATGAGAAAGGTTTCTGTTAACGGCTTTTGAAGCTTGAAATAATAATGTCCCCGATTACTGTTGCTGTTCCTGCTACCACTGCAAATCTTGGCCCTGGTTTTGATTGTTTGGGGGCGGCGTTGAGTCTGTACAATCACTTCACTTTTACCATTGTGTCAGATTTAGAAGCCGATTTTTTGATTACAGTAACAGGCGCAGAAAGCGATCGCGTTAGTCGGGATGAAA
>CAYZWO010000099.1:0-16044 GCA_964482215.1 uncultured bacterium
GACTTATATCTCCTGGTTTTAGGGTTTCTCTGGTTGGGAGGGCAACTGGATAGGCTCAGTAGAGGTCTGTTGCAAAGCATCAGCAGGTAACACCTCTATCTTGTTGGCATTTTTAGGTGGTTTGAAGACAAAGGAATTAGGGGAAATTTTTGGATTAAAATTCCAATTAGAAAAAATTGCAGTATATTGAGGAGATTCAGGCAGGTTTTTGTAAGTAATTAAAGCTTTTTTCAGTAAAGGCTGCTTATCCTGCGTTACCCAAATCTGGAAATCTCGATCTTGACCCAGCATCAGAATATGATAGGTCGGTTGCCGATTAACCATGTCAATTCCTGCAAAGATTGTTTGAGTAACATTTGCCAACATATCCGCGCAGGGATCACTGGCAAATAAATTAGACATGGGGATAGTGATACCGTATTTCTCATCAATTTGGTTTAAAACAGCATCAATTGTATTAGGAGCCGCTTTAATTGCGTAATAATTACGGCTTGGAGCGTATAAACTCAAATTTTTGCCGTCATAGTAAAAATTCGTTACCCGTTCATCGCCGACATAATCCGAACGAAAATAATTGGGTTTTTGTACGGAAAGTTTTTGATAAGCACTGTACTGGATTTTCCCGCCCGATTCTAGGAGATCATCGTAGGTGACATCCATATCAACTGTGAAAGATTTTTGAGCTTTCAAAAAATTGCAAACTTGTTCAACGATTTGATCAGTTGTTTTCAAATTTTTAGGAACGACCTTGCTTGTTTTTGGAGTTGTTTGAGCCAATAATTGCGGCGGATTGATGATAGAAGCAAAAGAAGTCAGTAAAAAGCAAAAAAGCCAGAAAAATTTAATCATACTAAATCCTCATGTGAATTATTAAAATTAAAAGATTTAAAAGTTTTATGGTTAATTTTTGTTTATATTTGTTAATAATTGGTCTTAATCGCAATTTTAGTTACTTTGATTTTATAAAAAATAACTGCTTGGTTTAGCTCGTTCTTAATAAGAATTCATTAATAATTGATTCAATGGTTGCAGCCCGATCCAAGGAACCAATTTTTTGTTCTAATCCTTCGGCTCGTAGGCGATCGCGAATATCTCCATTTGCATTAACGACTTTTAAGGTAATTCCTTGCTCAGCAAGCTGTTGATACAAAAGTTTAAGCCAACGAGCAGCAGGCGTATCTATTAACGAGGATGACGACAAATCCAAAATTACTAAATTGATGGGTGTTTCTTGAAAAGCCAGACGCTTGAATAAATCTTGTTGGATGTTGTCAATATTAAAATAAAGAATTGATGCATTAACTCGATAAATTAAAATTCCTGGGATTAGCTCGTTCTCTGGGTGGCGATCGCTATCACTAAATTGATTGGTTCCTGTAACTCTTCCCAAAACGGCGGTTGTTGGGTGAGCAACCAGACGAATAAACAGCAATAAAGACGCGATCGCCGCTAATAAGACCCCTTTAAGCACCCCGAATAATAAAACTCCCACCAACGCAGTTAAAGCAACCCGAAATTCAAGCGGACTAAATCGTTTAAGATGCTGCAATTCGGTAACATTAATCAATCCTTTAACAGCAACCAAAACAATGGCGGCCAGAATCGCTTCTGGTAAATTGCGAAAAAGTCCTGTAAAAAACAGGAGAATAACGCCAATTAAGCAAGCTGCAATAACAATTGCTAAAGGGGTCTTGGCTCCTGCTTTTTCATTGACTGCCGATTGAGACAAACCACCTGCGACGGGATAGCCTTGACCCAATCCCACGACCAAATTCGCTGCGCCAATGGCTAATAGTTCCTGATCTGGGCTGATGGCATAACGGTGTTTAATGGCAAAACTACGAGCCGTTGAAATCCCCTCAATATAGGAAAGTAGAAGACAGGCTAAAGCTAACGGTAATAATTCGTTCAAATCCTCTAAATTCCATTGAGGCAAACCAAAGGACGGTAAACCTTGAGGAATTTCCCCAACAACCTTAACGCCTTGTTCGGGTAAGCCACTCAGAGTCATTATCACAATCGCCACTATGACAACTAACAGGGAAATCGGTCTGGTCGGGAAGAAGCGATCGCCGAGTAAAAGAAGAATCAACGCCATGCCCCCGACACTCAAAGTAGGGAAATGCAGCTCTGGCAAATGCTTCAGTAAATCCCAAATTCGAGTGAAAAAATTATTACCGCCACTATGCAGCCCAAAAAGTTTCGGCA
The DNA here is from genome assembly GCA_964482215.1 of uncultured bacterium. Taxonomy (GTDB): domain Bacteria; phylum Cyanobacteriota; class Cyanobacteriia; order Cyanobacteriales; family Microcystaceae; genus Snowella. The sequence goes on from CAYZWO010000099.1 coordinate 2,209, forward strand.
ATTGGGTTGAGGCAATTTGTAGTGCTGCTCCCGCTTTAAAACCCGTTAAAATCGGTTCAGAGATAAAATTCACCATCTGGGAAAGCTTAAACATCCAAGCAATAAAGCATAATCCTGCAACCAAAATTGCGGTCAAAGAAGCCATTGCTAAATAGCGTTCAGGATTATTCGGGGCTAAGGAAGCTAAACTAACGCCGACTAAAATTGAAATAGCCGAGGTGGGGCCAAGAGCTAATTGACGAGACGTTCCGAAGCACGCATAGCCAATCGCGCCCAACATATAGCAATACAGCCCGACCTGAGAGGGTAAACCCGCTAAAGCAGCATAGGCAAGCGCAACGGGAATGGCATAGGCCGTTAAGGTAAAACCCGCCACTAGGTCAGAATGGAACCAAGCGGGTCGATAAGCAGGTAGCCATTGAGTAATGGGTAAAATCGAAACCAGAAATTGGTTAATTCGGAAAGAAGATGAGAAATGAGAAGCCACAATATCCTTAAAATTATTCGCTACCTTAAGCCAAATCGCTGTCAATAGATTGAATTTTTAATATTTTTCAGGAATCCAATGTCGGTTGCTCATCGAAGCGTCATCATCATAACGGTGTTTCAGCGATCGCTCTGGCAGTTTAACTTTCTCATGGGGAATAGGTTCGTAGGGAAACAAACTCAAGAAATGAGATAAGCAATTAAGACGCGCCTGTTTTTTACTATCGGAACGAATAATGTACCAAGGGGCCCAGGGCGTATCCGTTGCATCCAGCATTAAATCCCTCGCCTTTGAATAGTCATACCAGCGTTCACGGGATGGAAGATCCATTTCTGAAAGTTTCCACTGACGCAGCGGATCATCAATACGGGCTTCAAAGCGTCGCTTTTGTTCCTCATTATTGACTTCTAGCCAGTATTTAACGAGCTTAATACCACTATCAACAATATATTGCTCAACCGTTGGACAAACTTTTAGGAAATCTCGATGTTGTTCCTTCGTACAAAAGCCCATGACGTATTCCACGCCTGCTCGGTTATACCAACTCCGATCAAAAATTACCACTTCCCCTGCCGCAGGAAAATGGGTGAGATAGCGTTGGATATACATTTGTTTTTTTTCCCGTTCAGTGGGAGCGGGTAAGGCCACAATACGGAAAGATCGGGGGCTGACTCTTTCGGTGAGAGCGCGAATTGTTCCCCCTTTCCCTGCCGCGTCACGGCCTTCAAAAATAACAATAACCTTTTCTCCAGTATGTTTTATCCAATCCTGAAGTAAGCAAAGTTCGGTCTGGAGTTTGAGCAATTCCTGGGTGTATTCTTTGCCTTTCAATTTTGGTTTATCACCGTTGACGGTGGCAACTTCGGCAATCTCACGCTGTTTTTTCTTCTTGTGTTTGGTCATAGAGTTGTCCCAGGTTTTTGAAACTCCAGCTACAGTAACTTCGATTGGAAATGAGTTTATTTATTGTCGTTTCTCACACAGTTGAGTGTCCGCACAATCGCCGCAGTGGTATAGTCTCGATTAGCTGGTTTATTGGGAGCAAATTTATTTCCTTTTTCATTTACAGGCGACGCAATTTTGCAATAAGCTGACATTTGCATCGTTAACTGTTGGTTATAGCCAGAAACATCAGAAAAATTGATCGGTTTTTGCGTTGCAGTTAAGGCAGGAGAACGGCCAAGGTTGGTTTTAATTCTTTCTGCGGCGCGACGAAGAAAAGCAATTAACTCTGCACGAGTTATATAGTCAGTTGGGCGAAATTTACCTGTTGGTGTTCCTGCGGGGGCAATATTCCACTGGGCCCAATATATTTTTGCTGCACTCCAGCGATCGCTTGGTACATCCGTAAAAGGGCGGACAGGATTGGTAGGAGTCGCATTCAGGTCAACGGGAGTAATGAGATTAATACTGTCTACAATCATCGAGATGGCTTGTTCTCTCGTCACAGGTTGATTGGGACGAAAAGTTCCATCGGGAAATCCTTGAACAATTTTTAACTTAGCTGCTTCTAAAATTTCGGGCTTATAAACGTTGTTACTGATATCGCTGAAGCTGACAGTTTGTTGTTGCTCACCCATTTGGCTCGAATCTGCCCCCTGACTGATGGTGATAGATTGGGCCTTGGTAATTGAGTTGAAAGAGGTTCCTCCAGCGACAACGGCAGCGATCGCGAAAGTTGTTAGCGGAAATTTAACTAAAAGTTTCATAATTTAATAATTTGTGAGGTTAAAAACAAGCAATTGATCAATAGAAAAATGACCAATACCATTAGCCCGGGCTAGCTTATGAAAAATAATCCAGATGTAATTCGCCTTTAGCAACTTTTTCTTGAATTAGCGTTCTTACTAATCCCAATTCTTCGGGGGTAACTTTGCCATCCGCGCGCATGGTAGCTGCAATGCGATCGCGCTCGCCTCTGGTAATAATCCCGTCCACACTGGCCTGTTCAATAACTTTTCTCAGTTTCTCCAGTTCTTGCTGCTCTTCAGGGGTTAATTCGGATCTAGAGGGATGTGAAATTTCCATCACGGTTTCTCCTGATTTTGAATATCCAAACCTTAAACGAAACTTTTCAACTTCGGTTAACGCTTGAATAAATGGGAATGCGCCTAAGCAAACTAGCCTCAAGGCATACTACTTCATGTCTAGCACGGACTTAATAATACTCGTTATCAAAAAACTGCAAATTTTTAGATTAATGATTAATCAAGTTTATGACTTGTCGATTGAAATAAAAAATCAAGGGATGGGTATCTGGCCGATCAACAGACTGGAAGCAAATTAGTATTAACTGTGTCGCAATGTTTCTGAAGGAGAATCACCGAACATCTTCTTGTAATCCGTAGAGAATTGTCCCATGTGCCAAAATCCCCATTGACTAGCCACATCTGCAACGGTCGTCTCAGTGGGCATCGATTTTTTGAGTTGAAGCCTTACTCCATTAAGACGTTGAATTTTGAGGTAAGTCATGGGAGGCATCCCGAAGGATTTCTGAAAACTATAATGGAGGGTACGTTCGCTGACATGAAGTTGAGTACATAGATCGTAAATAGTCAAAGGACGATTTCTGTTGTCCATTAATAGCTCCTCTGCTTTTTTCATTAGCTTATAATGAGTCAATGGGTGAGGTGTGGAACTATTTTGACTAGCATTACAAATGTCTAACATTAATAAAAGCGATTCTTGTCGAATTAAATTTTGTCTATCTGGAGATAAAAACTGTTGAGGATTTTGTTGCATTAGGGTAAAAACAGTTTGAAGATAGGAACAAAATCGTTGCAGTGCTTTCCCATCAGGTTGAATTACATAAACTTTACCTAAAACAACAGATTCTATCCCCGATTGAGTCGTCAGATCAGCCGCATTCAGTAAAGAATCGATATCAACGGAAACAATTCCCATAGGAAAGGCTCCCTTTCTCAGAAAATCAATTCCATGAGAACTTTTTTGTAAAATGACTTGATCCATTGAAACTGAATAGCCATGCCACTTTAATAATTGTGCTGGTGAAAGGGGGACTCCAATTGTGATCATTCCCGCAGGAGAGTTTCCAAAAGAACGAATTCCACGACTATAAGTAATTCGAGCAAATTGTATTTCCGCAAACTGAGCAATTATTAAATCCCCATCAAAAACGCCCCTTTCAATTTGCCGATGCTCCATGTTCCACTGGAAAGTCTTTATGCGGCTTGCGGGTTCATCGATATCACCAAACGATAAAGATTTAATCAGAGGCTGCAACTCAATATCCATAAAATGATTAATTTGCGTGTTTGGAATAAACGCCCTTCTTACAGCACCTTGTCATCATAAGTGCCTGTCTTAGTACAACATACCTAAACCGAGACCATTTAATTGTTAATTATTATAAAATGACCAACAATATGAAACAATGAAACATTAAATTTCTGAAACTTCTTCGTCTAAATGATCGTTCGCTAAATCCTCTTCAGGTAAAACATTAACTAACACCTTATCAATCCGAATTCCATCCATATCGACCACTTCAAAGCGTAAATTTAAGGCTTGGAAATGTTCGCCTGATTGGGGAATTTTACCCAAAGATTCAATCACAAAACCGCCTAACGTATGGTAATTTCCATCCTCTTCGTTGGGTAAGGTTTCAATGTCAAATCGCTCTTTAAATTCATCGATGGGCAATAGTCCATCCAAGAGCCAGGAGCCATCTTCCCGTTGAATGACTTGCGGTTCTTCAATATCGTCATCATTGGGAATATTGCCAACGATCGCTTCAATCAAATCATTCAAAGTGACTAAACCTTCAATTCCCCCATACTCATCGGTAATTAAAGCAATATGGGTTCCCGATGTACGAAACATTTCCAACACATTCAGCGATCGCGTACTTTCGGCCACAAACAAAGGCGGTTGGGCTAATTGCTGTAAATCAACCGTTGCACCCGTTAACTGGGCATTTAAAATATCTTTGACTCGAACAAAACCTAAGCAATTATCAAGGGTATCTTGACCCACAGGAAAACGGGAATAGGGCGTTTCTAAAATTTCTCGTTGCGTTTCTTCCCAAGGCGAATCAATATCTAACCAAATGATTGCCGTTCGGGGAGTCATTAAGGTTTTAACGGGGCGATCGCCTAAGCGAAAAACCCGTTCCACCATATCTTGTTCCGCTTCTTCGATCATTCCTGCCTGGGTTCCCTGTTCAATCAACACCCGAATTTCTTCTTCCGTGATGGGCGCATCTCCCTGATTTGGAACCCCTAAAATTTTTAACAAACCGTCTGTCGAAACCCCTAACAAACGAACAATAGGCGAGGTTAATTTGGCTAACCCACTCATCCAAGGGGCAACGGCACAGGCCAACGATTCAGGATGGCTCAGGGCGATCCGTTTAGGCACAAGCTCACCGACTACTAACGATAAGTAAGTAATCAGCGTTACCACTAAAACAAAACTCAACGTTTCGCTATAGGGAGCCAATAGGGGAATTTGCCGTAACCCTTCTCCTAAGCGTCTAGCCACCGTTGCGCCCCCGACTGCACCACTTAAAATTCCAATCAGGGTAATACCGATCTGAGCCGCCGAGAGAAAATCATTGGGAGAAGTGGCTAATTTCAAAGCCAAGCGGGCTTTTTTGTTCTTCTGTTTAGCCAGTTGTTCGAGACGGACTTTGCGGGATGAAACAATAGCAATCTCCGAACCAGAGAAGACTCCGTTAGCAATAATGAGCAACAGAATCAAAAACAACTCAAGGGCAACAGAAGACATTTATGGGGAAATAAAAGGGGATAGGGCAAGTGTCTTACGCTAAGCTTATCGACAAAATTCAAAGTTAACACCAACAATAGGAGGATGATTTAACTTTGCATTTTTGTCTAAAACTGAGTCGTTTATAGACGGGCTTGAGTGAGATTATGCCACATCAGGGATAAACAACCTGTTAATTCCTATAATAGGGTAGAATCGGAAAGGAGAATTTTTGGAACATAAATGATTAAGTTACGTTTAAAACGCTTTGGCAAGAAAAGAGAAGTTAGTTATCGTATCGTTGCGATGCACAGTACCAGCCGTCGAGATGGTCGTCCTTTAGAGGAATTAGGATTTTACAATCCCAGAACCGATGAAACCCGCTTAGATGTCCCCAATATTATTAAACGTCTCAAGCAAGGTGCTCAACCCACTGAAACCGTTCGTTCCCTCTTACAAAAAGCTCAAGTTTTTGATCAATTGAATGCCTAAACCAATCGTTTTGCCTGCTCCCTCGTCGGCGAACAGCCCTAATTATGTTGAACTCGTTGAGTTTTTGATCAAACCGTTTCTGGAATCCCCGACTGGTTTAAGCGTGGATTGTGAACATGCTAAGCAAAAACGTCGAGTCTGGATTCGTGTAGCCCTAGAAGGAACAGACAAAGGACGTTTTTTTGGTCGTGGGGGACGTAATCTCCAAGCGATTCGGACTGTTTTAGAAATGGCGGCGGCTACCGTAGGCCAATCTCTTTATCTAGATATTTACGACAGCGATCGCGCTAATGGAGATAGTTATTCACCCCGTAAGCGATCGCCCTATGGGGAAGACAAAGAATCTGGAAAATTTAGCCGACGTAGACCCCGTTCACGCGCTTCTATTGCGTCAAATTATTAAGAATAAGTTTCGGTTTTATTTAGTCTAAAAATTTAAGACTCATTCGGAAAGTGACTCGATTTTTTCATGAAGATCGGGTCATTTAGTTTTAATATCTCAATCTAACGCTACGATAAAATAAACAAAGATTGGCTATTACAAGGATCAGCATGATTACAACCTTTACTGTGGCTTATACCGAAACAGAATCAGGCTATATGGGACAAATTATAGAATGGCCAGAAGTGATTTCAGAAGGGGAAACACTGGAATTATGTTATCAGTCTGTCCATGATGCTTTACAGGAAATGATTGCAGCTTATCGTCAACAAAATCAAGCGATTCCTAAGTTTGAAAGCAAGTAGAAGTTGAAGTAAAGTTTTAATTTTAATCAACAAATCAATTCAATTAAAAAACAAACTCTACTGCTTAGGACATAATAATATTATGTCCCTACAGAAAAATTTTGCTCGGTAGGGATTTAAAACTGTTAAATCCTTTTGATGTTGTATTTAGTTATTCTACTTAATAGAAATTTAAGTTATGAGTGCAGAAATTATTTGCGTTGGAACAGAATTATTATTAGGGGAAATTTTAAATAGTAATGCTCAATATTTAGCGCAAGAATTGGCTCAACTTGCCATCCCTCATTACTATCAAACAACGGTGGGTGACAATCCCCAACGCATTCATCAAGTCATTGAAACGGCACTCAAACGGTCTTCTATTCTGATTTTTACAGGGGGTCTGGGCCCGACTCCTGATGATCTGACAACCGAAGCGATCGCGGCTTTTTTTAATACCCCGTTAACAGAACGCTCTGAAATCATTGCCGACATTACCGATAAATTTACTCGTATCGGTCGCCCGATTGTTGCCAGTAATTATAAACAAGCCTTATTACCTGATGGTGCAGACATTTTACCGAATCCCACAGGAACCGCACCTGGAATGATTTGGCAACCCCGCCCCGATGTGACCATTTTGACCTTTCCAGGCGTTCCGTCCGAAATGAAACGCATGTGGACAGATACCGCAATTCCGTTTTTAAAAAGTCAAGGCTGGGGAAAAGAAAGCATTTATAGTCAGGTTTTACGGTTTCGAGGTATTGGGGAATCCGCCTTAGCCGAAAAGGTCGCGCCTTTATTTGATTTGACTAATCCCACTGTTGCCCCCTATGCCGCATTAGGAGAAGTGCGATTAAGGATTTCTAGTAAAGCCACTTCTGAAGCCGAAGCTTTAAAATTTATTGAACCTGTTGCCGAGCAAATTCGCGCGATCGCTGACCTAGATTATTTTGGAAAAGATGAAGATACCCTTGCTTCTGTTGTGGGCAATCTTTTACTCCAAAAAAAGCAAACCGTCAGTGTAGCAGAATCCTGTACAGGCGGCGGATTAGGGTCAATGTTAACGGCGATCGCGGGGAGTTCGGCCTATTTTCAAGGCGGGATTATTGCATACGATAATCAGGTCAAAATTAAGCTGTTAAACGTTAAATCGGAAGATATCGAACAATGTGGAGCCGTTAGTGCTACCGTTGCCGAACAAATGGCATTAGGGGTTAAAAAAGCCTTAAATACCGATTGGGGGATTAGTATCACAGGGATTGCGGGGCCAGACGGCGGGACAGAAGATAAACCTGTCGGACTCGTTTATATCGGTATTGCCAATCCTCAAGGTTCAGCAGAAGCCTTGGAATTTAAATTTGGAGATACTAGAGGACGGGAAGCGATCAGATATTTAAGTGCCTCTAATGCTTTAGATCAACTTCGCCGACGATTAATCCATGAAATTGGCTGAAATATCTCTAAATTGTTTCAATTCTTGAAGTATAGGTAATCAAGATACAATGGAAATTTAAGTCTCATTTACCATTACTCCATGTCCTTGCCTCAATTTGACGAAACGCTTTTACAAGACTACGCCAATCCCAAATCTTATCAACGGGGAGAAGATTATTTCTATCGAAGAGCAGTTTCCTCGCTGGTGTTACGAGATAACTTACTTTTGGCCGTTGTAGAAGGTAGTGCGTCCTATCACGTCTGCGTTAAATTTCAAGGAGATACAATAAACACTGCGGATTGTACCTGTCCTTATGATTATGACGGGTGGTGTAAACATATCGTCGCGACCTTATTAACCTGTATCCGTCAGCCAAACAAAATTGAGGAACGGCCAAGTTTAGCGCAATTATTAAAGCCGTTAGATCTGCAACAAACCCAACAATTGATTCAACAATTAGTGGAAAAACAACCTGAGTTATTGAATCGCATCGAACGAGCGGTTAATCAGATTGCGCTTCGGACGGTTTCCGTTAAGCCGTCGAATTCCCAGCAATTTCCTAAAATTGATATGGGTTCCTATCGTAGTCAGGTACGTCGTTTGTTGCGAGATGCAGTTCGCTTTATTGAAAACTATGATTATGGTTATAACGAAGAAGATCCTGTTCCCGAAGAACTATTTGATCTGGTTCAAGATGCCCAAAAGTTGGCGGAAAGGGGAGATGGTTATAACGCGATCGCGCTTTTAGAAACCATTACCGAAACCTGTGCGAAAGACTGGGATGAACTGGAAAATTATGGTGCTGAAAATACTGAGTTAGTCCAATCTCTTAATGATGCCTGGACAGAAGCCATTCTGAGCACTGACTTGGCACCGCCTGAAAAAGTAGATTTACAGGTAAATTTGGAACATTGGGGGAATGAATGGAGAGCCGATTTTTCCATGAGTATCGCGGCACTGCATCAAGGTTGGGAAAATCGAGCATTACAACAAATTTTGGCAGGAGAAGAACAAAATGCTCAAATTTGGGAAGGAGGAAACCCCTACTATGCCGATGATTTAATCTTAATTCGCCTTAAAATTCTGGAAAATCAGGAGCGATACGAAGAATATCTCCGCTTAGCTAAGGCGACGGGCCAAGTTAAACAATATTTAACCATGCTGGCCGAATTGGATCGCATTGATGAAGTCATGAAGGCGGCTAATCAGCAATTACAAACAATGGAACAGGCTCTAGCGATTTCAGAAACCCTAGTCACTCAAGGGGCGATGGAAGAAGCCTTGAAAATTGCTCAGAAAGGGTTAATGTTGCCAGGCCATAGTGCCTATAAATTGGCGAAATGGATTAGTGAATTAGCTCAAGAATTAGATGAAACTGATATCGTATTAGCCGCAGAAATTAAGGCATTTCAAGCCCAAGCAACCTTCTCCGATTATCACAGGATTCGAAAATTAGCGGGGGAAGATTGGCCGCTGATTAAAGAAGATTTATTAATTTCGCTCCGTACCTATAGTCATGAGTGGGATTACAAGATTCATGAAACCAAAACCAATATTTATCTAGAAGAGGGCTTAATCGACGACGCGATCGCGGTGGTTGATGGACTATCGAGTTATTACTTTGAGACGATTTATAAAGTCATGAAAGCGGCCGTTCCTCACAATCCCGAATGGGTTATTAAAAATGGGAAAAAGCAGGCTGAAAAAATCATGAATGAGAAAAAAGCGGAATATTATGATCGAGCGGTGAATTTTTTAAGTCAAGTTAAACAAGCTTACATTCAACTCAATCAATCCGCAGAATGGAACAAGTATCGCGCCAATATTGCCAAAGAACACACCCGTAAACATAAACTCATGGGGTTACTCCAACGGATTTAAAACATTCTGTTGCAGGTTAATTGCAGATTAATGGTTAATGGAGATCAAGCAGTCTCAACCAATTAGACGCAACCTCAACGGATAAGAGAATATAGAGAAATGCCTATACTTAAAAATTTATCTATAATATTCGTTGAATAGTTAACAAAATTGGAGATGTCTGCCAATGAACTATAAATTCCTGTTTAATCTCGTTGCCATTCCTACTGTTGTTGGCTCTATGCTGACCATGATGTTTATGGTTAACAAAGTTTCTGCCAGTGAAGTTGCGCCTGCTGTTGCTTCTTGCGATGCGCCCCCCCCTCAATTGCAATCGTCCTTGAAGCATGGCAATCACTCAGAAATTCTTCTGGCTTCTGCAATCGATGCGCCGATTTTAGACTTTAGCGCGGCCGAAAGTGATGCAGCGGCTACTCTGTTTGGTTGTGATTGTCCTTCCTGTATTAAGGCATTACGTCAGTTACGGACTCAACCATCATCTCGCTTAGGTCAAGGTCACTGCTGGTCAGCAATACAAGGTCAATTTTCTACCCAGGTACTGCAAGAGGTTTTAAATACCCTTGATTCTGCAACCCCTTAATCTGCCTTCAGATGCCTTGACTCTCAACGGTTGAGTTAGCTTAATAACCACTCTTTCACCCGTTCTAAACTTTTCCAGTTTGGTTTGCGGGTGAGTCCGTCTTCGATATTTTCGGCAACGCTCTGATAAATTTCTTTGTCAAAAGAGATAATTTGGGCTGCTAGTTCAACATGGGGGCGAACGCCTGGGGTTTTGGTTTCTAACATGGCGATCGCGAGATTGACCCGTGCTTGGGGATGGGTTTTATCAATTTTGACGCTTTTTTGGGCCGCTTTCAGGGCTGATAACGGTTTATCGGTGAGTAAATAGAGCCAGGCTAAACAAGACCAGGCGGTTGCATTTCTGGGAGCGCGATCGCTGATGTCTTTAAATAAGGGAATTAAACTAGCGGGATCTTCCCCTGCTTTGTAGCGTTCTAAACCTTGGTTAAAATCGGCTTCTACCGAGTCGGTGGTTTCTAAAGGTGCAGTCGTTTCAGTCATGGATATTTTGAGTGAGCAATAAACAAAACTATCGGGACAGCCTAACAAGTTCTGCCCCGTGATCTAACATACTGGATTACGGCGATCGCGTTAAACGCCAAAAGACTTCCCACAACCGCAGGTTTGATTCGCATTGGGATTGGTAAACTGAAAACCGCCACCGATCATGGCATTGCTATAGTCCAGCACTAAACCGTAGAGATAGAGTAAACTTTTGCGATCGCAGATAATTTTAAAGCCATCATAGTCAAAAACATCATCATGTTCAGTCATTTGGCTAATATCTTCAAAATCCATCATATAGGACATTCCCGAACAGCCGCCCTGACGAACACCAACCCGTAAACAAAGGTCTTTTCCTTGTTGTTCCCGTAACATGAGAACGTGCTTTAAGGCTGTTTCTGTCAGTTGAATACCTTTAGATTGCGTTGCGGTGGCTTGAGTCATAAGTTTGAGTTACTCCTAGCAAAGGATAAATTTAGAAAATAAATAATGACATTACTTGGAAAGGAGACTCTAATGGGCAAACCCTGTCTCTTTTTTAAGTGTAACAGTTAGCTCAAGGGAGAACAATTGTCGATATTGAGCAGTTGTTAATGAAAATTTTCTCCAACAAGGCAACTAAATCCTGACAAAAGTGGTGTATTGAGCAAATCTTTGGCAAATAAAGTCGTTACTAATTTTAAAATAGCTTGATCCCGCCGATAAACTTTAATCTCTTGTTGTTGGCGATCGCAAATCCAATATTCTTGTACTCCTTGGCTTGAATAAAGCTTGAGTTTAAGTTCTAGATCTCGTTGTCTATCTTGGCGACTTTTGGAAAGCACTTCAACCACTAACTCAGGTGCATCGGTTAAATGTCCAGAATTATCTAAACATTCGGTTAATCGTTGGTTACTAGCCCACACGACATCGGGAATCACGCTATCAGTCGGCGAAAAAATAACCCCTGGCGCGATCGTGGCTCGTCCTAATTGAGTTCGACGTGACCAGGCTTGCAGGAGCGCATAAATATTTCCTGTGACTTCCTGATGTTTCCAATGGGGCACCCGAGTCACAAACAATTCTCCATCAATAAGTTCATAGCGTTTCCCGTCTTGGGGAAAAAGTTCTAAATCGGTAATCGTCCAACAAACCCGCTCGGATGAAATCATAGTAATTGCGTCTCTTTCGGTAGCAACTTGTCTTTTAAGTTAACTCAAAAATTTATCATTAGGGTTAAAATTTTCTATCAGCGATCGCGCTGCGGCTAATCCTGATAACACGGCTCCTTCAATTTTTCCTGCGACAAAGCCATCTCCCGCTAATATCATTGGGGCAGGTGTCGATAAGGCTAAATAAGGCTCACCATAACTCACCGCGACTTGACTGTATCGCCAACGATGAATTTGATAATCCAACACGGAGGAATTTAACCAAGGTCTAGCGGCTTGTAGTAATTTATCAACAATTTTTTCGTTTGCATCATCCCAATGATCGCGGCTAAAAGCTGGATTTGCTTGAATGGTTACAGCATAACCGTTAGGAGAAATACCTTTTTGCGAATTACAGCCGATCCACCCTAAGCGATCGCCCGTTCCCCAAAGTCCCCCTGGTACAGGAATTCGGCTCGGTTGCTCCAACAATGCCAACATCGTAATGCAGGGATTGTAACTGACGCGCTCTAGTTTTTCTCGAATCTCAGCCGTTAATTCAATGCCAGAATTATCCAATAAAGCTAAAGTTTGCGGGACAGGCGGTGTTAACAATAAACAATCCGCCTCAAAGCTTTCTCCTGTTTGACTGTGAACTTGCCATTGTTCCCCTTGCCAGTTGAGTTGTGTCACCTGAGTGCTGGTGTGGACGGTCAGCGATCGCGCTAGGTATTGGGCAATACTCCGATTACCTTTCACGCCCCGATAACAGGCTTTATTACTGGACTTAAATTCTCCTGATTCTTGAAAAAATCCCTGACTCCATTCTGTGATGATTCCTGCTGCTAACCATTCATCGATCCATTCCTGAAACTGCGGATCGCTTGCGGTGAAATACTGTGCACCATAATCGAAAACGCCTTCAATCGCATCGGAATAGGTCAATCGACGAGTTGCCAAACGTCCACCAATGCCTCTTCCTTTATCTACAACTTTTACATTTGCACCCTGACGAGTTAGCACTGTTGCGGCGATTAATCCAGCAATACCACCACCAATAACAAGACAAGAAAAATTGTTGTTCACTTCAGTTTTGACTAAATACAAGCTTCTTATAAAAGTTTAGATTGGTGAGGTCGGTATATCTAGAACATCACTAAATACTTCGCTGACTGTCGATTTAGGTAATTACAAGCTCAGCGATCGCACTACAGTTGAGCAAGCAGAAAGTCGTATTCTGAATGAGAACCAACCCAGAAGCAGATTACAGTGTCTTCATCCAATTGACCGACTGCTCGATAGTCTCTGTTAATTCGTGCAGAATAGATCGGTAATTTTGGATGGACTTTTTTGAATCGCAAGCTGGGGTAACTCGGATCTTGTTTGAATTGCCGATATGCTGTACGAGTTTGCTCCTGAACTTGTTCTGGTAGATTAGCAAACATTTTGCGAAATTGAGTGGTTGTACGGGATTTCACAATGTTTCTGGATCTAACTCTTGGGTTTTACCTGCACGGTATTCAGCCATTGCTTCGGCTGCAAGTTTAGCCAACAGATCTGGGGAACGATTAAATGATTCATCCCAACGACGTTCATCTTCAAGTTCTTCTAAAATCAGTCTTGCGATCTCGTCCTGTTCACTAGACCTCTTGCGTGAATCAGGCAGCCTGAGACCGAAGCAGTTCAATGTTAACGAGGGCGGCGAGCAAATTGAATCTTAATCCAAATCGTTTGCGACGATTACGATAACGCTCTCCTAAAATTCGAAAGATTTTTAGACGTCGATTTATATGCTCAATGATGACTCTTAATCGCGCTAAATTACGATTATGTTAATGATGACTCTTAATCGCGCTAAATTACGATTATGTTGCTGTTCATACTCATCT
>CAYZWO010000100.1:0-6784 GCA_964482215.1 uncultured bacterium
CAACTCATTATTATTCTACCTTTATTTGCATTTTTTTCTTTTTAATTTGGTATTAGCACAGGGTAAGCCAGCAATTCTCATTTTAAAACATTTGTACTATAAAAAGGCTCTCAGAGTTACCAAAACAGTTCACAAGTCAACGACAGAATAAGGGTTTCGGGTATTGCAAAACCATAAACTCATGAGAATCATTCTCATACTGAGAATTGCTGAGGGTAAGCAATACAGTGCATTAAAAGTAACGGTATTGGGGGATGACCTGTATTGTCACCAACCTTTATGCCAAATGCTTTTAGAGCAAGGTTTTAACTTCATCTTGGTCTGCCGCCGTGAATCTCATTCCACTCTGTATGAACATCTTGAAGGGATGGCTCTGCCAACGGTGGTGGTCAACAAGTGGACAGGCAAAGTTCAAGAAACTTATACCTACCGATATCTCAATGGGGTACCTATCAAAGATGGCAATGAAGCTTTGCTAGTTAACTGGTGTGAACTAACGGTGACTAGACCTGATGGCAAGGTCATTTACAAAAACTCTTTTGCTACCAATCACACCATTACAGACCTAACAGTGGTTGATATTGTCCTAGCTGGTCGGACTCGGTGGAAGGTGGAAAATGAGAATAACAATACCCTCAAAACCAAGGGATACAATTTAGATCACAATTTTGGGCATGGCAAGCAGCACCTCTCCTCTTTTCTCGCCACCCTCAATATTTTGTCCCCCCTCTTTCATATATTGCTGGAGTTAGCCGATGATAAATACCAGTTATTGCGAGAGCATTTGCCGACACGCAAAACTTTTTTTGACGATTTACGAGCTTTAACCCGGTATCTTCTTTTTGATAGTTGGGAGCATTTGTTGACTTTTATGATTCAAGGTTTAGAACTCCAAGTTCCGCCTGACAGTAGTTGAATTTTCATAATGAGAATTGCTGCTAGTCCTATCCAACCTTTAGCATTGCTCATAAGTTATGATTTCCTTCACTATTGTTTTTCTGGAAACGGAGAAACTACTACTTGCACCACTCCACCGAAACTTTTTCTTTGGGGGCCTAATTTCCTAACCCGTAAACTCTTTAAATCACATTCTGGTCGCAGAGCATCTTTCATCCGATAAATTGAACAATTAGTATTGAGTTAGAGATTACCTACAAAGTTACTATCAAATCTATGGAATTTTCTATTTTATGGGTCGCCTGGGATTCGAACCCAAGACCATTCGGTTAAAAGCCGAGTGCTCTACCGCTGAGCTAGCGACCCGTTTTGTGTCCTTCACACGATTTACCAATGTATCATAGGCGTCAGGGAAAAGCAACAAATTTTCTAAAAAAAGTCAGCCCGAAAAGTAACTATTGTTTCCAAAGTCTCTTGGGGATTGAGATACAGCAATTTTTCTCCTGTGTTGAGGGCATTGCGGGGAGCCGTCCAAGGTTCTAAACAGATATAGTCTTTGTCAGCAAGCGTCCAAAAAACTAAGGTGGAGTATTCATCCGAATATTGCAACGTTAGGGTAAATCTTCTTTGAGAATCGGTAAAGCTGGCGGAATGGTGCTTGACGGATTTAAAGGCTGCGTCAATTTCGGGTTGGGTAAAATCAAAATTGTCTTCAAAGGGATGAACGGCTAAGGTTTTTTGATCTTGAAAGAGGCTGGCGGGAATCTCAAAACTCAGTTGAGATTTATCCTTGACCCAAAAATAGGGATGTAACCCCGTTGAGAAAGGCATTCTTTCGGTAGAGAGGTTGGTATAACGTTGCTGAATGGTCAGGGTGTTTCCTTGAAGCTGATAGGTAAAATCCACTTGGAAATCAAAGGGATATAGGGCCTTAGTCGCGGCGGTGCTGTTGAGGCGTAGGGTTAAACTGGCATTGGATTCTGTTTGTTGATCAATCACTTGCCAAGGCAGTTCTCGCGCAAAGCCGTGTTGTTGGAGGGTGTAAGTTTGCTGGTTATGGGTATAGTGGTTATTGGGTAAATTACCGCAAATGGGAAAGAGAATGGGAATGCCACCTCGAACACTCAGGCTGGGGTCTTGGAAGCGTTCTTGGTCTAAGTAGAGGATTTCCTGCTCTTGAATTGTCCAACGGGTCACAATGCCACCGCGTTCGGGAACGACTTCTAGGCGAGCCTGTTTTTCTTGATCCGTGAGAATGTAGGTTAAATATTGGTCTTGTTGAGAAGCGATCGCGTACATAGGCTTAAAGCAGAGCTTGATGGAGAATAAAGGTCAGCATAGCACTCCCCACAGGAACGGTTAGATTATCGATACCAAACTTTGAAAAGGACTCTAAAGCGGTTGCAGCGATCGCGACGACCAAGGCAGTTAGGCCAATTTGCCAGGTTAGGCCATAAACGGAACCGAGGAGAATCAAAATAACGAGAAAACTAACAGCCGCCATTGTTAACGAGCCTTCCCAACTTTTTTTGATATTTCCGAGTTGGTAGGGATGTTTGCCAAAATTCTGTCCAATCAAAGCCGCTAATCCATCGCCCCAAGCCATCACTAAAATTCCGATGGTGGCATATTCAGGATGATTTAAGGGCCAGAAAATGGCGATTACAATGCCGATACTAAGCGCGTAAAAAAACGTGCCTAAACTCTGCCGTCCCACACTATTAATGCTGGGTAAGATCGGCAAAAAGTAGGAAATTAACGCAACTAACCCCGCTACAAAGGCCGCTGCAATGCCAATCCATTCAGGAATCTGTAACCACCAGGCAAACAGCACCACATGACCGCTACCAATATGAACAATTTTGCGGGTAATTTCTCCCTGGGTATCCGTGAGGCGATTAATCGTTTCGGCTACGACGAGAACAATGCCTAAGTAAAGGGCAACTAAGCCAACGGATGACCAGATTTCAGGAGAAGATTCAAAGACCATGTTAAATTGTGGAGTTTAGACCATTATTACCACTCTATCGGCAATGATAACGATCATGATAGGGTAGGCTGTGAAACCATTTTTTGTCATCAGCTTTCTATGTCCTCCGCGATCGCCGCTAAACTCGAATCGTTATTGGATAGCCCAACGGAAATTCAGGCTTGGGAACAGTTACATCCGAATTTACAGGCTCGGATTGAGAAAGCAGTAATTCAAACTCCGCCCCAGGAAGTTCTAACGCCAACTTCAGTTGAAAGCTTATCGGAAATTGTTAATCAAGCCTCTCAACACCAATGGCCACTATTAATCTGTGGTAATAGCACTAAGTTAGGCTGGGGTGGCTTAGTTAAAAAAGCGGATTTAGTCCTGAGTACCCAAAAGCTCAATCGTATTATCGACCATGCCAGTGCAGATTTAACCGTTACGGTAGAAGCAGGAGTTAAGCTGGCAGATTTACAGGCATTTTTAGCTCCCCATCGTCAATTTTTACCCATCGATCCTGCCTATGATGATCAAGCAACCATTGGCGGCATTATGGCAACCGCAGATAGTGGCAGTTGGCGACAACGGTATGGCGGCGTGAGAGATTTAGTGTTAGGTTTTTCCTTTGTGCGATGGGACGGAAAGATTGCCAAAGCAGGGGGACGAGTCGTTAAAAATGTGGCGGGTTATGACTTAATGAAATTGTTTACGGGTTCCTATGGGACTTTAGGGGTTATTACCCAAGTTACCTTCCGCCTGTATCCCCTCCCCGAAGCCTCGCAAACAGTCTTATTAACGGGGGAATCGCAAGCTTTAGCTACAACTTGTCAAGCCTTATTGCAATCGGGTTTGGCTCCGACAATGGCTGATGTGTTATCGACTCCCTTAACGCGATCGCTGAATCTCGGTAATGATTTAGGTTTATTAGTACGGTTTCAAAATATTCCTGAAAGTGTGGATGAACAAGTTAAGCAATTAATCCTGCTAGGGGAAAGAGTCGGCTTAACGGCTAAGGTTTTTGCAGACGAAGCCGAAACAACTCTATGGCAGCAATTGAAAACCCGTATGTTATCCCCCACAACAGCATCAGCAGCCGCCTGTAAAATAGGAATCATGCCCAATCAAGTTGTTAATTTTCTTCAGCAATGTCCCAGTTTGGCTCAGATTCATCTGGGTAGCGGCTTAGGTCGCTTGCTATTGGAAACAGATTCAGAAATTGCTCAACTCTCCCAAACGCGATCGCGCTGTGAAAATAACCGAGGATTTTTAACCATTTTAGAAGCCTCTCCAGAAATAAAAAATCAATATGAACCTTGGGGATATCAAGGTAATGGGTTAGCCTTAATACGTCGTTTAAAAGAAAAATTTGATCCCTATTCTCTATTTAATTCAGGACGTTTTGTTGGAGGACTTTAATAATTTATGACAGCTACGATTATTAATCACATCGAAATTACAGAAGGCATCTGTGGGGGAAAACCTCGGATAGCAGGACATCGTATCAGAGTAGAAGATATTGTGATTTGGCATGAAAAATTGGGATTATCTCCTGATGAAATTGTGTCGCAATATCCCAGTATTTCCTTAGCCGATGTTTATGCGGCTTTATCCTATTATCATGATCATTTTGACGAAATTAGAAAACAAATGAACGATGATGAAGCTTTTGCAAGACAGAAAAAATCTGAAACGCCTTCCTTAGTTCAGCAAAAATTACAACAATTGAATGGAAAAGAATGATTAAATTCCATTTAGATGAAAACGTTAATTCGGCGATCGCACAGGGATTAAGAAGACGAGGTATAGATGTTACAACAACCGTAGAAGCAGGATTAATCTCAGCCCGCGATGAACAACAATTAGGATTTGCTTATTCTCAACAGCGAGTTCTGTTTACTCAAGATCGAGATTTTTTACAACTTCATTACTCTGGATTAAAACATGCAGGAATCGTCTATTGTATTAAAGGAAGCCTTTCTATTGGAGAAATATTGCGAGGATTGATACTGATTTGGGAAGTATTAACACCAGAGGAAATCATAGGTAATATTGAATATCTCTGAAATTAAATATTTTTATTAGCTACTTTAAATAATTTATTTTTCATCATTTAACTAATACAAGCCCTTCAATGATCCTAATTTTTTAAGGAATACATTTAAACTGATTATGCAAACACAAGAAGTTTCTGTTGACAATTCGAGTTTTAATTTTAAAGAACAATTAAATCAAGACATTAAAGGCTTTGATAGTAAACATCCGCCTGAACAAAAATTAATTGATAGTTGTGTCCATTGTGGTTTCTGTTTAGCAACTTGTCCAAGTTATCGCGTTATTGGCAAAGAAATGGATTCTCCCAGAGGACGCATTTACTTAATGAATGCCATCAATAAAGGAGAAGCGGCTTTAGATGAAACCACAACCCAACATTTTGATAGCTGTTTAGGCTGTTTGGCCTGTGTGAGTACCTGCCCGTCGGGGGTGCAATACGATCAACTGATTGCCGCCACCCGTCCCCAAGTCGAGCGCAATCAACCCCGAAATTTATTTGATAAGTTATTTAGAAGCTTAATTTTTAATCTTTTTCCCTATCCCCAACGGTTGCAATTATTTCTCCCATTCCTGTGGTTGTATCAAACTTTGGGTTTACAAAAACTGGTTAGAGCGACAGGATTATTGAAAAAGATTTCTCCTCGTTTAGCGGCAATGGAGGCGATCTTACCGAAAATTACCCGTCAATCCTTTGGGCAAAATTATCCCACGGAAATTCCTGCTCAAACCGAAAAACGCTATCGAGTCGGGGTCATTTTAGGCTGTGTGCAACGGCTCTTTTTCTCCCCTGTGAATGAAGCAACGGTCAGAGTTTTGACGGCTAATGGTTGCGAAGTCGTTATTCCCAAATCCCAAGGCTGTTGTGCGGCGCTCCCTGCTCACCAAGGACAAGAGGCTCAAGCTCAGGCTTTAGCGAGACAGATGATTGATAGTTTTGAAAGCACAGGAGTCGATTACATTATTATCAATGCGGCAGGCTGTGGGCATACTTTGAAGGAATATCACCACATTTTGCAAGATGATCCTGTTTACGCCGAAAAAGCCAAAGCTTTTGTTTCAAAAGTTCGAGATATTCAAGAATTTTTAGTGGAAGTCGGTTTTACGGCAGAGTTATCTCCCATTACCGATGAGCCAATCGCGATCGCCTACCAAGATGCCTGTCATTTATTACATGGCCAAAAAATCAGTGTTCAACCCCGTCAATTATTAGCGAAAATTCCCAATGTAACTTTGAAAGAATCAGTCGATGCGGCTTTGTGTTGCGGAAGTGCAGGGGTTTACAATATGTTGCAACCCGAAGTAGCAGAAGAACTCGGTCAACTAAAGGTCAACAATTTACTGAACACAGGCGCAAATTTAATTGCATCATCTAATCCAGGGTGTTCTTTGCAAATTCAAAAGCATTTAAAACAGCAGGGTAAATCGGTTCCGCTTTATCATCCGATGCAGTTATTAGATTATGCTATTCGAGGCATTAAGCTGGAAATTTAAAATGTGGTGTTACGTTAGTGGGTCGTGTGAGCGATCGCAACAGAACAATCTGGGGTTAGTTATAATTGAGTTTTCATCATAATCTGCATTAATTTTTTAAAATATATTTTTTTAATGAATTATTAAGGTTCTGATAAGGTTTGCAATCAATATGAGCCTTTGTATTAATCCTAATTGTTCTAATCCAACCAATCCTGATAGTAATCGATTTTGTCAATCCTGCGGTTCAGAATTGATATTAATTAATCAATATCGGGTTGTTCGATTATTGAGCAATAAGGGAGGATTTGCCAATACCTATGAAGTTCAAGATCGAGACCAATTAAAAGTTTTAAAAGTTTTAACCAATAATCATCCCCACGCGATCGCGCT
>CAYZWO010000100.1:6797-15883 GCA_964482215.1 uncultured bacterium
GGTTTTAACGGAACTCAATCATCCAGGAATTCCCAAAGGGGAAGGTTACTTTACTTATTTTATTAGAAACCATTCGACTCCTCTTCATTGCTTAGTTATGGAAAAAATTGAAGGGGTAGATTTAGATGACTATTTATATCGAAAAAACTATCAACCGATTGATCAAAACCTAGCGATAGAATGGTTAGAACAATTGGCAAAAATTTTAGCAAAAGTCCATCATCATAACTTTTTTCATCGGGATATTAAGCCTTCCAATATTATTTTGAAACCGAATGGACAGTTAGTTTTAATTGATTTTGGGGCCGTTCGTCAAGTTACCCAAACTATCTTAGCAGGTGGACAAAATACCCGTTTATTTACTTCTGGTTATGCACCCCCTGAGCAGGAACGAGGCTATGCCGTCCAACAATCTGATTTTTTTGCTTTAGGTAGAACCTTTGTTTTTTTATTAACGGGAAAAGATCCTAATAGCTCAGAGATTTATGATTATCAGCATAATGAATTAAATTGGCGTAAATTAGCTCCACAAATTGATCCAAAATTGGCAGATTTTATTGATCTTTTAATGGCGGATAAGGTTAATCAACGCCCTGAGAATATTGATGTTATTTTAAAAGGACTGAAGCAGTTAAAAAAACAATTAAATATTTCCGCTAAAGCTCAATCCCTTCCCCTCCAAACGCCTTCTCCGACTCAAGCAATTACGCTTTATAATTATGCGGGATTTTGGATACGCACTAAAGCAGCAATTGTTGATAGTTTGATTGTCCTAATTTTGGCAGCGATCGCGGGATATGGGATAGGAGAACAATTGATCGCCAGTAAAATATTAATTCATTGGTCAATTAATCTAGGCTTAATTCCTGCCCAAGACTTTTTATTCGCCATGTCCTTATTATCGGGAATTGGCGCAACTCCGTTGGGTTATCTGGTTCCGTTTATTTTTCTAATCCTTTGGTTTGTTAATCCTAGCTATTTTGTTGCTCATTACACCTTACCCTTAGCTGCTTTAATTTTAGGTGTTGTGGTTAAATGGTCGTATTTTATTTTTCTTGAATCTTCTCCTCTCAAGGCAACGCTGGGAAAATTACTATTTGGACTTATTGTTGTGGATAATAATGGCGATAAAATTTCCTTAAAACAGGCCAACAAACGCTATTGGGCAAAAGTAATTTCTTTGTTAACCGTTTATATCGGTTATTTTTTAGCGGGTTGGACAAAAAAGAAACGCGCGCTCCATGATATGATTGCAGGCACGTTAATTATCAAGAAAATATAGAATTCATTTTGAAAGTTAAATAATGATGGGAATGCTAAAATTCCAAACCGTTAATCGTAATTCAATCTTTACTCGCTTAGATTTTCGCACTAAATTAGTGATGATTTTTGTCATTACAACCATTGCGTTTACGTGGGAAAGTCCCATTGCTGGCGGTTGTTTAACGTTAGCGATCACCTTAGCTTGTCTGGTAGCAGGTGTTAAATTAAATTACTTAGGAAGCATTTTAAAAGTAATGATTCCTTTTTATTTATTTTTGTTAATTACAATGGGCTTTTTCAATGTGGCTCAAGTTAAAACCTTAACGGGAAAAGAGTTGTTAACACCTTTATTGGTCTTACCGTCTAATTGGTGGTTAATTGGTGGGGCAACCATGAGTCAAGAAGGGACATTATACGGTTTAAATATTATTTTTAAAACCTTAACGATGGTGTTAGTGATTCCCTTGGGAATTTTTACGACCAATATTGATCAAATGGTGGTAGGAATGGTACGGGCAAAGATTCCTTACAAAATAGTTTTTATTTTTTCCTCAACTCTGCGATTTTTCCCTTTATTACTAGAAGAAATTCAATCCATTATTGAAGCTCAACGTTTACGGGGATTAGCCATTGAAAAGATGAATTGGTTAAAACGGGGTAAAGTCTACGCCACCATAGCCGTACCTCTGATTTTAAATGCTATGACTAAATCTCAAAAACTCGAAGTGGTTTTGCAATCCAAAGCTTTTTCAGGAAACTCTCAGCGTACCTATCTCCATGAGTCTTTGTTAACACCGCTTGACTACGGCGCGATCGCGTTTTTTATTATTTTATTTATCGTGGCGACTGTGGCCTATTTTGGATTTGGAATTGGTAAATTTAACTGGTTACTGGGTTAATTTAAAAATTAGGTAAATTTGTTAAAAACTCGTTGAATAAAAAAGGGAATAATTTTAAATTGATTTTGTAACAATTGGGTTAAGGTCACGGGATCTTCGGGAGGGATCATACCCGATTGATATTGTAACATCATTAAGCCATTCCAAAAAATTAAAAAACTACTAATTCCTATTCCCCATTTTTTCCATTTTCTTCCTGTTTGATAATCCCATAAAGCCCCTAAACCAAAAATAAAAATTAAGGTGCAATTGGCAAACATTCTCCCGCCCATACTCGCCCCCTGCCACCAACACCACCAGGCACTAATTAGATAAACCTGCATAGCAAAGGCAATTAATAAAATAGTAATTAAGCGAGGAAGTTTTTTAAAGGTTAATCCTAAACCAATCGTGGCTAAAAAAACTAAAGGATGCCAAGTAAATAAGCCGCGATAACCTGAAAAGAGAACTTTTAAAATTTCTGGCTGAAACCAA
Source organism: uncultured bacterium (assembly GCA_964482215.1). Taxonomy (GTDB): domain Bacteria; phylum Cyanobacteriota; class Cyanobacteriia; order Cyanobacteriales; family Microcystaceae; genus Snowella. Next base: position 9,434 of record CAYZWO010000100.1, read on the forward strand.
TGGAAACTTCCGCCATAGCCCCGTGCTTTTCCTTCCTCTAAATAAGGAATTTTATTTAAACCGCCATACTGCCAAATATAAATCAATACTTGAGGTAGTTGCATTAATAAAGTAACACAAAAAATAATTGCGATCACTTGTAAATAATTTTTATTAAATAAAGCTTCAAATTTAATTTGTTTAAATAAATTTTTTGGTGTTGAGTCTAGTGTTTCTTCGATTCCTAACCAACCGATTAAAACAGGAACAATAATAAACAAAATATCCTGTGGTCGAACTAAGGCTGCCAGTCCTAAAACGATGCCTAATAATACTTGCGATCGCCAATTTTTCTGCCAAGAGGTAGTAATACAAAGATAAAGAAATAGTGAGATTAAAAATTGAGAGACCGCATGGGACATAGATACCTCAATTAAAAGGTAATAGGTCAAGGGAGAGGCAAACCAAATTCCACCCACCGCGATCGCTGCTGCTGTTTTACTGAAAAAACGAATCGCTGTACGGTAACTTAACCATAGTCCCGTAACGCCGAAACTAATACTCCCTAGACAATAGAACAATTCATAGGGCCAGCTCAATCCATTGACCTCGACAGGAACCCCAATAGTATGTAAAACCAACGCAACGATATGACCAATAGCAAAAAACGGTAATAAAATTAACCCTAAGCCAATGGTGTATTTACTATATTCAACCGCAGGCCCCGCAGAACGAACGGCCCCTCCTAACCAAGAAGCAGATTGAGAGTAAAATTCGTGTTCATTAATAACTTTTAAATTACCGTCAAATAGCAGCGATCGCAGAGGAGCATAATACCCAATTCCGTCTCCAAAAACACCGAATCCTGTTAGACAAAATTTAATTAAAAAAATAATTAAAGTTATAATAATTCCTATAATAAATAAACGTTTAATTGCTTGATCGTTAAGCTCCGTTAATCTCAAATTAACCATATTTTTGCCAAAAGAATGAACTAACTAAATATACGCAATGTGCAATCGGGGAATGAAACCCATTGCATAGTTGATTTTCATGATGTATATACTTTACCACGCACTTTTCTTGAGTTTTAGTTAAAAAGTAACGATCAATTAATAGTTAACCTTGCTGTTGATATTGTTGCTTGATCGGTCGGACGAGTTAAGCGATCGCGTAGAGAATCTTGTTTCAAACTCGGCGATCGCGTTTTATTCACTCTATATCATTACAAATGGTTGATTATCTAAAAAATACTAATTATCCACTTCTATGATATAGCAAATTTATTCTGTTTCCAACCGATATATTGAAAAAAAATCCGGACAATTGCTATAGTTACTAACTTAAAAATTTGTTTCGACAAGGAAGGGGATTTTCTAGAAGTTCTTTTTTCCGATCAACTAGGTTATATGGAAAGCGTTGCATAATAGAGATATGAATGGAGGAAAGTAAAATGCAATGTCCAGAATGTAAATCGACCCATATTCGTAAAAATGGCATCAATAAACAAGGTAAACAAAATCATATTTGTGTAACCTGTCATCGTCAATTTATTGATAACCATGAAAAACAGAAAGGCGATGATGAACAAACACAGCAAGAATGCCTGACTGCTTATGTTAATGGCATGGGATTTAGAGGAATAGAACGGTTAAAAGGAGTTCATCATACGACGGTAATCAACTGGGTTAAATCTGTAGGAAAGAATTTACCTGAAGCCTATGAGCCTGAAATAATTCCTGAAGTAGGAGAACTCGATGAATTAGAAACCTTTGTTGGCTCAAAAAACAAAGTCTAGATATGAAAAGCGGTTGACCACTTCAAAAAAGGGATTTTAGGCTGGGCGATAGGAGAACGTAGTAGTCAAACATTTCGTCCTTTATGAGAATTAGTGAAATCATGGGGATGTTATTTTTATGTAAGTGATGGATGGTCAGTCTATCCGTGCTTCATAGCAGAGGAAGACCATATAGTGAGTAAAACTTATATGACCAGAGTAGAGGGAGAGAACCCCCGTTTAAGACATTATCTTGCCCGATTGCATCGCAAAACGTTGTGCTATTCTAAGTCGACAGAAATGTTAGGATATCCTATCCGTTTATTAATTCGAGAATTTGGAGAAGCCGAAATAGCAGTCCCTCGTGACCGCAACGGAGAATTTGAACCGTTAATTATCCTGAAAGGACAGACCCGTTTTAATGGGTTTGATGACAAAATATTATCGCTGTACACTCGTGGGATGACGACCCGTGATATTCAAGAGCAGCTGAAAGACTTGTACGGTGTCGAGGTGTCCCATACGTTAATCTCAAATGTGACGGAGGCAGTCGAAGTTGAACGCAAAGTCTGGCAACAGCGTAGTCTGGATGAAGTGTATCCCATCATCTTTTTTGATACCCTAGTGGTCAAAGTACGTCATGAGGGCAGAGTTATCAATAAAGCGGTGCATTTAGCCTTAGGCGTGAATTTAGAAGGAAAAAAGGAGCTATTAGGGATATGGATGACTCAAAATGAATCGGCTAAATTCTGGCTGTCTGTGGTAACCGAACTCCAGAATCGGGGAATTAAGGATATTTTTATTGCCTGCGTAGATGGATTAACGGGATTTCCCGAAGCCATTGAAGCGGTTTATCCCAAAACCCGAGTTCAGCTTTGTATTGTTCATCAAGTCAGGAACTCCCTCAGTTATGTTTCCTACAAAGACCGTAAAGCGGTGGCTGCCGACCTAAAAGCCGTTTATAGTGCCCCGACGGTAGCCGCTGCGGAGCAAGCCCTTGTAGATTTTGCCGAGCATTGGGATGGGCAGTATCCGACCATCAGCAAATCTTGGATGAACCACTGGCAACGCATTATTCCTTTTTTTGACTTTCCTACTGATATCCGTAAGGCAATTTATACCACTAATGCCATTGAGTCGATGAATATGACTTTGAGAAAGGTTTTACGAAATCATCGTTCTTTCCCTAGCGATGAATCGGCTATGAAGGTTATTTTCCTCGCGATTAATAATCTGTCTAAAAAGTGGACGATGCCCATTCGCGATTGGAAGGCCGCATTAAATCGCTTTGCCATTAAATTTGAAGGGAGGTTTCCTTTATAACTTTTTCTTCTTGACACAAATTACTTTACAAACCCAACCTTACTGAATTATCCATAAGCCATTTCATCCTGATTTCATACTTTTCTAGGATGATAAATAATTAACACTTTTAATTTTGTTGCTTTTTACCATGAAATTTTTTGTTTTGCCTATTTTTAGTTTGTTGTTGACTCTAGGATATGGCGTATTACCCGCTTCATCAACATCTCTGGTTGATAATATTTCTTTAAGTTCTGTCACGGCTCAGCAAACTTCTGACACTCAATCTAAGTCTGAATCTAATACTGATTTAGTCCATGAGGGGCATCATAAAAATGGCTCTAAGCCTAGCCCCAGCCCCAGCCCTAGTCCTAGCCCCAATTCCAAGGGGGATTCTCATGATCATCAGTCTCATCAAGATCACAATAATAAAAATCGCTAATTTTTAATTAAAATGTCATCTTTTTCTCAATTAAAACGCCGTAGCTTCTTGCATTTCACCACTGGAGTTGGAGCGGCATTTCTTTTAGATCAATTTCTACCTGCTTATGCCAAATCCCCTCAGAATAAACAATCCCAAAATTATCTTGACGAAGTTATTCTCCATATCCAAGAGACTCCCTTTACTGTCGGCGATCGCCAGGGAACAGCAGTAACCGTCAATGGTTCTTTACCCGCTCCCTTGATTCGCTTGAAAGAAGGACAAACAGCGAAATTAACGGTTGTCAACCATTTGCGAGAAGACACTTCAATCCATTGGCACGGATTAATTTTGCCCTTCAACATGGACGGCGTTCCTGGTGTCAGTTTTGCAGGAATTAAGCCCAACGAAACCTTTACTTACCAATTTCCTGTTCTCCAAAGCGGCACTTATTGGTATCACAGCCATAGCGGAATGCAGGAACAACGGGGACACTATGGCCCGTTAATTATTGATCCCCTAGAACCCGATCCGTTTGACTATGACAGGGATTACGTTATTCTGCTTTCAGATTGGACTTTTGAAGATCCTCACGCGATTATGCGAAATCTCAAACGAATGCCCACGTTTTACAACAATCAGCGTCGCACGATCGCCAACTTGGCTGAAGACTGGGAATGGAAAGGAATGCGAATGGATCCGGCCGACATTGCCGATGTGACTGGTTCAACCTATACCTACCTGTTGAATGGACATGCGCCAGCCAAAAATTGGACAGCCCTATTTAACCCTGGAGAAAAAGTGCGTCTGCGCTTTATTAATGGTTCTGCCATGACCTTTTTTGATGTGCGGATACCAGGTTTAAAAATGACGGTTGTGCAAGCTGATGGTCAGAACGTACAACCCGTAACGGTGGATGAATTTCGCATCGGTACTGCCGAAACCTACGACGTAATCGTAGAGCCACAAACTCAAGAAGCTTACACGATTTTTGCAGAAACGATGGATCGCAGTGGTTATGCACGAGGAACTTTAGCGATTAAATCAGGATTGAGTGCGCCTTTACCTGCTCGGCGAGAACGTCCTGTCAGAACAATGGCGGATATGGGACACGCAGATCATGCAACGCACGAAAGTCATAGTTCTTCTGCTACCTCAACTGACCATAGCAATCATAGTTCTTCTACTAATGCCGTTGATCACAGTAACCATAACAACCATAGCGATCATAGTGACCACAGCGATCGCGCTACTGCCAATGATCATTCACAACACGTAGGGCATAGTAATTCTGGCGACCATAGCAACCATAATGACCACAGTGCTCACAGTGGCCATAGTAACCCAGAAGACCATAGTGGCCATACTGATCATCAAATGGCGACTTCTACCAGTAGTTATCAACCCCAAAGTTATCCTCACGGGCCAGACGATCATGGCATTGGTCAGGCGGGTATTCCCATGATGGTTAGTAGTCGTCTTCATGAACCTGGTATCGGTCTGGAAAACACAGGAACTCGCGTGTTAGTCTACACGGATTTACGACGCTTCAAACCTTCTCCCACCGTTAAAGCACCAGATCGAGACTTGGAACTTCATCTCACGGGGAATATGGAGCGTTATATGTGGTCTTTTGACGGCAAAAAATTCTCCGAGCAGAAAAACCTCGTTTTTTATCAAGGCGAACGGTTACGACTCATTTTAGTTAACGACACCATGATGGAGCATCCTATCCATTTGCACGGAATGTGGATGGAACCCGATGTAGGAGCAGGGGCAGCCAATCCTCGAAAACACACCATTATTGTTAAACCTGCCGAGCGTTTACCTGTCGGTATTACCGTTGATGCGCCAGGGCAATGGGCCTTTCATTGTCATTTGCTCTACCACATGGATATGGGGATGTTCCGCACGGTAATGGTCGTTGATCCAGCTACCGTAAAGTCTAAAGAAGGATAAATAATGTTTAATTTTATTGTAAAAAAGCTTTCAAGTTACATTATTGGGGGGCTTTTACCTGTTGGATTAGCTTTACCTGTATTTGCTCTAGATGATTCGCTATTAATAGAAACGGATACGACATTATCGACGGAAACTCGATCTTTGGATTTAACCTCAGCTAAAGCAGCAGATTTGAGTAAAACGCCAATTTATCCCAATATTGATTCTCAAGAAATTTTTGCTCAAGCTCACTCTCATTCGGATGATGATTGGCCCGAACCTGTACATGACGAGCAAATATATTGGTCGCTGCTGGTTGATCAATTGGAATATCGTGTTAATGAGGACAGCAATGCATTTAATTGGGATTGGAGTGGCTGGATTGGTGGTGACTACGAACGATTAGTCATCAAAAGTGAAGGAGAAGTTGACCTTGATGATGGAAACGGTGAAGCAGAGTTACAAGTGCTATACAGCCGCTTATTTTCTCCTTATTGGGAATGGCAAGTCGGTTTACGGTATGACCAACTTTACGGGGATAGCGATCGCGGACGAGGTTTTGCTGTCATAGGCGTAGAGGGGTTAGCACCTTACTTTTTTGAAGTTAATGCTGCACTCTTTGTTAGCCATGAAGGAGACGTATCAGCACGGGTAAAAGCTGAATACGAATTGTTATTAACCCAGCAATTAATCTTACAACCTAAAGTAGAAGTTAACGCTGCCGTTCAACGGGTTGAAGAGTTCGGCATAGGCTCTGGAATTAATGATTTGGATTTAGGTCTACGATTACGGTATAAGATAACCCGTCAGTTTGCACCCTATATCGGAATTAATTGGAATAAAAAATTTGGCGAAACGGCTGATCTAGCTCAGGAAGAAGGAGAAAGTACGGATAGCGTCTCGGCAGTAGCTGGCTTACATTTATTGTTTTAGCTAATTGACTTGGCGTTGCTGATTTTAAATATGAATCTTTTGCGATGTCATTTTTACGATCCAGACTCAAACTAACTTTCAGATATGTGCAAAATCA
>CAYZWO010000101.1:0-15825 GCA_964482215.1 uncultured bacterium
TCGTGGGTAGCGTTACATCATCATTAAGAATGGTTCCTGTAACAGTTGTAGTTGTGCCAATAGTGTAGCCTGTACCTGAAGCGAGGGTTAACGCTACGGTTTCATCAGGTTCAACAATGGTATCAGCAGTAGGGTCAACTATGACGGTAGCTGTAGGAGAATTAGCAGCAAAAGTAACGCTGGTGGGAATAGTGGCGTAATCTGTTCCGTTGGTTGCTGTACCACCGATTGTATAGTTAACTGTTAAAGCATTATTTGTTACTCCTGTACGGGTGAAGGTGTAAATTAGGTTGGTTGTCCCGTCTTCAGTAACACTTGCAGGAGATACAGCAAGGGTAATCGTGGGTAGCGTTACATCATCATTAAGAATGGTTCCTGTAACAGTTGTAGTTGTTCCGATGTTATAACCGATACCTGATGCTAAGGTTATACTGACCTTTTCATCAGATTCAATCGTTGTATCAGCCGTGGGATCTATTATCATTTGAGCCGTGGCTGAATTAGCGGCAAAGGTAATTGTTCCATTGCTATTCGTAAAACTTGACGCGCCTGTTTGAGTGTAATCTGTGTTAAAGTTGGCTGTTCCGCCTACGCTATAATTAACTGTTAAAGAATTGGTTAAATCACCTGTACGAGTGAAGGTATAAATGAGGTTAGTTGTCCCGTTTTCAATGACACTAACTGGATTAATAGCTAGGGTGATAGTATTATTTAAGTTTGTACTCGTAACGTTAAAAACTTTTTGATAAATATTATTATTTTCGTCGATTTCAGGGAGTTCTTTAAGATAATCTGCTTCTAAGGTTAAGACATGAGTTCCTACACTAAGAGGGGCAATTTGAAAATCATTTCTATAATCATAAAAGTTAGGATAAAATTTAGGATCAGTATCATTGACTATCCAAGTTTTTCTTTCTACTCCATCTAATAACAAACGCACTTGAAAAGTTGTATCAATTTTAGTTGTTCCTATATTTTGAATAGCCCAATCAATATAAAGACTATCAGAAGGGGTAATATAAGTTGCGTCGGTGTTTGTGTTAGCGACTGTAGAAATAACAATTTTATCACTCCAGTTAGTTGGTTTATAAGGAGTTATATCAACCGTTGGATCATTAACATCAGTAATACCAATGGTGAAAATTCTTGCATCAGCTAAACCACCTTGATCTGTACTTTTAACCCGAATACTATAATAGGGTTTGCTTTCGTAGTCAAAAACTTGATTCGTTTTTAGTTGATTATTTTCAATCGTAAATAAGTTATTATCGGTATCTCCTGTCCCTGCTACAAAGCTATAAGTAAAGGTATCTCCTGCATTATCATCAAGGGTATTAAAGTTACCTACCACTGTCCCAATGGGTTTATTTTCGGCAATTTTATTGTTAGCTAATGTTACTTCATGAGGACGAATATTAATATTAGGATTACCATTGGTAACTTCCACTGCACCAATATCAACCGTTCCCCCCACAATACGACTACTTCCTCGTTGATCTAAAGGTAGAGGTTCGGTGGTATTTCCATCTTGATCTAAATCAAAAGTATCAGCAACAATTAGTGTATTATTACCCCCATTAATGGCTGGACTTCCAGTGAGTAAAGTATGGGTAGGAAGTTTTCCGCCATTATTTTGTAAGGGACTTAATAAGGGGTTAGCAACAATATCTGTTCCAGTCCCGACTGTTCCTTTAGTTCCTGCTAAACTACCCATTAAATTATTGTTATTCCCAACACTATTACCTCCAGAAATGTCGGGATGAATATTCCCTGTTCCTGCATTATTAGGACTATCAAAATTACCTGCTATAATGCTATTTCTTGCTTCAACATATCCCACCGCCAAGCCACGAACTCCTCCTCCTTCTTGATTATAAATTGCTCCTCCATCACCGCTTCCATTATTATCTAAGTCAGAGGTATTATTAGTAAGCGTACTATTGTAAAGATAAATATCACCTAATGGAGCGTTATAAATTCCTCCTCCACTAGAGGCACTTGTATTACTACTAACAGTAGAATTGATTAGTGATAAATCGCTCCGAGCATCAACAAAAATAGTTTGATTATTTACTGGATAAGAAAATATATAACCCTGATTGTAAATACCGCCACCAAAAGTTGCCTGATTGTCGCTAATCGTACTATTTTCAATAACTCCTCGGTTTGAGTTAGTATGAACAACATAAAGACCCCCACCAACTCCAGTATCATTATTATTGTTAACTGCTTTATTATTACTGATTAAAGAATCGGTAACTGTTAATAGAGTATCTCTGTTATAAATTCCTCCTCCATTTTGAGCTTGATTATTTCTAATAATGCTATTATTAATGACCAGTTTTTTGCCACCAACACCGCCAAGACTATCATAACTATAAATTCCTCCTCCCTTCACAGTTGCGGTATTATTTTGAATAATACTGCTATCTATAGTAACTTTTCCCTCCTCATTACTAATTCCTCCGCCATCACCATTACGATTATGATTTTGGATAATAGAATCTGCCAAAAAAACCGTAGATTTTTTGTTTTTAATTCCACCACCAGCATTACCATCAATCGTACTTTGGAAAACTGAAATTGTACTGCTTCTAGATATCGATGAGCCATCTGTATTGGCTATACCAGGCCCGACATTATTGTTAATCATGCTACCAATAACAGTAGCCACTCCTCCAGTATCATTATAAATTCCTGTTGAGCCATTATTGATAATTTGACTATCAGCTATGTTTAAAGAAAATAATCCTGAATTTACAACACCCCCAGCACGATTATTTTCTAGCCTAACATTATTTAAAGTTGTTTTAATCGTCTGTGTTGCCCCCGAATCTCTGGCATTGAATAACCCTGCTACAGTATTGCCGCTAATCAAACTATCGTTAATATTTATTTCATATTCGTTATAAATTCCATTTCGTTATAAATTCCATTACCTATATTATTGATAATTTGGCTACCTTGACTAATGTTCATTGTGGATCGATTATCAATAGCACCCGATGATGAGGACGAACCTAAACTAGTGTTATTTCGATTACCCTGAACAACGCTATTAATTAAATCTAAAGTTTTCGTATTGCCAAAGCTTCCACTATTGTAAATAGCACCTCCAGAAAATCCTGAAATATTATTTTCGATTATACTGTTAATAATTTTAAAAGAGCCATTATCATTATAAATTCCACCACCCTTAGAATTAGCCGTATTATTACTAACAGAACTATCTATTAAATAAACTGTACCTCCGTCATTATTAATGCCCCCACCATCACCACTAGAACCCGTGCTGTTATTACTAATAACACTACTGTTAATTTCCAGCACACCCTTGTTGAAAATTGCTCCTGAATCGCCTGCATTTGATGATCGATTATTTTTGATTTCACTATTATTGATTATGCTAGTTCCATAATTTTCAAGGGCTGAAACTGTTGAGTAAAAATTAGTTGTTGAACTGTTAGAAATTAAACTATTGTTTAAATAAAGCAATCCACCGTTATTAACTCGAATTGTTCCGCCCTGACCCTTGGTTAAAATGACATTATTTAAAGTAAGCTCTCCATCTTGAAATACATCAAGGATTCTTATGTTACTGTTTAAAAAATCTCTAATCGCCTCACCATTAATAATAGCTTTTCCCGTTCCTACACTTTCAATAGTGACATTAGCCCCACCGATAATATCTAAATCATATAGACCTTGACTATCATTAGTAATACTTGAATCAGAACGGGTTAAATTGTAAGTTACTCCTCCTTGCAATTGAATAATATAATCATTCGTTGTATTCGCGTTGGCAATACCAATAGCTTCTCGTAGAGATAACCCATTGGTTGCACTCCCATCATATTGATCGAAGGTTGTGGTAACAGTTAAAATAATCGGCGTTGCTTGTTCAACCGAGATAAATTGTCCCCCTAAATTAATCACAGCATGATCATCTTCTGTTTGAATACGGGTTAACTCAGATTGACTTAAATTAACTCCTCGCACTAAATCAGAAAATAATTCCCCCTCATCCCCAGAGCTATCCACCTTATTCACCTGAGCATCCACAAAATGCCCAATCTCTTCAATTAATACCGCCTCTAACCTCGTTTTATCTCCACTCACCAAACTTTGGGAAAGATAAATTTTACCCGTCTGACCCGAAAACGCGCCCAATGCACCTTGTAACTCATTGTCAGAACGAACTTCAATCTTAGGCAAACCCGTCAATATCGACCGAAACTGTTGAGCCGAAATTGAGGTTCCGAAAACTGCCGTAAACTTTTCTGCAAATACAGGGCTATCAGCAAACTCATTGAGAACCTTAACAACCTGATTAACTGCTTTATCCAGAATCGAAGCGTAGAGAGAATTAAGAATCATGAATCAAAAGGCTCCTGTTGATTAATATTTGATTAAAAATATTTTTAGATCCCAAGAAAAGGGTATTTACAAAATTTTTCCCAAGATAGCTAATGCTCTATCAATCAATAGAATAGCTGTTTTGCAGATCAAAAGTTAATTAAAAAAGTATAAAAATCTTTTGAAAAATGATTTACAGTCAATAAAACACAACAAAAATTAAGCCGTCGTTAGCAAAAACAAGATTTACGACAAGTTCAAACGAGAGTTTACAATACTCAACAAAAACGCGATCGCTTTTTCAAATTTATTGATTGACTAACATTCCCAACTTATCGGTTGCAAATTTTCATTATTTAGGACGATTACACGCGATCGCTGATTGACTAACCGATAGTTGTTCATAAAATATCAGATCAAGTACAGAACCTTGTAGCCAAATTTTCTACAGAGCAAGATCATCGTATATGATGTTCTTATAAAGCTCAATCTTTCATTACAATGCAATCCGCTTTATCCATTAAATAAATCATCAGTCAATCAACATACTATGTCTACTATTACCGAAACAGATTTAAAAGAACTGAAAGATTTAATCAATAATCGATTTAATGAACTTGATAAAAAACTAGACATTCACATTACTAAAACCGATGAAAGATTAAACGCGATTAATAACAATCTAACGGATCTTAAAAAGCAAACTGATAAACAGGATAATCGTCTCTGGGTTCTTATTTCGGCCATGTTTCTAGCTTTATTAGGCTTTGTGATTAAAACCTCGATTAATCCCTAAAAACCGATATTTAAATCAGTGATCGCGACTCGACTATACTGTTAAGTGGCTCAAATTAGATAAGGATTCATGCACAAAATTCCCGTTACCGTCGTTACAGGCTTTCTCGGCGCAGGAAAAACAACCCTCGTTCGTAATTTGCTGCAAAATAACCAAGGACGACGTATTGCTGTTCTAGTTAACGAATTTGGGGATGTGGGCATTGATGGGGAATTGTTGAGAGATTGCCAAGTGTGCGATGAACCTGAAGTTCCCAATAGCCAAATCATTGAAATGACTAATGGGTGCTTGTGCTGTACGGTGCAGGAAGAATTTTTTCCCATTATGCAAGAACTGTTGACGCGACGAGACCAGCTAGATTGCATGGTGATTGAAACCTCTGGGTTGGCGTTACCCAAACCCTTAGTTCAAGCATTCCGTTGGCCAGAGATCCGCAATGGTGCCACAGTTGATGGGGTCGTAACGGTTGTCGATAGTCAGGCATTAGCCCAAGGAACCTTAGTGGGAGATTTAGCGGCTTTAGAAGCGCAACGAGCCGCAGATGATAGCTTAGAACACGAAACCCCTATTGAAGAATTATTTGAAGATCAGTTGGCTTGTGCAGATTTAGTTTTACTGACCAAAACTGATTTGATTAGTGAGGAACAGTTAACGGAAGTTAGAAACTTTTTAGAAAAGGAATTGCGACCTGGGGTAAAAATTGTGCCTTGCCAGCAGGGAGAAATTAACCCAGAAGTGCTGTTAGGTTTTAATGCGGCGGTTGAGGATAATTTAGAAAGTCGCCCTAGCCATCACGACCATGAAGAAGAACATGATCACGATGATGAAATTAATTCGGTGCAAGTAATTCAAACAGAAGCTTATGATCCACAAGTGTTAACGCAACGGTTAAAAGAATTAGTTAACCAAGAAGAAATTTATCGGATTAAGGGTTTTGTCCATGTCCCCAACAAACCGATGCGTTTAGTGTTGCAAGGGGTCGGCGATCGCTTTGATGTTTTCTATGATCGTCGCTGGCAACCCGATGAAGTGAAACAAACCAAACTTGTTTTTATTGGGAAAGCATTGAGTCAAGAAAGAATTGAACAGGCGATCGCGAATTAATTTTAGTAAAATTTGCCCCTATGTTTACAAACAATAGACAATTTCTATGGCATAACGTAACATAGGACAGTAGCCAGCATTTGGGCTTTATTCCTATGAATTTATCAATTCAACGAAGAGCAGAAATCACGTTGCGATCGCTTAGTCCCTCTGAGCGTAAAACAGTAATCGATGCCCTTAACAAGTTGCGCTTGCTCGACGATACAGAAGTAGGTTCTTCACCAAATATTCTTAAATTGCAATCTACCAATTTATATCGCTATCGTGTTGGTCGATTTAGAATCATTTTGTCTAAAAATGACTCTGGATGGACTGTAGAAGACATTATGTACCGAGATAAATTTGATCGTTTAGGTCTGGAATCGAAGCAGGTTCAAAAAGCATGAAGATTTTGGCAAAACATTCCTTTAATGCAAAGCAATGTCGAGACGAATGGAATGATTTTGCTCAACTTCTTGCAGATCATCAAATTTTAAGTGAAAAAGAACATATATTGCCATTTTTTAAGCGTAATCATAATCTTTCAATTTTGATTTGTTCTTACTTTCCTCAAATTAAAAAGCCCGATCTTTTTGCCCATGAATACGAAATTTATGGTGACTTTATAGCAGATCTCGTGATTGGTGATTCAGAAACTCATCGCTATCTCTTAGTTGAATTTGAAGATGGTAGACCTGATAGTATTTTTACAAAAAAAAGAAATAAATCTACCCCTGACTGGTCGCCCAGAATAGAAGCTGCTTTTTCCCAATTAGTCGATTGGCTTTGGAAATTAGAGGATATGAGAAGCACAGCAGACTTTCACAATACCTTTGGCAGCAGGAGAGCTAAGTTTCAAGGCTTAATTATTATTGGTAAAGATATGAATCTTGAGCCTCAAGAAATTGATCGTTTAAAATGGCGAATGGATAGAACAATGATTGATTCAAATGCTATATCCTGCGTTTCTTTTAATGAATTGTGTGAAGACTGAAATCATTGGTTAAGCAATTATTATACTGTTTGAAATTTGAAGTTTGAAATTAAAACATAGCTTTAAAATCGCATAATGTAATAAAATTTGTTTTTCGTACTCGGCGATAAGATAATCAAGAAACGAAGACCTTAAATGCCTAGTTTAGACAAATTTTTCTTATTTTATCTATATATGCTTTATAGTTTGGATATATTAATTTTTTAAGGAAATTTAACGATGGTAGCTAAAACCTTTTTGAAAATTAGCGCGATCGCGGCAATGGGAGTAATTACCGCAACGAGTATCAGTAATGCTCAGATGAGTGAGCCAACGGGAACCTTGAAAAAAATTAAAGATTCAGGGGTGATCGTTTTAGGTGTTAGAGAATCCTCCATTCCTTTTTCTTATCTAGACGATAATCAAAAATCGGTGGGCTATTCCATTGATTTGTGTATGAAAGTGGTCGAATCTGTGAAAAAGCAACTTAAAATGCCGAATTTACAGGTTAAAACCAATCCTGTTAACTCACAAAACCGCATTCCCTTAATGGAAAATGGAACCATTGACCTCGAATGCGGCTCTACGACCAACACCGTAGAACGACAAAAAAAAGTTGCGTTTAGTGTGGCTCCTTTTGTCACCTCAGTTCGTATGGCGGTTAAAGCCAATTCAGGAATTAAAAATTTATCCGATCTCGACGGTAAAGCGGTTGTTACCACAACGGGAACGACTTCTGATCGTTACATCAAACAAAATGAAAAAGGACAAAAAATTAACGTCAAAAATGTTTATGGTAAGGATCATGCCGAATCGTTCTTGATGTTGGAATCGGGTCGGGCCCAAGCTTTTGTAATGGATGATGTCTTACTCGCTGGTTTAATTGCCCAATCCAAAAATCCTAAAAATTTCGCGATCGTCGGGCCTTCGCTATCGGTTGAACCCTATGGATTAATGATGCGGAAAAATGATCCCCAGTTTAAAACCGTAGTTGATAATACCTTGAAAAATTTAATGAAAACGGGGGAAATCAACAAAATTTACAGCAAATGGTTTACCAAACCCATTCCCCCCAAAGGCATTAATATGAATTTACCCATGAGTCCCAAATTAAAAGAAGCCATTAAAACTCCCAGCGATAAAGGCGTTTAATTGGCTTTTTAGGAAAATTTATGAATAATTACCACTGGAATTGGCTCGTTTTTTTCGATGAAGTGGCAACGGGCGGCGAAAAATATTATCAGTGGATACTGGCGGGCTTGGGTTGGACAGTGGCAACCTCCCTCTGTGCCTGGGCGATCGCGCTAATTTTGGGCGTAATCGTTGGCATAGTAAGGACGCTACCGAATCGGGTTTTAGTCTGGATTGCCGATGCTTATGTCGAACTATTTCGCAATATTCCCCTAATTGTGCAAATGTTTCTCTGGTTTTTCGTTTTTCCTGACCTGTTACCCACAACAATGGGAGATTGGATTAAACAGGAAATGCCTTTGCCAGAGTTTACAACGGCGGTGATTAGTCTGGCTTTTTTTACCTCCGCACGGATCGCGGAACAGGTGAAAGCGGGGATTTTATCCATTCCTGTGGGACAAAAAGGGGCAGGACTGGCGATTGGGTTCACCTTACCCCAGGTTTATCGTTATGTGCTTTTACCCGTTGCTTTCCGCATTATGATTCCGCCGCTGACCAGTGAATTGATGAATATTTTTAAAAATTCTTCCGTTGCCTTAACCATTGGAATGTTGGAACTAACGGCAGTAGCTAAACAGATGAATGAATATACGTTTCAAGGGTTTGAGGTCTTTACTGTCGTGACCATTCTCTATATTGGGGTGGCGTTAACTGCTAACCGTTTGATGGCGTGGATTGAACGCAGAAGCCAAATTCCAGGCTATTTACAGGGGCGTTAAGATGGGTGATTTTGATTTTGAGGTCATTACGCGATCGCTGCCCTACCTGTGGCAAGGGATGCAATATACCCTCAAGCTAACCGCAACAGCCATGACGGGAGGGATTATTTTCGGCTCACTGTTGGCTATGGCCCGATTATCCCCGATTAAACCTTTGGCGATCGCTGCAACAGCCTATGTCAATTTGATGCGATCGATTCCGTTGGTGTTGGTGATCTTTTGGTTTTACTTTCTTGTTCCGTTGCTGGCTCAATGGGTTATCCAATCCCCCAATCCCGTCCCTGTGGGCCCTGATCAAACCGCCTATATCAGCTTTACCCTCTTTGAAATTGCCTATTATTGTGAAATTATTCGAGCAGGAATACAATCCATTCCAACGGGTCAGGTAGGAGCCGCTAAAGCCTTGGGATTTACCTATCCTCAGCAAATGCTCTATGTCATCTTGCCCCAAGCGTTTCGTAATATGCTGCCTGTGCTGCTAACCCAAACCATTATTTTGTTTCAAGATACTTCCTTGGTGTACGTCATTTCAGGAACCGACTTTTTAGGGGCTGCTTCTAAGATTGCCCAACGGGATAGCCGTTTGATCGAGATGTATAGTTTTGTGGCAGTTGTTTATTTTCTGGTGAGTTTTATTCTTTCCCAGTTGGTTAAACGCTTACAATTAAAATTAAGCGTGACTAAAGCTTAAAATATCAAGAATTTTTGCTGAAAATAAATTTTTATTACTGCCTAAATCCTCTCCTGCTGGAGAACTTTACAATAAAAATTTCCCAATTATAGGAAAAAATGACAATGTTCAACTCCATTCTGCTTGCACTCGATTGTTCACCCGCTTCAGAATCGGTGTTAAAAAGTCTGAACTCTCTGCGGATGTCAGCCAAAACGAAGGTCGTGCTATGTCATGTTTTTCCGCCCGATAACGAGGATGTGGAAGATCCCGATCGCCCCCATCAGTTTTCCTCAGAACGGTACGAATGGGCCAAAGCCAGTTTAGAAACCTATCAACAAAGAATCCCCAAAAGCGAGATCGAAATCCTAGCCGGTGATCCCGTTGAGGAAATCTTACGATTAGCTAATATTTATCACGTTGATCTGATTATTTTGGGAACCCGTGGTTTAAAAGGGGTTGAGCGCATTTTAAATGATTCTGTGAGTAGTCAAGTGGTCGCAGAGGCTCCTTGCTCGGTTTTAGTCGTGAATACCGATAAGTAACAGAAACGGGTAGGCTTAGAAAATAGCTTTTTGGGGTTAGGTTGTTTGGATGGCGGAACGACAGTTTGATGTGGTTGTGGTCGGATCAGGAGCAGCGGGACTATACGCAATTTTGTGTTTACCGACTTCTCTAAAAATTGCCCTGATAACCAAGGATGAATTGAAAACAGGAGCCAGTGATTGGGCCCAAGGGGGTATTGCTGCCGCGATCGCGCCAACGGATTCTCCCCAATATCATTTGCAAGATACCCTAGTTGCTGGTGCAGGACTGTGTGACCCCGAAGCTGTCCGTTTTTTAGTGGAAAAAGCCCCCGATGCGATTAAATCCCTCTTACAACTTGGTGTTAGTTTTGATCATCATGGGCCCGATTTAGCCCTAACCCTAGAAGCAGCCCATTCCCAACCCAGGGTGCTCCATGCCGCCGACACCACAGGACGCGCCATTATCAGTACCCTAACCGAGCAAGTCTTAAACCGCCCCAATGTAACCATTTTTTCCCAAGCCATTGCCCTTAATTTGGATTGCGATCGCGCTACAGGAAGTTGTCGAGGCTTAAGTTTATTGCATCAAAATCGCATTGAATGGTTTAGTGCAGGAGCGGTTTTATTGGCAACAGGGGGAGGCGGTCAAGTGTTTGCTCAAACGACTAATCCTGCGGTGAGTACGGGAGATGGCGTTTCTCTAGCCTGGCGAGCAGGGGCCCAATTGCGGGATCTAGAGTTTTTCCAATTTCACCCAACGGCATTAACGAAAGACGGTGCGCCCCATTTTTTAATTAGTGAAGCAGTACGGGGAGAAGGGGCCTATCTGCGCGATCGCACAGGACACCGTTTTGTTTTTGACTATCACCCTCAAGGGGAATTAGCCCCCAGGGATGTGGTCAGTCGAGCCATCTTTTTACATTTGGAGAAAACCGAAAGCGATCCCGCCCAGGCGAAGGTTTATCTCGATTTAAGCCCCATTGAACCCGAACGTATCCAGCGACGTTTTCCCAATATTATTCAACGTTGCCAGCAGTACGGCATTGATGTTTTCCGTGAACCGATCCCCGTTGTTCCTGCGGCCCATTATTGGATGGGCGGGATTTTAACCGATGTCCAGTGTCAGACTTCGATCTCAGGCTTATACGCCATTGGGGAAACCACCAGTACAGGGGTTCATGGCGCAAATCGCTTGGCTAGTAACTCCTTATTGGAATGTATTGTCTTTGCAAGCCAGTTAAAACAAATTGAACTAGAGCCGACTACCTTACCAGAGAAGCTCCCAACTCCCATAACAATTGATATTAACTGGTCAGCCGATCAAGCAAGTTTACAAACCATTCGAGAAGCCTTACCGATTTTAATGTGGCACTATGCAGGCATCTGTCGGACAAAAACGGGATTAAAAACCGCGATCACGCAAGTAACAGACTGGCAAGAAACCTTTGCTCAACTGTCTATCACGCAATTTGTCGAACACTTAACACCTCAGCAAACCCTCTATTTCTCTCAATCCGTTGCTGAAACTCAACTCCGCGCCTGGGCAGAAACCCGTAGTTTACTCGATATTGCCAGCCTAATCCTCAAAAGTGCTCTATTTCGACAAGAAAGCCGAGGGGGCCATTATCGTCTCGACTATCCCAGCCCAGCCGATGAGTGGAAAGCCCATACCCTGATTCAAGGCGATCGCTGGTGGACAGTTCCCTGTTAGCAAAAATTCAAGCGATCGCGATAGGGAATAACATCCGAAAAATGGTTCCTTTCCCCACATGACTAGTGACTGTAATCGAAGCCCCACAACGTTCCACCAAGAGTTTAACCGTCGCTAACCCTAAACCTGCTCCCGCTAATTCAGGAGTCATGGCATTGCGTCCCCGATAGAAACTATCAAAAATATGGGGAATATCGCTGTTATCAATACCCACGCCGCCATCACTAACCGTCAGTTCAATATGCTGACCCTTTAAGCTTGACTGCACATAAACACGTCCTGGTGGCTTAGTAAATTTGAGGCTGTTATGGAGTAAATGATGGAGAATGAGGCGTAACCAAGAGCTAGGGCAGCTAATCGACGGGAAACCCGCAGGAATGGTATAGCCCAAAGAAATTCCCTTTTCTTCCGCAATCGGTTGATAGGTACTGACAATCCCTGGTACAGCATCCTCTAGTCGTACACTGGTATCTTTTTCGTCTAAGGGGTGATTGAGTTGGATAAACTCCTGTAAGCCCGTGATTAATAAATTTTGGCGATCGCATTCCCGTTGCAACAAATCTAAGTAACGTTGACGCTGTTCCCGCTTATTTTGCATAGAATCCAATAACCGCAAGGCTGTTTTCATATTGGTTAAAGGTAAGCTTAACTCCCGCGTCATATTGAGCAGAAAATCCTCATCCGAGCCAAATAATTCTTGGACAGGCTTGAGATATCCTGTTTTGCCCCCAGTAGGCTGAGCCGTTGTTGGTAAAGTTGCGAATTGAGCCAGTTGAGCTTGGAATAAAGGGGTTAAGAGATCTGCTTGAATCGTTTGAGGTAACGGAAAACTTAAGACCGCGTCAGCCGTTAATTCTTCAGGGGTACTATCCGTAATCGTCACCATGCCTTTGAGTTCTTCGAGGAAGCGGTTAATCACTTCAGGCACAAAACTTACCAGCAATTTTAAGGATTTGTCGTTATTCGTATCTTGTGTGTCTGCTGGATTAACTTCTTGGACGACCAGAACACAGGCGATCTGGGGCGATAACATTAAGAAAAAATATTCATGATGGAGTTGGGTGCTGGCCTCTAAGGTAATTTGATTCGTGCCTTCGGGTACGGCAACGCGATTCAACCGTCCGCGATCACTGGCTGTCTTCCCTTGATTATTGATGGTGCAATAATAAATTTGCTGGGTTAAACCCTCTTGATAGTAGCGATCAATCTCTTCTGCCCAAGCTGGCTCTGTCGGCAACTTTACCCATAACGTAGATCGCAGGTTTTGTTCTCGGCAACAATGAATTAAACCTTGAATCAACCCTTGAAAAATACGAGAATTGACCAATAAGGGGGGCGTATTCGGGTTAAATTCATAAACCAGTTGATAAAGCGATAGTTCGTGGTTATACAAGGAATGGGGGTTCATGGGAAAGTATGGGCTGTGCTCAGGCAGGATTTCACCAAATCTGATGGCCAGAGATTATAGGTGAATTGTTATCAAAATGAGTGTAACAAGAGGAACGTTTAATTTTCCGTGTTTCTGTTTCCCCAGGGAATCTTTTCAACAACTTTTCTAAAGTTTAACTTAACAACCCCGTCAAAACTTGTTAAGATCGACACCGCTAAACCCAAGAAAGCCATTCATTCTGTCATGTCTACTACCTACAAGGCCACCATTTATCATCAAGGTCAAACCTACACTATCGACATTGCTTCAGATAAGACCGTCCTCCAATCAGCAGACGATGCGGGAGTTAATTTACCAACCTCCTGTGGTGCGGGCGTTTGTACGACCTGTGCTGCTTTTTTAAAAGAAGGTAAAGTTAACCAAGAAGACGGTATGGGCGTTTCTCCTGAATTGCAAGCCGAAGGATATGCGCTATTATGTGTGGCCTATCCCCTATCGGATTTAGTGATCGAAACCGAAAAAGAAGACGAAGTTTATAAGCGTCAGTTTCAACAAGCCTAAGCATCTTTACGCGATCGCGGCTAAATTTTGGCCATAATGTTAACCACAGTAACCTATTGGCATTAACTTAAAAATGACCCCTCCCACCTCCCAACAATGGCGCGAAGAAATCACCCAACTTCCCGACTGGTTACGCCGACCGATTGGGAAAGCCAGTGAACTGTCTACGGTGCAGCAGATCGTCAAACAACGTCAGATCCATACCATCTGTGAGGAAGGGCGGTGTCCCAATCGGGCCGAATGTTATGCTCAGAAAACGGCAACATTTTTATTAATGGGCCCTGTCTGTACCCGTGCCTGTGCCTTTTGCCAAGTGGATAAGGGTCATGCTCCGATGGCGTTAGATGCCGATGAACCCCAAAAAGTGGCGGAAGCGGTGGAATTATTAGGCTTACGTTATGTGGTCTTAACGTCTGTGGCACGGGATGATTTAACTGATGGCGGTGCGGGTTGGTTCGTTAAGGTGATGGAAACGATCCGATCGCGGAATCCTGAAACCCAAATCGAAGTCTTAACCCCTGACTTTTGGGGCGGAACAGGGCGAGAAGTCAGCCAAAAGGAGCGAGTTTTAACGGTTGCCCAGACTCAACCTGCTTGCTATAACCACAATCTTGAAACCGTTGAGCGTTTACAGGGTGTTGTTCGTCGGGGGGCGAAGTATCAGCGATCGCTGGATGTATTGCGTTGGGTTAAAGAATGTGATCCGACCATTCCTACTAAATCAGGCTTAATGTTAGGTCATGGGGAATCGGTTGAAGAAATCATCCAAGCCATGAAAGATTTAAGAGAAATTGATTGCGATCGCCTAACCTTGGGCCAATATATGCGCCCGTCTTTAGAACATTTACCTGTGCAAAAATATTGGACACCTGCGGAGTTTGATGAATTAGGAGAAATGGCGCGATCACTGGGCTTTAAACAAGTGAGATCAGGCCCCTTAGTCCGCAGTTCCTATCATGCAGGGGAAAAAGATGGCTGACCTTCAAAACGTCAGCGATCGCGATCAAGTTTATTCAACAGCAAAAACTTAGGGTTGAACTACTTGATAAACCGTAGAACCATTTTGGAAAAAAGGTTGATAGTAGATGCCGCTACAGTCGTAGTACAAATTACCGCCCGAATTCAAGGTTGTACAGCCATCAGGTAAATAATCCACAACGGCTCCCACTGGCGGGGCGACAATCGCGTAGCTTTCTCCACTAGGTTGCATATAAACCCCATCCGAGTACATATAGGAATTTGATCCCACATAAACCGTATCGTAATAAGGCGGAGGACTCGTAACAACTGAGCCAATGACTAAACCTGTGGTAAAACCAACCCAACCCCAACCAGGTGGGACATAATAACCGCCACCATACCAGCCTCCTCCTCGCCAGTAACCATAATTATCGTTGATGTAATTCTGACGATTATTTTGCCGATTTGTCATTTCTCCTTGACGATTATTTTGCCGATCTGTTCGTTCGGTTTGTCTCGTATCTTGACGTTGGGTTCTTCCGTCTTGGCGGTTATCCAAAGTTGTTTGCCGATTGTCTTGGCGTTGAGTTCTTTCTCCTTGGCGGTTATCCAAAGTCGTCTGCCGATTTTCCTGACGTTGGGTGCGGTTTCCTTGAGAGTTTTGGAATTGGGACGGATTACCTAATTGACGCTCGACACTGCGGTCTACTACTTGTTGACGATTTTGGAATTGGGAACGATCGCCTGCTTGACGGTCAAAACTGCGATCGCCTTGACGATTTTGAACTTGAGAGCGATCAAACGAGCCTGATGAACGGTTACTAAAATTACCTCGATTTTGCATACCACCGCTTCTATTTACCCGTGGAGAAGCCCCGCCTCCCGAAA
>CAYZWO010000102.1:0-15801 GCA_964482215.1 uncultured bacterium
GCCCCCGATAAATTTGCGCCTGCTAAATTAGCCCCACTCAAGTTTGCGAAAACTAAGCCGCTACTACTGAGATCACAAAGGGGACACTGTTTGGTAGACAATAATTGATTTAAGTGTTCAATATTTTCAGCTTTGACGGGAACAGCTGGAGCTAAAGTGGTTAGGGTAAGAGAAAACGCGATGCCGTAGGCACACTTCGTGAACGCGCGGTTAATGATTAACATAAAGACTCACAAAAATTAGGGTTGAGCTTGAACAGGGAAACCTTGTTGTCTCAGATAGCCAGCAGTTGCCGCGCCTGGTGAGTAGTTATAGCCAAATTGAGCTTCTGAATTATCGTTAAGAACTTGTGGTGTAACCATAATTACGACTTCTGAACGATTCGTTTGATCGCTTTGGCTTCTAAATAATGCACCTAAAATTGGAATATCTCCTAAAATTGGTACTTTACTTGTAATGGTTTGATCCGTTTGTTGAATAACACCTGTGAGGATCAAGGTCTGACCATCACGTAATCGAACTAATCCAGACTGCACTTCCCGTTTATTAATTAAAGTAATTGTGTTACTTGCCCCTGGCCCACTTTCAAATTGTTGTTGAGCACCAGGAGCCGCAATGGTCGGAACAATAGATAAGGAAATAAATCCATTATCGTCGATTCTATCAAGGTTAACTTTAAGAGTTAACCCTACGTCTGAAAGTACAGGTGTTGTCGTTCTCACGCCACTTAACGGATCAACTTGAGTATTAATACTGGTTACGACTGATTGAGTTAATTTAACGTTAGCTTCTTGTCCTTCCTGCACGACTAAGGTTGGATCAGTCAGAATCTTGGCATTACCACTACGGATTTGGGCATTGATCTGTGCTTGGAATTTCTTAGGATATTGGAAATAAGAAGGCAATGCAGACGTTGCAGTAGCCTCGGTTCCAGGAGTTGCAGTAGACGTAAACACTGTTCTTTGCCCAATAACATTGCCATTAGCGTCAACAATGTCAACTAAAGAGCGGGTTATCGTGTTTAAATTAGGAGTCCCACGAGTTAACTCAGTGATACCAGCCTCAAACGGATTATTAGAAACTCCCGCAGTACGGCCAAAAACAGTAGCATCAGCTGGATTTTCTATAACGAATGAACCTGTCCCATTAGAATCAATGAAAACTTGACGATTGCCGCTTCCATAACCTGGAATTGTTGTAGCGTCATTAAAATCAATAAAGGTATTGGCATCAGAGAAAGGATTGGCTATAGCAGGAGGGTTACTGAGTCTTCCTGTCGCACTATTCATCGTCGCTCTAGAGACAGGAGCCGTATCGCCAAATCGCAATACCGCAGCACCACCATCTTGAACAAAATAGCCATCACCCACACCAAAAGAAAAACTGCTATTGTAATCTTGAATATTATTTAAATTAATATCAACAACTTTTACGTTAACTGCGACTTGACGACGACGTGCATCTAGTTGCATCAACAAAGTAGTAGCTAATTCAACCAACCGAGGTTCGCCTGCTAAAGTCACCGAATTAAGTCGTTCATCTGTGGCAACTAGTAAGCCTTCTAAAGGAGTTACCCCTAAAGCCTTTTTTCTTGTCTCATCAATTTCAATTGGAAGAATTTTAGGGTCTATTGCAGATTCGGTTGTTAAACCAGTTCTTTGATCAAATGTTCTTTCCACACTTCCTGCTTTATAAATATTAGTCTGTGCTCCTTGAAGACTTAAGAAGGCGGCAGCGTTTGCTGCTTGGGCTTGGTTAAGACGAATAGTTCTAGTGATGATATTCCGAACCTCTTGAGGTAGCTTCTTACCAATAAATATAGTGTTACCTTTTTTTGAGGCTTTTAATCTAGAAACAGATAAAACAGAGTTAAAAACCTCTTGAACGGGTTGATTTTGAAGATCTAAAGAAATATTTGTAGTAGTAGATTGAGCTGTAGCAGTTGCTGCACCGCCTCCAGATGGAGATGGAGAGTCTTCATCTGTAAAAATAATATTAATTCCTGCATAACGAGCTAACACCATCAGCACTTCTTTAACAGGAGCTTGTCGTAAAACAAGACGAGGAATGATAGTTCGACCAGTTGCCCCTAAATCAATCGGATCAAAACTAGAATTTATATTAGAAATGGACATATCTCCGACAGGGGGAGCAACGGCACGGGGGAGAGTGGGAGCCATTGGCATGGTTGGCTGGAGAATCGTCGGGTTGGGTGTCCCGTTGGACTTAATAATAATTTCGGGATTCGGAACCATCACCCCATTGGGAGAAGAGGGCATTCCTACAGGCGGATTGATGGGAGGCTGGCCGTAAACCTGAGCAATTTTCGGCGTATCAGATTGCTTAGTGACTTGAGATTCTTTTTCTACTTTGTCAGATACGACGGAAGAATCAAGAGGCTTGCTTGCTTTAGGCTCATAACCTGTTAACTCTGGCTTAGTTTCCTCAATCACTGATGATTTGGCGAGTAAAGTTGCTTCATCAACCGCTTTATCTTCGAAATTTAAGCCTGGTTCTGTTGTGGGTAAAGAAGAAACTTGAGATAAATCCTCTTGGGGACTTGCAGCTTGGCCAGGCTGGGCAACTAATAGGAAACAAACCGCAACCTTGGCTAATAGTAAAGAATGATAAGTTTTCATAACGTGCTCCTCTTCTCTTTCTGTTAAACAATAAAAATTAATTGGGGAAAATCATTACAATTTATTGAGGGGGAGGTGATGCGCCTGGGGCGGGTTGACCTTCGGCCGGTGGCGCACCTGGGGGGGGAGGAGGAGGAGCCAAAGCGGCAATTTCTTCGGGCGTAAGTGGGACTAATACTTCCAGAGTTAAAGATGTTTTTAAACCATCGTTTTTATCGGGAATTACTTGGGCTTTATCCTTTGCGGTTATAACTTTGCCCGTAAAATCAGGTTTCGCTAAATCTGTTTTAAGGTTTCTCATGACAATTAACGGTTGCAATCGCTCCAGATCTCGAATGAGATTATGGGTATCGCTAAAAGAGCCATCTAATGCCACCTGAAAAGTTTGACGCTTGAGTTTATTGTTAACCGCAGGCCCCAAGGAACCATCCGTAATCGGAGTCGGATCGCCTTGGGGTAAAAAGCTATTTAGGGTAACATTACGAGCTTTAAATAGTCTATTTAAATCCGTCAGCAACGTTTTGAGGTCATTAGGACTCGCATATAGGGCTAAAAGATCCGCTTTACGGTTTTCTGCTTGTCTAAGACGCAATTCTGCATCCGCGAGTTTTCTCTCTAGTTGGCCAGACTTCTGTTGATCAACCTGTTGCTGTTTCGTTGCTTCATCGGCTTTAAGTTTTTGGAATTCATCCCAAGCCGGTAGAAAGTAGGTAGAGAGGATATAACCTGCACCTAATACGCCTAATACGCCTAGGGCAATTCCAGTAACTTTCGGGGTAAAGGTAATACCAAAAGCAGTGGGATAATTAGCACCACTCTCAAATTCCTGGCCGTCGCTAAATTCTTCTACAAAGGTCATGGTTTTTTCTCTCCTTGAGTAGGTGCAGGGGATGTTTGTGGGTTCGCTGGATCAGCAGGTGGCTGACTACCGGGTTGCAAAATGGGAGCAGGCGGTGGCGATGTTGCTGAGGATAAAATTCCTTTCTGCTCCATGATTTTAAAGCGAGTTACTAAACCAACCGCACCCTTGCGAATTAATTCATTTATTAACGCTTGATCTGGCGTATCTGTTAATTCTGTCGTAATGGTGTATTTAACGCCTGGCGGAATTGTTACTGTTGGCCCAGTCGGTTTATCGCTTTTTTCTGCTTGGGCGGGGGTCGCTGTTGTTCCGTCTCCTTTATCAGTGCTTGCTCCCTCGGCTTTTAGGGGTAACGCTTCAGTCGTTGCAGTAACAAGCTTGGTCTTATCTGCATTAAAAAAGCGAGAGTTTTGTAGGGTTAAAACAAAATCGTTTAAGTCCCCGTAATCACGGGCAAATCCTGATAGGGTTAAGACTTTATCGGCTTGTTGAATACTACTAATTTGAACGGTTGCAGGAGTCTGATCAGTTAAATCCTGTAAAATGGCTGACCAAGGTTTGATTTGATTAAAAACATCTACTAAACCCGTTATTTCTTCATTCAGTGTTTTTACTTTGCCTTCTATTTCTTGAATTTTTTGATTTTGAGAATTGAGCTTAGCAATTTCGGCTTCTAGAGCTTGGATGTTTTGCTGAGTCTGATCTTTTTGCCAGCCGACGAGTAATATCGACAATCCAGACAATGAGAGGAGCGCGAGCATTACTCCCCCCCCAATGTAAATCGGTAATTGTTGTTTAAGGGAAGGGCCACTAGCAATAGGTTCCACAGTTGTCATTTTGCTGGGATCCAGATTGCGGTCTTTGAGAAAGTTAACGTCTAAGCTATACATGAAAAATTACGACATAAAGGGCTATGGGCTGTGGGCATTTCATCAATTAAATTTCGCGGAGTCCTAGACCGAGTACGGTTCCTAGACTGGGACGTTCTACAGGAGAAAAGTTTTGATCTGAGGCGATCGCGAGAGAATTGATTGGGTCAATTTGAATCGCAGGAATACTGAGCCGTTGAGTAAGATATTCATCCAATTGAATTAAACCGCCGCCTGGCCCTGCTAAGAGCAATTGCACCACTTCTAAATCTTCACTTTGATTGAGATAAAAATTAATCGATCGCCGTAATTCATCGGTTAACTCTCCTAAAACCCGCATCAAAGCACTCATTCCTGGGTTAACGGCCGTTCCTTGGGTACTAAGGGTGTCAAATTGCGTCACGGGAATAGTCATGCCCTGCAAAATTTCAGGATTCCGAGACGGGGGCAAATTCATCGCCCTAGATAAGGCATTTTGCATTTGATAAGTACCGATGGGAACCGTCCGAGAAAATTGGGGAACCCCATCCACGATGATCGCGATTTCCGTATTATCAAATTCAATATCCACCAAGACGATCGCTTCTTTAGAGCCAAACTGCCGTAGCTGTTCGCGAATAGTTCGGATAAGCGCAAAACTGTTAATTTCTAAAACATCGACCTCTAATCCCGCTTGCTGGAAAGTATCTAAGTAGGAATCAGTAACTTCTCTACGGGTCGCGACTAGTAAGACTTGAACTTTTTCGATCCCGTCGTCATCCTCAAAAAAACCTAACTTTTGATAGTCCAAATCCACTTCTTCTCTGGGATAGGGCAGATACAAAGCGGCTTCATGATTTAATACCATATCTCGTAGTTCCCGTTCATCCAATTCCGATGGCACAGGAATAATACGAATAATGGCCTCCCTCATCGGAACCGCCGTTGCCACTTTTTTCGCACTAATTTTATTTTCTTTTAATAAATCCTGAATTAATTCCGCCAAGGTCGGAGAATCAATAATTTTTCCTTCTTCAAAAACCCCTTCTGGGACTTCAGTGCTGCAAAATTTGCTTAATTTATAGCCTTGTCCTTGCTTCGTTAATTGAGCAAGATTAAGACGTTCAGGCGTAATTTCTAAGCCTACCCCCTGGTCTTTTTTGCCAAGCAAACTTGTTAAATTGAAACTTTTAAAACGGCTTAACATAGTTTAACAACTAACACCTATTAACTAATGTAAAGAAGAGCGTAAAAAGCAGGAGGTGAGGGAGCCATAACCTATCGTATCTAATATAGAATTTCTGTCAAGTAAAAATTATAGTTTTGTATTGCCAGCCTCATTTAGACTTTTTTTTACTCAATATTTGGAAATAGTTCTATCCTAAAAAATACTGGGTCAATTATTTCACCGTAAAATTACGGTATTTTTTAACAGTCTTAATCACGGCAAATTAACGGTAAACCGCGATCGCCAATTAACGAAGTGTTTTAGTCAGGGTTAGCTCCATGAAAAACCTCGCACAGTATTATCGCATTTTGGGATTAGAGCCAGGCGCATCCCTCGAAGAAATTAACCAAGCTTATCGGGATTTAGCCTTTATTTGGCATCCCGACCGTATTCCTTCCGATAATCAACGACTCTTAGAAAAGGCGATCGCGCGATTAAAAGACATTAACCATGCCCGTGATCAACTGCGCCAATTAGAAACTCACCTCAATTCAAAAGATGCCCATCCTGCATCCCATTCTCACCATTCGCATCAGAATCATTCTGCTCACCCCCCAGAAACCAAAGCATCATCCCGTACTCATAAAGCATCATCAGATACCCACAAATCCCCACCTCATCAAACAAAATCCAAGCCCCATCCCGAACCACAGGTTCAACGACCCTATTACCGCGATTTAACCGGAGCCGATTTGCGGGGAGCTAATTTACGAGAAAAAGATTTATCTGGCCGTAAATTAATCAAAGCCGATTTGAGCTATGCCGATCTCAGTGATAGCTTTTTGCACAAAGTTAACCTCGAAGAAGCCAATTTATTCGGTGCAAACCTCTTTCGAGCCAACCTATTAGAAGCCAACTTACGAAAAGCAGACCTACGGGAAGTGAATTTAATTTGTGCTGATCTCAGTGGAGCCGATCTTCGTGAAGCCGATTTACGAGGAGCAAAAATTATGTCTGGCAATCGCATGATGGTCAAACTAACCGCAGCCATTTTAACCGGAAGCATTTTACCTGATGGCAGAATTTATGAAGATCATCATTAGATTTAATTAATAATTATTAATTATTAATTTTGTTTAATACTATCCTTCTTTTTTAGGCGTTTCAACTAAAATCTTTGCGGATTCAGCAACAGTTTGAGGCGAGAATTTTTTGGCTAATTCTGCTCGTTGATTTACGAGATAGACACTAACTAAGGTTAAAGAAACCCCTATCCATTGGAACTTTGTTAATTGTTCTTCTAGAAATAAATTACTAAATAGCAAAGCAAAAACAGGCGTTAAAAAAATCAAAGCACTGACGCTGGTTAAATTACCATTCGCGGCGAGAAAAAAGAATAAACCATAGGTGACAGCCGTACCAAAAACCGTTGCATAGCCTAAGCCTAACCAACCTTGGGTCGAAAGATTTTGCCATTGATTCGATTCCCATAAAAAAGATAATGCTAATAAAGGAATGCCTCCTAAAAGCATATGCCAACCCGTTGCAATCACAGGATCAGCGTATTCTTTGACTTTCCGAATAATAATCGTTCCAAAGGACATAGAGAGGGCTGCAAAAACCATTAA
Source organism: uncultured bacterium (assembly GCA_964482215.1). Classification (GTDB taxonomy): domain Bacteria; phylum Cyanobacteriota; class Cyanobacteriia; order Cyanobacteriales; family Microcystaceae; genus Snowella. The sequence goes on from CAYZWO010000102.1 coordinate 7,146, forward strand.
TAATTCACCACTTTGGAGGATGCTGTTCAGTGTCAAACTAGAAGGAGAAATCGGTAAACCATTTCCTGCCAATAAATTAATAATCCATTCCGTCGGCAAGCCACACAAACAAATTCCTGTTAACCCAATCGCTAAACCAATCCAGCCCCATAGCCCAATCACATCGCCAAATAACCAACTCGCGAGTAGAGCGACCACTAACGGTTGAGCATCAATTAAAACGGCTCCTAGACCTGCCCCTGTGTTAACTAATCCGACGGTGAGCAATCCTTGAAACATGGCGGCATCGACCAAGGCAAACAGACCAATCCAAAACCAAGCTTTCCATCCCTTCGGTTGGGGAACGTTTAAAACGGTTGCTAACAGAATGATGATGATACCTGCGGGAACCAGACGGAAAGCAGCCAAAAAAAGCGGTGTTGTATCTGGAATAATCGCTTTCATGACCACCATTGCGGTTCCCAAGAAAAAGAAGGGGGCAACCAGAATGAAGGGGGATTTTGATAGCTCTTCGGTATTGAGTTTAAGTTCCATAATGCTCAATCTTTGGTAAAGTCTCAAGGATTTTCGCCTCGGCACTGTATTATTCAATAAATTCAACCCCAGAAATGTGCCCAAGGAACATATTCAATTGCGTTTTGTTAAGGACAGACGAATAACTGGCTTAATTCACTCCCTGTTATTTCGATAAACTGAATACGCTAAAACTGAATAAAGCTTTATTGTTTTAAATTTTGTATTTCTCCCATGCGGCTTTCTGCGATCGCTACACCCCCCCCAGAACTGCTCGACTCCACCGTTGACCCTTGGTTAATGGATATTATTTATCCTTTTGGGCGCAATTTGTTAATGCCGTTGTATTTCGGGCAATTAGTCATTACAGGGCAAGAAAATGTCCCGAAAACGGGGCCTGTAATCGTTGCCCCGACTCATCGTTCTCGTTGGGATGCCGTCGTGGTTTCTCTGGCAACAGGGCGACAAGTTAGTGGCCGAGATTTACGATTTATGGTGACATCCAGCGAAATGACGGGGATTCAAGGCTGGTTTATTCGGCATTTAGGCGGATTTCCGATTGATGTACAACGACCTGAAGTGAGTAGTTTAATTCATAGTGTGGCGTTGTTAAAACAGGGAGAAATGTTAGTAATTTTTCCCGAAGGCGGAATTTTCCGAGATAATCAGGTACATAGGTTAAAGCGTGGTGTGGCCCGTATTGCGTTGGATGTTTTGAAACAAAATCCCAGTAGTGACATCAAAATTTTGCCCGTCTCGTTGCGTTATAGTAAGCCTTACCCAACTTGGGGAACGGATATTCAAGTGGATATTGGCCAAGCTATCACCGTTGCTGATTACGATACAGAGAAAATTCGCACCAGTTCCGAAGCGTTAACGACCGAGTTACAAACCCGCTTAAAGATTCTTCATGAAAAACCTTAAGCAGTCCGATGGCCTAATAAGCGATCGCGTGATTGTTCTGCCCGTTCCAAGATACACTAAAAATTGCTTGTCCCTGGTTGGATTTCTATGTTTATTCCCAATGCGGAGAATGCAATTATTGACATTGGTAAATTACGAGACTACTGCCTAAATGCAGAACATGGTAAAGGTAAACACAAAGCTAAGCTGTTTGCTTCGATTCTTGGGATAAAAGCCGAGAATGCTGAAGAATTACGTCAAATTTTGTTGGAAGTTATTAAAACTCAAGAAGTTCAGTTAGGAAAGTGGGATGATTACGGACAACGTTATACACTAGATTTTATAATTGAGTGGCAAAATAGAAGAGCAACCCTTCGGAGCGGCTGGATTATTGAACATAACTCGGCAGTTCCGAGATTAACAAGCTGTTATCCTTTGAAATCGCTTGATTGAGATAAAAATGATCAATAATGTACCCAAATTACTCGATATTGTTGCTTTAAGTGTTGACCTTCCTGAACACAACTTACGACGTGGAGAAATTGGGACAGTTGTTGAATTACTAGCGGGTGGGACTGCCTTTGAGGTTGAATTTAGCGATGACGATGGACAAACCTATGAATCCATCGGATTACGCCCAGAGGAGTTTATTATCTTGAAAAAGACTGAAACGGAAACCATCCCTAAAACTGAGGGACTACAGCCCATAGAGATCAATTTATTTTAATCATTCTTAACCAATAGGAGTTACGCATTGACAAATTAGAATAGTTATGAAACAACGCAAATTCAAGACTTGAGGCTATTTCAGCAAAGTTGCCTATTGATAAAAATAGCGGTTGATTCCTGAAATTTTCTTTTCAAATCATTTCAATTGGTAGCATACAATACAAAATATCCTAAATGCACACTTCATGTTTTTTGACAATGCGTAAGTCCTAACCAAATCAAAATTTGTTTTTAGCATGACCTAATAAGCGATCGCGGAAATGTTGAATCCGATCACGAAATTTAGCGGCTTCTTCAAACTGTAATTTTTTGGCAGATTCCTTCATTTGTTCTTCTAACTGGTGAATGACATTAGGAATTTGTTCTAAGGGTAAATCATCGGCTTGCTCATAAACTTCTTCTAACTGTTGAGAATTTAAACGGCGAGAAATATCTAAGAAAGACAAAATTGCATTGCTGGCACGGGATTGAATCGCTTGGGGTTTAATGTCATGCTTTTCGTTATATTCCTGCTGGATTGCGCGTCGTCGTTCCGTTTCTTCAATCGCTTTGAGCATACTATCGGTTAAATTATCGGCATATAAAATGGCTTGACCGTTAACGTGTCGGGCGGCCCGTCCAATGGTTTGAATCAGCGATCGCTCTGAGCGTAAAAAGCCTTCTTTATCCGCATCTAAAATCGCTACTAACGACACTTCAGGTAAATCCAGCCCTTCTCTGAGTAAGTTAACCCCAATGAGAACATCAAATTCGCCATTTTTTAAGGATTGAATAATTTCTATCCGTTGAATGGATTGAATTTCTGAGTGTAAATATTGCACCCGAATGGCTCGTTCGTGGAAAAATTCCGTTAAATCCTCCGCCATTTTCTTAGTTAAGGTTGTAATTAAAACCCGTTCTTGTCGATCTACTCGTTCTCGAATTTCTCCGTAGAGATCATCGACTTGCCCCAAGGTCGGACGCACAAAAATTTCGGGGTCAAGAATGCCTGTCGGTCGAATAATTTGCTCAAAAACTCGGTCTTCTGATTGCTCTAATTCCCAAGCTCCAGGGGTTGCCGAAACGCAAATACATTGACTGACCTTTTGCCAAAATTCCTCAGATTTTAAGGGTCGGTTATCGGCTGCGCTGGGTAAGCGGAAACCATGATCGATCAACACTTTTTTACGAGCTTGATCGCCGTTATACATCCCGCGCAATTGGGGAATGGTGACATGGGATTCATCAATAATTAATAACCAGTCGTCAGGAAAATAATCAATTAAACATTCGGGTGGCTCCCCTGCATTCCGACCTGCTAAATAACGGGAATAATTTTCAACGCCGTTACAGTAACCCACTTCCCGCAACATCTCCAAATCGTAACGAGTCCGCTGGCTCAGCCGTTGGGCTTCTAGTAATTGATTATTTTTTTCCAATAGGGCAACCTGTTCTTTTAATTCATTTTCAATGGCTAAACAGGCAGATTCTAAGGTTTCTTCAGGCGTAACAAAGTGACGAGCGGGATAGATATTTAATTTATCTAATTGATTTAAAATTTCCCCTGTAACGGGGTCTACATAGCGAATGACTTCAATTTCATCCCCAAAAAATTCAACGCGAATAATGCGGTCTTCGTAAGCAGGAACAATTTCTAAAACATCGCCTTTTAAACGAAATCTTCCGCGTTGCAAATCCACATCATTACGCTCGTATTGAACATTGACTAAATTACGGATTAATTGTCTTGGATCTAACTCTTTACCCACTTCCAAAGGAACAGCAGCTTTTAAATACTCAGCAGGCATCCCTAAACCATAGATGCAGCTAATGGAGGCAACCACAATTACATCTCGGCGTTCAAATAGGGAACGGGTGGCCGAGTGCCGCAACATATCAATTTCTTCATTAATGGAAGCGGTCTTTTCAATATAGGTGTCGGTGACGGGAATATAAGCTTCGGGCTGATAGTAGTCGTAATAACTAATAAAATATTCGACGGCATTATTGGGAAAGAATTGCCGAAATTCATTACACAATTGGGCAGCCAAGGTTTTATTGTGGGCTAAAACTAAGGTGGGCCGACCGATCTTTTCAATGACTGCCGCTACTGAAAACGTTTTGCCTGTGCCTGTCGCGCCGAGTAGGGTTTGTAGACGATTTCCGCCTTGAAGAGAGTTTACTAATGCAGCGATCGCGGTGGGTTGATCCCCGGTGGGCTGAAAGGGAGCATGGAGATGAAAAAGGCTATCCATCATCACAAAAGTGGTTATAGTCTGGGATAATTAGTGATATTACCAATCTCTATCTTTGAGCGTTCAACGATAGGTGTATCTTTAATCATAGAAGCAATTCTTAAAAGAAGCTTTAACCTGGGCTGTCCCGTCCCTACTGAGCAAGGCTTAATTTTTTAACATTGAAACAAGGAGAAAGGCACAATGACGACAGTGGAAACTAACGGAAATCCTCCCCAAGAAGGCGAACAAGCCAAGGAAACAGCTAAAACAACTTCTGCGAGAGCCAAGAAAACCAAAGATACTCAAGAAGTTACTGCATTATCGGTTTCTACTGCTCAATCCGGGGGGATTAAGCTTTTACAATCTCCCGAAGGTTTACCTGGCAATCGACCTATTGAAGCAAGCCACTTACACATCGTTGGAACCTATAATTCTGTCGGTGGTTCCCGTCCAATTACGGCTAATGGCGTAGAAGTTAGCAGCACCTTAACCGTTTCGGGAAATCGCCCTATCGCAGTTAGTCACCTGAATATCAGCGAAATGTATTCCGTCATGGGCAATCGTCCCGTTGCTTCCAATGAAATTGATGATCCTGCTACCTTAATGGGATTTTTAGACTAAGAATTTTATGGATTTGTCTCAAGCTCGCTCTGACAAGGATATTGGAGCGGGTTTTTTATTGTCTTAATCTCGTGGGGCACGAAGCGTTGGCATTAAAGTCGGCTCACCGTCATCGTCATCCATCATCATCGGATCAATTAACGTAATGTCAAACGGATCGTTCCCTGGGGCAGTCATAAATTCATCCCGTTGACGATAGTAATAGGTAGCAGAAACCTTATGTCCAAAAATAATTTCATCTCCTGGCACGAGGTCATGGGCTAGCGTTTTTTTGTTATTAATTAACAAACCATTGGCACTAACTTGTCCTTCTCCATCGCCATCAACAATGTGATAATAAACAGATTTATTAGCCCTTACTCGTCGCAAGAGGGTGGCATGATAGCGGGAAACGAATTGGGATTTAAGACAAATATCACAATTTGGCGATCGCCCAATGGTATATACCGCTTCCGTTAATACGAGTTCTTTTCTGCCGCGATCATCCTGAATAACGAGATAATGCTCTGCTTCGGTTTGAACACTAGAATGAGTCATTGAAATAATTAATAACTAATAATTAATAATTAATAACTAATAATTAGTATCAATTAATAATTATCAATTAACTACTAACTAGATGGTAAAGAATGACGGCGTAATGCTAGAGAATTGGTCACAACAATAATGGAACTTAGAGCCATGAGTCCTCCCGCGATCGCAGGGCTGAGAAGGAAACCCCACTGGGGTAATAACAATCCTGCGGCAATCGGTATGACAACTATATTGTAGCCCAGGGCATAGATCAAATTTTCTTGAATTTTTTTAACGGTTGCGGTACTCAGACCAATGGCCGCTACTATATCGGAAAGCTGCGATCGCATTAAAACAATATCCGCCGTTTCCATCGCCACTTCCGTCGCGCCTCGTAGGGAAATACCAATATCCGCTTGAGCTAGAGCAGGAGCATCATTAATCCCATCCCCGATCATTGCCACCGTTTTACCCGTAAACTGGAGAGATTGAATGGTAGCAACTTTTTGGGCGGGTTGAACTTGGGAAAAGATTTGTTTGATTCCCACCTGTTCCGCGATCGCGTTGGCAACGAGGGGTTGATCTCCTGTTAGCAGAACGGTTTCTAAGCCTAGATTCTGTAATTTTTTTACCGTACTTTGGGCATCGGGTCGGAGTTGATCCTGTAGGGCTAAAATTCCGATGAATTGATTATTAAAAGCAATATAAACGAGGGTTTTACCCGCTTTTAATAAGGGATTAAGTTGAGACTGATAATCGGCGGGAATTTCAATCTGATGCTGTGCTAACCAAATTTCATTACCCAGTAAGATTGTTTGCTGTTGAACCTGAGCTTTTACGCCTAAGCCTGGTTCGGTATGAAAGTTTTCTGCTTCTAATAAAGTAATTTCCTGACGTTGTGCTGCGTCCAAAATGGCTGCCGCCAAAGGATGATTGGTTCCCTGTTCGACCGTTGCCGCCAGTTGTAATAATTTGGTTGGATCTAAACCATTGAAAGTTAAACAATCCGTCACGCTAGGATGGCCCAGGGTCAACGTCCCCGTTTTATCAAAAACAATCGTCGTTAATTGCTTCGTTTTCTCTAAGATATCGCCGCCTTTAATTAATAATCCTTGTTCTGCCCCCATTCCCGTTCCGACTAAAATGGCAGTGGGTGTAGCTAATCCCAAGGCACAGGGACAAGCAATCACCAAGACCGCGATCGCGAGTTTAAGACTTAATAAAGTGGGATTCATGGCCATCATCGGTTCCATCTCTGCCATATTGTCGGCCAGATGATGACCCATTGAAACCGTGAGAACGGAGGGGAAAAGGCGGGTTCCTAAAAATTCCCAAAAACAAAAGGTCATTAACGCGATCGCCATTACGCCATAGGCAAAGTAACCTGCTACGGTATCGGCTAATTGTTGAATAGGAGCTTTACGGGTTTGGGCTTCTTCAACGGAGGCAATAATTTGGGCGAGGGTCGTATCTTCCCCAATACGGGTTGCTTGAATCACTAATACACCCGATTGGTTGATCGTTCCCGCGATCGCGTTATCTCCAACTTGCTTAAAAACGGGTAAAGATTCCCCTGTTAATAAAGATTCATCAACGGTGCTAGTGCCTGCGGTGACGATGCCATCAACAGGAATTTTTTCGCCTGGTAAAATTTTCAACCATTCCCCTACTCGTACCTGTTCGACAGGAATTTCGATGCCTGATTGATCGATTTGATCGGGTTTACCCAATAGGTACGCGATCGCAGGTTGAAGAGAAACTAATGCTTCCAAGGCAGCAGAGGCCCGATGTCTGGCTTTGCCTTCTAAGGTACGACCTAGCAGAATGAAACCCAATAACATAACGGGTTCATCAAAAAAGCATTCCCAGCCTAAATGGGGAAATAATAACGCGGCAAAACTGGTGAAATAGGCACTACAGGTTCCCAATCCCACCAAGGTATTCATATTAGGCATCCCGTGACGCAAACTCCGCCAACCATCCACGATTAAATGTCGTCCAGGAATTAGTAACGCCAAGGTTGCCAAAGCCCAATGGAACCAGATATTGCTGAGATAGGGAACGGGTTGACCGCTAATATGTCCCCAATGGCCAATGGCAGAAAAGAACAGCAGAATAGCCGCAACACTCAAACCCCAAATTTGTTCCCGCTCTGCTTGTTGATGGCGTTGGCTGGCAGTCAATCTAGCGGAGGCTCGGAAGCTATCGGTACTAGAACGCACTTGGGAAGGAAAACCTCTAGTCGTTAATTTTTCGGCTAGAGTCTGGGGTTCAATTTCTCCTTCTTGATATTTCACCACTGCCACTTCAGTGATGAGATTGACACAGGCCGAAACTACACCAGAATTTTGGGTTAATTGCCGTTCGACTGCACTGACACAGCCTGCACATTTCATTCCCTGAACATCTAAGGTTGCAGTCGCTATGGTTGGATCAGTTGTCAGTTTAGAGGTGTCTGGAGGAGGAGAAAGTTGCACCATAAAATTAAGAAATCATAATTAACTATTAAAAATCGCGATCACGGATCAACCAAAATTTAGGCAAAATAATTAACTTCCGCTTGCAGTTCGGGGTTAACGGGTTGGCCATCCTTACGACGGAGTTCAATCTCAACCATTACTTTTAAGCCAGAATCACTAGAAGCGGGCTTTTCATGAAAAATAATATTGTACTCATTGGGATCATAGCCTCGTTCTCGTAACCAATCTTGCACTTTAAAGGCACAAAACAAAGATTGGCCTTGCTCAAACATACGGCTAATCTGCATTCGGAGATTGTAGGGATCTAGACGGGCCATTGTTTAATCCATTAAATAACGTCTCAGTTTATTTTAAGTCTTTAACTCTATTCTCTCCCTCACCTTCGCAAAATGTCAGAAACCACCGCGCACACAAAATCTATTTTTTACCTAAACGCCACAAATCCTAGCAAATTGCAATTATTTATCCTGAGATGAATCTCTCCATCGAACGATTTGAACAATTACTCAAAAGAAAAATGTCTGGGAACGGCATAACTTGTCGTAACGGGAATAACTATAACTATGCAGGTAAAATGCTCCAAATTTAGAAAGAAGTCAATCACAAGTTAGTCACAAGTTAGTTTTACCGTAAAAAGTCAGAAAGAAGTCAGTTACAAGTCAGCCACAAGTTAGTTTGATT
>CAYZWO010000103.1:0-711 GCA_964482215.1 uncultured bacterium
GTCGATGAAGTTGGAGGGATCACGGGGTAATTCGTTAGGCGATTGGATGCCTTTAATGTTGGCATTGCGATCGCTGCCGTTAAAATTTTTCGCGCTTCCTGGGATTGCCTCTCTGGCATTAGCGATCAATGTATGATCCGGTGCAACAATAGCACTCGCAAACCAAGCACTGACCACAAACAATGTAGCAAAGAGAACCTGAATAAAATGCTTTTTAAACCAAGAATTGAATGTTTTCATAAAATCACCTTCTGATTGTTAGATTTTTAAAGTTGGAAGATTTCTACTCTTTTCTCAGCCTATTACGCTTATCTCGTTAATACGTCTAGCCCAAGGTTGATTTAATAATTAGTAAAGAAGAGAAGATCAGGAGAGAAATAATTAATAATCATCCAAATACTAATTAACAAAGAAGTAACAATTACACCCAGTACAGGAGCGGTAGAAAGATAACTTTGGAAATACTTCAGTTGCTCATTTTTCTTCACAGGTTTTTGCTGCATGATAACTCTCCTAATAAATTTGTTTGTTGTCATAAACTAAACAATTAAAATTCCTCAGCGCGATCGCGTACAGGCGCATCAATTCCTTCCCTAGAAGCCACCCGCAAAGCAGGCGGGACTAAATTTCCCATTGCTTCCATTAATTCCTTAGGCGGTTCCTGACGAGACGGCGATTCGAGATATTGACCCGTTAACGCAGGTGGAACAA
>CAYZWO010000103.1:721-15288 GCA_964482215.1 uncultured bacterium
TCATCCGATGGGTCGTACTGTAATAGCGATGCGTCGGCAGAATCGGTTCACGTTCCTGTAGAGATTGGTTGGCTATCTTTTTCCGCAACTTGATAATGGCATCGACAATGGCTTCGGGTCGCGGTGGACAGCCAGGAATATAAACATCAATCGGCAAGATTTTATCGGCTCCCCGTATTGCGGTGGGTGAATCGGCACTAAACATTCCCCCCGTAATCATGCAAGCTCCCATTGCAATCACATACTTGGGTTCAGGCATCTGGTCATAGAGCAGACGAGTGGCCACCGACATTTTCATGTTCAGTGTTCCTGCCAGAATAATTAAATCTGCTTGGCGAGGAGAAGCACGGGGAATCAAGCCAAAACGGTCAAAATCAAAGCGAGAGCCAATCAAAGCTGCAAATTCAATAAAGCAACAGGCAGTTCCATAAAGTAAAGGCCATAAACTCGACAGACGTGCCCAATCGTATAGATCATCTAAAGTCGTTAAAATAACGTTCTCTGATAGCTGTTGAGTCACTTCATAGGGCCCAGCAGGCGCAACGATTTTGTGTGAATGATAATCGGGATGAGGAGTCGTAGATTCCATAAATTCAATAAGTAAAAGATTAACCGCATATTTTGCAGCAAATATCACAATCAAGCTAGTATAAATACTTAAAATTAAGGGGTAATTTTTACTCAGGATATGACTAATTAATTAGCACATTAACGAGATTTCTCGAATTAGACCTATACCTAATGAATGAATTTTGAGTTTGATTAAATCCTAAATCAATTTAAATTAAACTAAAGCAAAAAGAACAATTAAAACAAATGTAATAAATCAACAAATTCTTCCGATTGGCTGATGGGAATTTGTCATAAAAGTGAGCTAATTAAAATATATGCACAAGTAAATAAAATTACTATCTATTGTTGCAGTTTTAATTTTTTAAAAAGGAGGGAACAATGGTATTTACTCATTCCAGAAAAGCAATCGGGATCTTTTCAGATTATGACAGTGCAGAAGTTGCTTTAAAAGAACTCGAAAATTCTGGTTTTCCTATGCGTAAGATTTCGGTAATTGGACGGGATGTTAATAACTACCGATGGCACGCAGATTTTAAAGTACGCGATCGCTTAGATGAGATACGGTCTTCTTTTGCATCAGATCGCATTGATTATTATGATGAACGTTTATCCCGTGGCCACTACTTAGTTGAAGTCGAAGGTTCACAAGAGGATATTGATCGAGCAGAACAAGTTTTTAGCCATCGCGGAATTCAAGATTGGACAACTTCTGATGAAGGCGGCCAATATCAATACAATCGGGCAGCCCATTCTCTAGGATCTCCCACTTTAGGATCTCATGCTTCAACCGGCGATATCGGAACCCATCGACGAGCCGTTGGCGTATTTTCCCACCGTCGGGATGTGGAATCCGCCTTACATGAATTGCAAGATTCTGGTTTCCCCATGCAAAGAGTATCCGTTATTAAACGGGATGCTGATGGTCACGATAACCTAGCTGGCGCAGAAGTTCGCGATCGCGGCGAAGGCAATAAGGCTGATGATGGTGCGAAAACGGGAGCCGTATCCGGTGGCATTTTAGGCGGGCTAACAGGTTTATTGGTCGGTCTGGGAACCTTGGCAATTCCTGGCGTTGGCCCCATTATGTTAGCTGGTGCAACCGCCACTACCATTGCTACCACTTTAGGGGGCGCAGCCGTTGGTGCAGTCGCAGGGGGATTAATTGGAGCCTTAATTGGTTTAGGTATCCCCGAAGAACGAGCCAGAGTTTATAACGAACGGGTTTCCAAGGGCGATTACTTAGTTATAGTCGAAGGCACGGACGATGAATTGAACCGAGTAGAATCTATTTTCAGACATCGCCACATCGAAGAGTATGGCGTTTACGATATTCCCCAATCCCAAACTCCCCATACAACCCAAGTAACGGATACCGCCCATACAGAACCGATTCATCACGGTACGACAGCAACCCAGCCCACCACCAGTTATACCGTTGCGCCAACGCCCACGACCAGTTCTGCAACCAGAGCTTCTAGCACCGATTCTATCGTCACAGGTTCTACCCCATCAGGAAATCATCGTTCCGCCGTTGGTCTATTTTCCCGTCTCCATGATGCTGAGTTAGCGATCGCCGACTTACGCAATGCAGGTTTCCCCTTAAGCCAAATCACCTTAGTGGGACAATACTTTGAACGGCGTGAACCATTTTCAGGGGTTATCTTACGTGATCGCATTGATACTTTAAATTTGGGGTTATCTGAAGACCGAACCCAATTTTATAACGACCGTGTTATGCAAGGAAATTATGCCGTCATTATCAATGGCACAGAAGAGGAAATCCGCAATGTCGAATCCTTGCTCCAGCAAAAAGGCATTCAAGATTGGGGCATTTATGATCTCAACGCCATGCAAATGGGGCAAAGCTCTCGTAACAATGAGCAGTTAGCCGGTATTCATAGTCGGCCCGACGTAATTATCATTGATCGTCGCGATCAAACCTCTGAGCATGAACCGCGCAATCTTTAGTTTTTCAGGAAAGTCAGGAGAAATTTAGCCATGAAAAAGCTATCCGCAGTCGGGATCAGTGGCTTGGTATTGATAGGGCTCATAGGATGCAACAATACGGCTCGAACCAGCAGCGAAGCTCCTAGTGACGCTCAGAGCACAACAGCCAGTCAAAATGTAGAAACGCCTAAAAAAGATGATGTTCGGAGCGACTACCAAGACGGCAGTAGTGATGTCCGCAAAAATCAGCTTAATTCAGATATTCGGGCTCGTGAACAACGAAATGATGTTGCTGGAGGAGACGCAGACAAAAACGCAAACGATCTAGCTAGTGAAGTGCGGTCTAAACTAGAGGCCAATATTCCTAATGGTCAGTTAACAGTTGAAGCTAACGATCAGGGTTCTGTGACAGTTGCAGGGACAGTTCCCCACTCTGACCAACTCCCTAAAATCGATCAACTCGCCCGTCAAATTAAAGGGGTGAGAAGCGTTAACATTGAAGCGAAAGTCGCCCCTCCCCAAGGTTAACCCTAGTTTTAACGACTCTTTAAACCAATCAGTTTCTTGAATTAGCAATCCTATCTCAAGCAAGAGGTGGGATTTTTTATAGACATCATCTGTCTTAAATCCCCTGACGTTCAATTAAAAAAGCTTTTAATCCTGCGGCGATCGCGCCCTCATAATCTTCCTTTAAACTATCTCCAATATGCCAAGCCTGCTCAGGAAGACAATTATAAGCTTGTAAAGCGGTCTTAAAGATGTGAACATCAGGTTTAGCCGTTTCACACATTGAAGAGAGCGTTATCGTGCTAAAAAAATCCTTCAGTTGAAGGTGAATTAAGACGGCATATAAACGACTATCAAAATTAGAAATAACTCCTAACTGAATTCCTTGTTTTTGCCAAAATTCTAAGATTGGTATGACATTAGGGTAAACAAACCAAGGTTGATCAGTTGCAAAGTAATTATATAAAGTCTGGAAAAATTGATCAAAATCCCTAAATTTTTCTAAAGCGTTAATTTCATTAAAGGCTTGAGCCGCCAGTGTCTTCCACCATTGATATTCTAAAATCCTTAATTGAATCAGATCCGATTGAGCAAAGGCTAAAGGTGGGGAATTTTTGAAGCTTTTAAAAAAGGCTTGATTTAATAAATCGGCTTCTACCGTAACCCCAAACTCTTGAGCAATCTGAGCATAAATATCTCCCACGCTATCCCGCAGGCCAAATAGAGTCCCCATTGCATCTACAAAAATAACCTGGGGTTTGTCTGTTAGGGAAAGGGGGGTTAAATCGCTAAAAGATTGTATTTTGACCATAATTTATATTGATGTTACAGTTTAGGATTTTATTAATTTGGTATTATTCAAAATATATCCGAATCTTTTAGGAAAATATGTCTTCCTCTCCTTGGCAAACCATCGAACAAGCGTTAACGAGTCAAAATTTAACCGTTATTACTGAGCCACAACAATTGGAGAAACTTTCCTTAGATTATTTCCATTTCAGCCCCATTCTAGACCAGCAACTTCGAGATAAACGGGGAAATTTAGTCGTTCGACCTACAACCGAAGCAGACGTTATCACTGTCGCCCAAATCGGCGTTCAATATCGTGTTCCTTTAACCATTCGCGGATCAGGAACCGGCAACTATGGCCAATGTATTCCCCTCCAAGGCGGGATTATTTTAGACCTCAGTGCCATGAATCAAATTTTAGACATCCAACCTGGTCGGGCAAGGGTAGAGCCAGGGGTCAAAATGGCCGTATTGGATAAACAAGCCCAGGAAATTGGATGGGAATTGCGAATGGCTCCTTCTACCTACCGCACTGCAACCATTGGCGGTTTTATTGGTGGTGGTAGTGTGGGCATGGGTTCGGTCAATTATGGCATGATCAGCGATCGCGGCAACGTTCAACGCCTACGATTAGTCACACTAGAAGATCAACCCCAGATTATTGAACTCCAAGGAGATGAAACCCAAGCGGCCATTCATGCCTATGGAACCAATGGAATTATTACAGAACTCGATATCGCCCTTGCCCCGACCTATCCTTGGATAGAAATGATTGTCACCTTTGATGAATTTAAAAATGCTGTTAGATTTGGACAAGCCTTAAGCGACAGTAGCGGCATTGTTAAAAAACAAGTAGGAATTCACGCCGCACCAATTCCCCAATATTTTACCGCCTTAAAAGATTATTGTTTTCCTCAAAAATCCTGTGCCTTATTAATTATTTCCCAATACAATTTAGCAGCTGTTAGAAGTTTAGTCAAAGAGCATAACGGCCAGATTACCTATGAAAGTCAAGAAGATAGTAAAGGAGTTAACTTATTAGAATTTAACTGGAATCACACTACCCTATTAGCCCGTGCCCTTGATCCCAGTTTGACCTATTTACAAATCTTTTATTGGACACCTGAAAGAGTCGAACAATTCCATGAATATTTCGGTGAAGAAGTGATGATTCATTTAGAATTTTTACGGGTCAACGGGAAAGCAATTCCTGCGGGTTTGCCTTTAGTTCGTTTTACCAATGAAGAACGGTTAAACGAAATAATTCAATATCATCAATCCCAAGGGGGCAGTATTGCCAATCCCCACGTTTACACCATTGAAGAAGGCGGGTCGGGCCATATCAACCCTGAGCAATTAGCATTAAAAAAACGAGTTGATCCCTATGGCTTAATGAACCCAGGTAAAATGAAAGCATGGCAGGGTTAATTTATTTTAACCTTTAGAATCTTAACCTAGTTTTTCATACTCGTTAGAAGGATATAAGCCTTGATTCAGTAAATATAATAGAGATAGAATTACAGCCGCTAAAAATAACGACAGAATATCAGGGGGGATTATAAAGCTACCGGTTAAGAAAGGAATATAAGTAAATAGAGAAACCAAATTAATGGCAAGAGGGACAAAAAAGTATTGAGGATAATAAAAAACAAAAACAATCGAAAAAACATCGGCTGCGAAAAAATAGCGTTCGTGCATCTTGGGTAAAAAGTAGGGCATCATTAACACCGATAGTAATGCTAATTGAACGAGTAAAGGCGGCGATAATTTAACCTCCGACTCCGTAACGAAAATTACAAGTAGGGTAATTAAAATAACGGTTATGATTAAACCGATCGCTGCAACAGGATGATAGAAATGATTAGAAATCCATTGATATAAATTCGGGGCATTTAATGTTAAGTATTCATAATAAGTTGCCTGATTAAAATAAATTGAAATTAATTCTTTAAACGGTCTGCCCAGCAGGAAAGCAGGAAAAATCATCACTAAATAAACTAATGGAATCCATAGAAAAGATTGCCATTGAATAATTTTTTTGAAAAATAGAATAAGTAAAAAAGGAAGAATAAATAAAGCTTGTTGTTTAAAAGAAAAAGCAATTCCTAGCGCAATTAATGCCCAATTAATTTGCCCAATACTAACAAAGTAAAGAAAACCCAGTAATCCGGTGGTGTAGATAACATCACACTGTCCCCAATAGGCTCCATTTAAAACCAATGTCGGGGAAAAGAGAATTGTAAAAAAGGCCAGTAAGGGTAAATTGCCAACAGGGTACTTCAGGCGAACTAATTTATAGACCAAAAATGCGGCTAATCCTTCAAAAGGAAAGGTAATTAGTTTGATGGCGGTTAATTTAGATAAGCTTGCACCAAAGAACGTGACAAAGGCAAGTAAATAAAGATAGGGCGGCGTATAGTTAGCAAAATCATCTTTTAAAGCGAGAAAACCGCCATGAGTCGCGATATAGTCGTACCAAGGGCTAATAAAATCCCTGACATCGGTTGATTCATAGGGCAGCAGGGAAACTCGTAAGATCACGGCCAAACTGAGAGCGATCGCGCTTCCGATACAGGTGACTAACGATGGCTTAGGCAGTCTGGACAACACCGACGATAGAGCAGAGGACATAAAACGAGCTTAGAAAAGTAGCGATCCAGTTTTACATCCAATTACCCACCAAAATATAGGGAGCCCAGTAAAAAGGATGTTTGTACCAGCGATTACCTAATAGAGCTAGTTGAGCCTGTCGGAGAGCCTCGGACTTAGAAATTTTTTGATTGGCTAATTGTTGGTATAGTTGCCCCATTAATATTGAGGTAGCCTCATCATTCACTGACCACAGAGTAGCAATGGTACTTCTCGCTCCTGAGCGTACTGCCATCCCTGCTAAACCAAGAGCCGCTCGTTCATCTCCTGTTGCCGTTTCACAAGCACTTAACACCAATAGATCAATGCCCGTCTCGCCACTGGGGTTAGTAGTTTTTAAAAGATTGGATAATTCCGTAATATCGAGCAATTTACTCCAGGTTGCGATAAAAGTGTCTTGTAACTGGGAGCTAAAGCGTCCGTGAGTGGCTAAATGGACAATGGGAAAGGATTGATAGGTCAGGGAACGATTCAAAGCTTCGGGCGTAAAATCTTCATTGAGCAAGTTACTACTGGAAACTTGAGATTGGATGGCTTTAAGTTCTTGTTTGACATAGTTTAAGGGCGTAAATCCTAATCGTTCTGAACTTTGACTAATCCCTGCGAATAAGGTTTTGCTAGAATTTTGGGCAGTGGCATTGGGCGCAACCAACCGCAGCCCTGGAGTAATGCTCAGCCGATACTTTTCAATGAGAAATTGCTTGCCATCATGTAAAGTAGCAACGGGAATATTTCGCAATGCTCCATCTAAAACAAAAACTAAAGTATTAACATTGGGTTGAGTGGCTAAACTTTTTTCAACAGGTCGCAATAACCAGTTATAAAGCTCTTGAGCAGGGGCAAAAAAGTCTCGACGACTCCGAATAACTAAGGTATAGCGTAACTGCGCGATCGCGTCTTCCAATTTTCCAGGCTCAACAGGTGTGCTATATACCTGAAGAGGTTGGTTGGGTAAGCTAAGAATGACAGCGAGGCGATTGGGCAAGATAATCGGATATAAAATCGCTGCATTGGGATCTAAGCTCTCAATATCCGCCGAAGTTGCTGTTAAACAGACCGCCCGAAAGAAATTATTTAATTCCTCTACTTGCAGAGATTCAATCTGATCCCGTGCTTGACGAATATTTGTTTGACTAATTTCCCCTTGGGCATTGGGCGATAATAGTAGACTGATAAATTCTCGATAAACTAAGCTCACATCTCTTTGAAAGGCAAAGCGGAATTCCGTATTAGCAGTTAAATCCTGGCTCAGGGGTTTGAGGGTTTCGACGGCTCCTGTATAGGACGAGATCGCTGGTTCCCGTTGATTTTGTTGGGCTAAAATTCGTCCCAGTTGCCATTGCCATAGGTAAGTAAGTTCGGGCGCGTTTAGTCCTTGGGATAACTGGAGAGCTTGTTCCGTTAAGCGTTGCGCGATCGCCCATTGTTGCGTTTGTTCATAAACCTGACCCAGATTTCCTAAAGCATAAATTTCTCCCCGTTGATCCCCAATGCTTTGAGCATCTTTTTGAGTCTGGGCTAAACGAGTCGCGATCGCTTCCCAGGTAGGTAAACCCGTTTGCAGGGAACTATTTCGTTTCAATTCTCCCAATCTTTCTGCAAAATTAACCTGAGCATAGATTTGTTGATGGCTGAGGGGTAACTGCTGTAAGGTTTTCTCAATGGTAGGAACTAGGGCGATCGCTCTTGGCCAATCCTTTTGTTCAATCAGTAATCTTAATTGAGCGAGTTGGGCTTGAACCTGTAACGTAGGATTCACCGGAGCTTGAGCTGCTTTACCATACCAATCTAACGCCAGTTGAGGTTCTTCGCTGGCTTGTAAGGTTTGGCCTAAACTAAAAGCGATCGCGTTGGCTTTTTCAGTTTCAGGTAAACGAGTTATGATTCCCTCTAAAACCGTTTGCGAAGCCCCGAACTGTCCCACATCTCGCAGCGCATCTCCAAAGGTTAACCAGCCTGCCACTTGCAATGGGGTTAACTTCGGCGGTAATTTCATCAATTCCTGAGTTAATTGGTCAAAGGTTAAACGCTGACAGGTCGGAGCCGATAACTTGAGGGCTTGTAAAACCTGTTGGCAAGCGCGGGGATATAACCCTAATGCTCGTAACGCTCTACCCTGATTAATCTGAATCCGTAAAACTCCTTCTGGATCATTTAATTGCTGATAAAGTTGGGTTGCCTGTTGCCAGTATTTTAAAGCTTGATTGGGTTGGCCTTTGGCGAGTTGTAAGGTTCCGGCGGTATTTAAACTCTCTGCATAGACCGCTTTGCCTTCAGGGTTCGCCTCAACTAATTGCAAACTGTTCGCGATCGCCTGTTCTGCTTGTTGCCATTGTCCCTGTTGCTGATAGGCTAACGCCAAATAACTTAAAATCTGGGCTTGATTAATGCTTTTTCCTTGCTGTTGATAGGCTTGAGCGACTTTTTCCCAGAGCGCGATCGCCTCAGTCAGTTGACCCTGTTGATATAAATTCCGAGCCGTTTGGCTTTGGGTTGCTAATGTATCATCCAACTTGTTTTGGGCTAACGGTAAGGAAACAGGAGTTTCCTGGGCAACCGTCGGTGAATGTTGTCCCAAAGAAATCAGTAAGCACAAACAAAACGTCAATGCAGCAATCAGACAAAACGAAAAAGCGCGAAGTTTCATTTATGAACCCAATCGGATGATGCTTCGATAATTTCGTACCATTCTACAGTGAATTTATCTGCAAATAGGGCAACAATCGCAATATTTTAATACTTTTCCCCACAATCCCCATAACTGCTCCTTTCAATAATGAAACTTGCTGTTAACCAACCTTCTCTCCTCAAGCTTGTTCTTTGATTCGGCGCAATAAGTGGTAAAAAATGGCATCAAAGTTCTTGTCTAAGTTTAAACCCAAAATATGCCTTATTGAATTGATTTAATAGCAAAAATTAGAACAATTCTAGGAGCAGTTAAGTCAAGACCTTTTTAGAAAAATTGAGATAAAATTTTGGGGTAAACCTCTTGTCATTCCTATGATTCAAGCACCACCTGGAAAAACGTCCTCGAATAAAGTGTTTCCTCGCTTTACGTCAGCTTTTCAGCAATTGATGTCTCTGCATTGGGCTATGTCTTTGGGTTACTTCATTCTGTTTACCACGGGCTATGTCATGACGAATTGGATTCCTGAAGATACGGCCTTACAGGGTAGTGCCTATGGATTTCATAAAGGTTTAGGAGCCTTCGTGCTGGCGTTGATCACTTGGCGGGTTTTCTTGCTGCTGCGGGTATGGTGGAAAAAGTATAGTCGTCGTGTCCCCAAATTTTCTGCTGCTTGGTGGTCTAAAACGGCACTCCATACACTGCTCTATGTTTTTATGTGGGCAGTCCCGCTCACCGGCTTCTTTTTATCTAATTCTTACAAAGCCAATAATGTCAAAATTCTGGGTATTGTCTTGCCGAATATTTTTCCTGAAAATAAAGCCGTACTCGATATCGCGCGAAATAGTCATTTTTGGTTTTCCTATGCGTTTCTCGCCTTTGTGATCCTACACATGATTGCTCAACGTAAAGTGGTTAAAGCCATTTATCGTCGTTGGACACAAGCCCTTTTTTCTCGTCTGGCCCGATAGTTCACATTGTTAGGAACTGTCCCCTAGTCGTCTAATTGGGAAAGTCAGCGATCGCTAACCCTGTTGCTGGGATCAAGGAAAAACTTGTAATCAAATCGCTTAACAGAGTATAATCAAAAAGCATTTAGGGCGGCTGGCGGAATTGGTAGACGCACCACACTCAAAATGTGGCGACTTCGGTCGTGAGAGTTCGAGTCTCTCGCCGCCCATTAGAATAGAAAAGCAATTTATTTGTTTCTTGGAATCTTGATAGATCATCGATCAAGCGCAGGAATTCAGCAATAGCTCATCATGGCCAAATTAGGTTTAGGAACCCGCCTTTTCCTCTCTCACTTTATCGTCATGTTAGTGGGATTAGGCAGTTTTGTGGCGTTGGCGAAACTTTCCTCACCTCGTATGTTTGTCCTACGGCTAGAGCAACTCGAACATCAGGGCTTTATTACCGTTCGCTCTGCTAAGACTTATCTCATTAATGGCTTTGAGACGGCTTGGAATAGTAGTGCGGCTTGGTCGATTATTTTCGGGGCAAGTGCGGCAGGGGGATTGAGCTATTTAGCGGCCGAGCGGATCATGAAGCCGTTAAATCAAATGAAATCTATTACCCAAAAATTTGCTGCCGGAGATTTAGCGGAACGAATGCCCGACAGCGTGATTCCAGAGTTGAACCAACTCAGTCATAGTTTTAACCGTATGGCCAGCAGCCTAGAAGGGGTAGAACAACGCAGACGAGATTTGATGAGTGATCTAACCCATGAATTACGCACCCCTTTAACCGTCGTCAGGGGCTATTTGGAAGAATTGGCTGACGGCAGAATTGAACCGACCTCAGAACTTTATTTTCGCTTAGTAAAAGAAACTCGACGTTTAGAACGGTTAACGAGCGATCTTCAGGAATTATCCAAGGCAGAAGCGGGCTATTTATCAATTAATGTACAACCCATGAATTTGCTCCCCTTATTAACAACATTGGTCGAAAAATTTACCGATCAATTATTAGAAGACGGCCCCATTTTAAAGTTAAATTATCCTGATGATTTACCGTTTGTCATGGCAGATTTAGACCGAACAGAACAGGTTTTAGTGAATCTATTAGGTAACGCCATTCGTTATACAGAAAAAGGAGAAATTACCCTCAAAGCTTGGCGGGATAAGCAACAGGTTTGGATTGCAGTGATAGATACCGGAATTGGTATTAGTGAAGAAGATTTACCCTTTATTTTTGAACGGTTTTGGCGGGCCGATAAATCGCGGTCTCGCTATTCTGGAGGAACGGGGATTGGCTTAGCGATCGCGCGTCGATTAGTAGAATTACAAAGCGGCTCGATTGAAGTACAGAGTGAACTGGGTAAAGGTAGCGAATTTCGGTTTTGTTTACCAATTGCTTAATTTTGGGGCTCTCTTAACTGAAAAGAGCGCGTCTTTTAACGGAAAGAAATTCCTGAATTAATTGGGTTGCGGCTTGCTGATCTAAGGGTTTAGCAAATAAATAGCCCTGCCCATACTCACATCCTAACGTCCTTAAAGTATCCCTTTCTAACACTGTTTCAATTCCTTCTGCAATCACGTCCATATTTAAATTATGGGCTAGGGTAATAATGGCATTAATGATACTTTCTCCCTCTGCCTCAGAATGAATTCGATTCACAAAAGAGCGGTCAATTTTTAACGTATCAATGGGAAAACGATGTAAACGACTTAAGGAAGAATACCCCGTTCCAAAATCATCTAAGGATAACTTAATATTGAGCTTTTTCAGTTCTTGTAAAACCTTGATTTGAACTAAGGTATCAATTAAAGAATTTTCCGTAATTTCTAATTTTAAATACCACTGTCTAAAGTTATAACGACGGACAATATTAGTAACAATTTCGACAATATTGCGTTGCATTAATTCTATCGGCGAAAAATTAACACTCATCATTAAGGGACGAGTCGGAGAAAGTGGAAATTGGGCTTGCCATTGGTGCATTTGCTCACAGGCAGCTTGCAACACCCATAAATCCAAGGCTTTAATTAAGCCAATCTCTTCAGCTAGGGGAATAAATTCGCCTGGATGAATCAATCCATGTATGGGATGTTGCCAACGAATCAGGGCTTCAAAACCTGCCAATTTTCCCGTCGCCAGACAAATAATCGGTTGATAAAATAAACGAAATTCTTCATTTTTTAGGGCATCTCGTAATTCATGCTCTAGTTTAAATCGCTGCATGGCGTTCACCTGCATGGCGGTCGTCATGATTTGATAACGTCCTTTATCACTCTGTTTCGCCGAATACATGGCAATATCCGCATCCCGTAACACTTCTTCGGGTTGGGAATAGCCCATTGTGCTAATGGTAATGCCTATACTGGTGCTAGAAAAAATTTGATGATGTTCGAGAATAAAAGGATGACTTAGCTGGGCGAGAATTCGTTGAGCAATTTTAATTACATCAGCAATATTGTTAATATTTTCAACGAGAATAACAAATTCATCCCCACCAAAGCGGGCTACACAATCGGAAGGACGCACACACGTTCCCAAACGATGACTCACTTGCTTAAGAAGTTCATCCCCCACTAAATGCCCTAAACTATCATTGACGACCTTAAAATCATCAAGATCGAGGAAAAATAAAGCAAAAATGGGATAGGGGTATGCCTGCGATCTCGTTAGAGCCTCACTCAAACGTCGCATTAATTGGACACGATTGGGTAAACCCGTTAAATGATCGTGTAAAGTTTTAAATTCTAATTCTCGAAAGACCTGTTTTAATTTGCTGGCCATCTGGTTAAAGGAGTTGGCCAAATCGCCAATTTCATTGCTATAGCCTAATTTGACTTTCTGATCCAGTTTCCCCGCCGCGATCGCTTTACTTGCCTGATTAATTTCAATAATGGGATCGGTAATCCACTGGGCTGTAATAATACCCACCATAATGGCAATAAACAAAGCTAAAATTGCGATTAATAGCGTTAGGCGACTGTTAGCCCAAATCGGGCTCATAAAATCGGATTCAGGGATAACAACACAAATTAACCAATTAATCCCTCTGTGATCGTTAATTGGAACGACCCGTACAAAGTTACGTTGATCTTGATCTTGAAATGAAAAATTGAGCGGTGATTTTATTTTGCTTAAGTTGCCAAATTCATTGGTTAAATAGGTTGCTGTTTTTCTGATTGTGCCTACCTGACTCCGTTGGGCTTCTAGAATTTTTAACGAGCCATTGGGAGCCTGAAATTGTGGATCAAAATGGGAACTAGCAATAATCATCCCGTTGTGATCCAAAATAAAACTTTGACCCGATGGGCTAATTTGCAGTTGACGTAAAAATTGGCTGATATTTGAGAGGGGAATGGGGGTATCGATCACCCCTAACGTTTTTCCTTGGGCATCCTGAACCGACAGAACGGCATCAAGCGCAATTTTAGAGCCATCAAACCAAACATAAATAGGACTCCAAGCCGCTCCTTTTGAAGCGATCGCTGTTTTATACCAAGGGCGCAGGCGGGGATCATAGTGGGGAAAGGTTTGAATTAATTTGCCGAGACTCCCATCGGGCTTTAATTCGTAGGTTTGGTACTGACCTTTTGTGTCGGGGCTAACCAGTTCCACACGATAACGTTGATTCGGCATTCGTAAAATTCCCACATAATCGCCCGTATTACTGCCCCAAGCGGTGTAAGGAACAGACTGAAACGAATGCATCTGTTGGGATAACAAAGATTGAATTTTAGATAAATCATTAAAAGCCTTATGTTGAACCAAACTCTTGTTAGTAATTTGATTCATTAACTGAGCCGTACTTAAATAATCTTGAATATAACCTTCAATACGATTAGTAATCTCCCCTCGCCATTTTTCTGCCACATCATTAATTGCCGTCTGACTGTGTTTATAGGATAAAAAACCAATAAATCCAACAGCAGCAAAAACTTCAAATGCAAAAGAAAAAATAAGAACCTGGCGGATGGGTAATTTCATTACACCGAAAATCGTAAAAATATTGTTGAGTAACCTAAAACCAAGCGTACAGGAAAAAACGAATCTGCAATCTATCCCGAATCCGATTATTATAACTCAAGCCTATTGTTTTAAAATCTGTTCAATAACTTTTTGGCCGTTAATAGTTCTAGAGAGGGAGACAGCGATCGCATTTATTCAGTTATAGAGAAATAACCCTATCAGGTTTCTGTCAGTAAAGATACAAAAACTCAAGGATAGCACAAATAGATTGGGCATCAAAATATTAAGGATTACTACTAATTGTAATTAAACACGGGCTGATCTAACGACTCGGAGCGCAACGAACTAAAACATTCGTGGCTTGGGTAATGTCTGCCGCCAGCGATCGCAAACGTTCCACACTCACACATTTTAGAACCTTCACAGGATAGGCCATTGGATCGCCTAAAGTATGATTTCCCCTTCCCGCTAATTCCCGTTTGAGTGGTTTCGGGCGAGTAGGAGTATTGAGTTGGATCTCATCAGGATGTAGCTCTTTAATTAAATTTAAATAACC
>CAYZWO010000104.1:0-3304 GCA_964482215.1 uncultured bacterium
GCTGCTGTGGTGTTTGATGGTATTACCGCCGCCCAAGCCCGCAATATTGAGTTATTACTCGTCGATACCGCAGGACGATTACAAAACAAGAAGAACCTAATGGACGAGTTGGCAAAGATTCGGCGGATTATCGACAAAAAAGCCCCGAATGCTAAGGTTGAGTCCCTGTTAGTGTTGGATTCCAGCTTAGGGCAAAACGGATTACGTCAAGCTGAAGTCTTTTCCCAAGCCGCCAAGTTAAATGGAGTAATCTTGACCAAGTTAGACGGCAGTGCTAAAGGGGGAGTCGCGATCGCGGTAGCTCAACAGTTAAACTTACCCATTCGTTTTATCGGTGCAGGGGAAGGGATCGAAGATTTACGGCCCTTTTCGAGCTACGAATTTGTCGAAGCCTTACTCAATGGCTAACTGAAGTGATTCATAACTTTAAGACTTGTGGGAGTGGCTTAATTAGCTTAACGTTGTTTAAACTACGGCTATTGTTAAAGATTGCTGCTAATTTAGGTTAGATTGAATCACCCAATTTCATGAATGAAAAAATTAATTCGCGTTACCAAGGGTTAACCCTGGGATTACGTGACCCTAAAACAATTAAACAATTAATGCCCTTTTGGGGATGGTTTTATCAGTATTATTTCCAAGTTAAAACGGATGGTTGGCATCATTTAAATACCCATTCTCAAGCGTTAATTGTGGGTTCCCATAATGGGGGGCTGGCCTCGCCCGATATGATCATGATGATCTACGATTGGTTTCGGCACTTTGGCACAGACCGCCCCGTTTATGGATTGATGCACCCCAGCGTCTGGAAGGTGAATCCCTATTTAGCCCAATTAGCAGTGAAAGTCGGGGCCTTACAAGCTCAACCCCAAATGGCGATCGCGGCCTTACAAAAAGGAGCGAGCGTTTTAGTCTACCCAGGCGGCGCGCAGGATGTTTTTCGTCCCCATTGGCAACGACACCAAATCCATCTGGCTGGCCGTAAAGGCTTTATTAAATTAGCTTTGCGGGAAGAAGTTCCCATTGTTCCGGCCATTTCGTTGGGAGCGCACGACACCTTTATGGTTTTGGGGGATTGCTACGAACAGGTTAAACAACTCCATTATTTAGGAATGCCCTGGATCTTAGATACCGATCCCGAAGTATTTCCCATTTATTTAGGTTTACCCTGGGGACTAGCTCTCGGCCCTCTGCCCCATTTTCCCTTACCTGTTCCCATCCATACCCGTGTCTGTCGCCCCATTATTTTTGAGAAATATGGAACTCAAGCCGCCCGCGATCGCTTTTATGTCGAAGAATGTTATCAACGGGTTGTACAGGAAATGCAACAGCAACTCGATCAGTTAGTCCTTGATAGCCAGAAGACATAAACCCTTAACTAACCCCCAAATATTGAGACAATCTGTATCATAAGGTCTAAATTTATATTTCTCGTTATTTACTTAAAAAAATAATTTCAATCGTTGAGATCAAAAGATTATGATTCCTGCTTGGCTCGTAATTGGTACAGTCGCCTTTGGTGTAGCAGCATTGCTCAACCGTTTTTCTAAAACAAACCTTCGTTGGTTTAATCGTTTACGACGGCCGCAATGGTTGACCTTTGAATGGGCAATTCCCTGGATCTGGATCACCATTTTTATTTGTGGTTCTATTTCCGCAGTTCTTACCTGGCAAGCAGCACCGAATCAATTAAGTACCTGGATATTAATGGGAGGCTATTTAATTTTAGAAGTGGCAATCATGGCCTATACTCCCGTTATGTGTCAACTTCGCAGCCTGAGAGTCGGAACCGCGATCGGCGCAACTGGATTTTTTATTGGCTTAGTGTTGGCCTATTTTGTTTTTCAAGTTTCCACAACCGCAGGATTTTTTTTAGTGCCATTTTTACTCTGGAGTCCCATTGGAACCTATGTAACGTGGGCAATGATTGAACTCAATCCCCGCGAAGCCTAATAAATTAAAAAGGTGAAGCCAGTTCATTCAAAGTCTGACATCACCTCGTTAAGCCTAACAAGAATCAAGATAAATCGCTAAATTACCATTTCAACAAATTAAATTGTTCCATATCGATGGTTTCTCGATTGCGATAAATTGCCAAAATAATCGCTAATCCAACGGCAGCTTCAGCCGCAGCGACGGTAATGACAAAAACGGAAAAAACTTGACCTTTAATGCCTGTAGGATCGAGAAAATTGGAAAATCCCATGAGATTGAGATTGACGGCATTTAATAATAATTCAATAGACATTAAAACCCGAACCGCATTGCGGCTAGTGATTAAACCGTAAATACCAATACAGAATAAAGCGGCAGCCAAAATTAAATAATATTGCAAGGGAATTTGCATAAAACCTCGTTTCTTTTTAATTTTTGAATTCAATTATTTATCAAGGGAGATTAACTCACGGGGACGTTCAGGCAGGGTTAACGCCGTTGCAGTGGGTTCTTCGGCAGGCGGTTCGGGAATAAAATCACGACGGGCTAAAATAATCGCGCCGACCATTGCCATTAACAATAAAACTGAAGCCAATTCAAAGGGTAAAAGGAAGTCACTAAACAAATGCTTTGCTAAAACGACAATAGTATTGTCAATAGGAATAGCAGGAACCTCGGCAATTGACCAAGGGGTAATTAAAACCATCGTTGAAAGCAGCGCAAATAAACCAATACAGACTAAGCTGGTGGCCAGATTACGAATCCAACGGCTGGGCATTTTAGAAAAATCTTCCCGTTTATTCACCAACATAATGGCAAAGAGAATTAAGACGTTAACCGCGCCGACATAAACTAAAATTTGAGCCGCCGCGACAAAATCCGCATTCAGCAGAATATAAAGACCCGATATGCTAATAAAAACGCCCCCTAACAGGAAGGCAGAATAGACAATATTGGATAATAAAACGACCCCTAAAGCGGAGCCAATAAGCATAATGCTCAGGATAATTAGGGATACACTTTGTACGCCTTCTGCTAAATTCACGGTTATCTCCTCAATAATTGTAGATTTTCGAGGTTGGATGCCAACAACTCAAAAATAAATCGGCTATTTTTTTATAGATTTAATTTAGGTAAACGCTAAGACAATCTAGAAGAAAATTATAAAAGATTCATTTCCCCCTAGATTGCTGAGATTTATTCATTGATCAGTTCTTCAGGTCGTTTTCCTGCTCGTTGACTGCCTGGGGGCAAATCGTGGGGAGAAATTTCGCCTTTGGGTAAGTAAGCAAATTCTCTTAAGGCTGTCACCATCGGGTCTTGAGTGACCTTATAGGGCAAACGACCCAGGGCAACGTTATCGTAATTT
>CAYZWO010000104.1:3314-15095 GCA_964482215.1 uncultured bacterium
ATAGGTGGATAGTTCATATTCTTCCGTCATGGATAAACAGTTAGTCGGACAGTATTCGACGCAGTTACCGCAAAAAATACACACCCCGAAATCAATACTATAGTGCTTGAGTTCTTTTTTCTTGATTTGTTTATTAAAAGCCCAATCAACAACGGGTAAATTGATCGGACAAACCCGAACGCAGACTTCACAGGCGATACATTTATCAAATTCAAAGTGAATGCGGCCGCGATAGCGTTCTGAAGGAATTAACTTTTCGTAGGGATATTGAACCGTAATCGGTCGGCGACTCATGTGATCAAAGGTTACGGCCAGACCTTGCCCAATATATTTGGCGGCTTGAACGGTTTCTTTGGCGTAATCGCTGACTTGTTTAAGAATGGTGTTGAACATAGATTTGTCCTTGGCTATCTTAACGTTGAGATTTTTAAGTGAATAATCTGGTCATCGGTTTGGGGTTAGTGCTAGAAGATCCAAATGTTCTTCCTAACCACCAAAAGCCACAGGAAAAGCCAGTTTTAAGGCCGCAGTAATTAAAAGGTTGGCTAAGGAAACGGGTAACAGGAATTTCCAGCCTAAGTTCAGGAGTTGGTCAATGCGTACACGGGGCACTGTCCAACGGAGAAGAATGGCGATAAAGATCAAAAAGTAGGCTTTTAATACGGTCATGGTGATTCCCAAAGAAGCGGTCACAATTTGTAACCAAGGGTTGTTTTCACTCACGCCTAACCAACCTGCGACTTTATCGAGGGGAACGGGAAATTCCCAACCACCCAAATACAAAACGGCAAACACGAGAGCGGATAACACCAGGTTAACGTAGGAACCCACATAGAATAGACCGAACTTCATGCCTGCGTATTCGGTTTGATAGCCTGCAACTAATTCTTCTTCCGCTTCGGGTAAGTCGAAGGGTAAGCGTTCACACTCAGCGAGGGCTGCAATCCAAAAGATTAAAAAGCCAACGGGTTGTCGCCAAATATTCCAACCTAAGATGCCATAGCCTGATTGTTGGTCAACGATATCAATGGTGCTGAGGCTATTGGACATCATGGCGATCGCTAACACCGCAAAAGCCAGTGGAATTTCATAGCTGATCGATTGAGCCGCGGCCCGTAGTCCCCCTAAGAGGGAGTATTTATTATTAGAAGCATAGCCCGACATCAATAAACCAATTGGGGCAATACTAGAAAGAGAAATCCACAGAAAAATACCGACATTCAAATCGGTAATCACTAAGTTTTGTCCAAAGGGCACAATCAGGTAGGACAAAAAGACAGGTAAGACCACTAAAATAGGGCCAAGGGTAAATAACCAAGGGTCGGCCTTCGCAGGAACAACATCTTCTTTGAAAACCAGCTTCATTCCATCTGCAACAGGCTGCAAAACTCCCAACGGGCCAGCATATTCAGGGCCAATCCGTTGTTGAGCGGCCGCAGAAATTTTACGTTCTAGCCAAACAACTACCAGAACGCCGACAGTTGCGCCGATAATCATCAAAATGGAGGGGAGGGGAATCCAAAAGGCTTTAGCAACGCCAGAGGGCAGTCCCAAATCCTGGAGCGATTCAATAAAACTACTTCTAAGGTCAATTCCTGCGTTCATGTTACCGATTGGTTAATGGATGACAAGCGATTTTATATAAAAAATAGAAATGGCACGATTGACGTAGCCCTTAACGATTGTAAACAGATTTACAAGCCTAGTATAGCTTGGCATGGAATTTTACTAAATTATTTTAGATGGTTGATGGATTACGAATTTAGTGGGATTCGATAGAAACTCATTATCAGAATATGTCTCTAATTTGAAACTACTGCATTGCCTGATCTGCCCCTTTCTCCGTTAGTACAGACAACGAACCATCAAAACGTCGAGATTGAGCGATCGCTAGAATACCGTGAAAAACTATATTACAATAAGCAGCAAAATTTAAAGAAATGACTAAAGCAAAAGAATGTTGGCAAAGAAAGATGAATATTGGCATTTACTCCGATGTCCGAAAACGAATCTTCCCTTAAAGTTAAGAGACTCATTTTTGGTAACGGATACAGCAGAAGCGAACCCACACTATCACTATGAAATTATTAACCAAACACCTATCTTAGTTGATTTTTCTCAATCAGTTCTCGATCAAACCGAAACCTTAAACAATAGTGCTTCGTCCGTCGTGGTTCGACCAGAGCGCAAGGGAATTCAAGCATTTATCAAAAAAGTATTAACGCCTGAAAAAAAATTGACGGATGAAAACATTCAACACTTAATTGCTTTACTAAAAAGTCAAACGTCCCAACCCAAAATTTTGATTATCGGTGGCGGTTCGTTTGGAAGGGGGATGAAACCCTTTTATGAAGATGCCGCTCTCAAAGTGATTAGCTTCGATATTTATACTTCACCGCTTATTCAATTTGTCGCTGATGCTCATCAAATTCCGTTAGCCAACGAATCAATCGATTGTGTCATTATTCAAGTGGTTTTAGAACACGTTGTAGACCCCCATCAAGTAGTTGCTGAAATTTATCGCGTCTTAAAACCTAACGGACTGGTGTATTCAGAAACGCCTTTTTTGCAGCAGGTTCATGAAGGGGCCTATGACTTTACCCGTTTTACCGAAAGTGGCCATCGCTATCTCTTTAAAAATTTTGAATTAATTCAGTCGGGAGCAACGGAAGGGCCAGGGACGCAGTTACTTTGGACAATTGATTATTTCACGCGGAGTTTATTTCGCTCCCATGCCATCGGCAAAATTTTCAAATTATTCTTTTTTTGGGTGCAATATTTAGATTATTGGATTCCCCGAAAATATTGGATCGATAGTGGGAGTGATGTTTTCTTTATGGGTCGCAAATCGGATCGAGTCATTACCCCGAAAGAGATTATTCGACATTATCAAGGGGCCCAATAATTCACCGTTTATAGAATTTTTTGCCCTGTTAATAAACCTCGTACCTCTAACATGGCGGAATAGGTGGGAATAATATGTAAGGTTTCGTCCTCTGGGGTTGCTTCTAAGGCTCTTTGAATTGCGTTACTGAGATTTTCTTCCAAAATCAGCTTAAATTCAGTTCCGTTAGCCTCTAATTGATCACGGCTATAGTCTAAACGCAGGGCCATGTCATAAATGCGATCGCCGCTAACGACAAACGTTCCGCCTAATTTCACCAATTGCTCGGTATCGACATCCCAAATCCAGGAAACATCGGTTCCATCAGGGATACGGTCATTTAATACTAATAGGGTCGTTGAAGCCTTGCCTTGCGCTTTAATATCATTAACGGCTCGGATGGTTTCATTCATCCCCACAGGATTTTTAGACAGCAAAATTCTCACTTTTTTGCCATCGACGGTTAATTCTTCGGCACGACCAAAGGCGGCTTTAAAACGCTTGATATTGTTAAAAATCGATTCGGCCTGAACGCCTAACTCTTGAGCCACTAACCCTGCGGCCAGGGTATTGTATTTGTTATAGACACCGATCAGAATTTGGGGCCACTCGCTACTGTGAAAAGCCGGTTGGCTCTTACTAAAGCCACAACTCGGACAGGTAAAGTCCCCTAAATGGGATAAATAAACCCCGCGATAATCTAAAGGATGGCCACACTTGGGACAATAAATTGAATCGACGGCATGGGGAATTTCGTCTAAATACAGCTTGGGTTCACTCAGCCCAAAGTAACGAACGGTCTGGCTCAACTGTTGTCCGAAATGGGAAAGGGTCGGATCATCGGCATTGACGACAATTAACGTCTCTTCAGGCAGGGGCGCGATCGCTTGTTGCCAACGACGACTAATGGTATCGACTTCACCATAGCGGTCTAACTGGTCACGGAAAAGATTTAAGGCCAAAATGACACGGGGCTGACAGTCTCTTAACACTAACGGCAAAATATTTTCATCAACTTCCAAAATGGCGTAATCCGTTTTCAACTGACCAATTAAATTGGCATCGACTAACAGGGCCGTAATTAAGCCATTGATTAGATTTGCGCCCGTAATATTGTGGGTAACTTTAAAGCCTTGATTTTCTAAAATGGTTCGTAATAATAACGAGGTGGTGGTTTTTCCATTCGTGCCAACCACCAAAATTACACCGTATTTGACTTGTTCGGTTAATAAGGCCAATAAACGCGGATGCAAACGACGGGAAATTTCACCAGGAAGGACACTTGCAGCCCCCAATCGAAACCAACGAACGAAAGCCGTTACCGTTTTGGCAACTCCTACCGCTACTGCTAAACGAATTTTGTCAATAACGGAGATTTTAGCCATTGTTGTTTTCCTGTTGATCAAAAAAGTTATCCCATGATTTACCTAAATGTCATATCACCTTCTATTCAATCCTGTCTAGATCTGACTCGATTCAATCAGCGAATACGAAGCTGTTTCTTCAACGAGGCCCAAGGAACGGTAGCCATCGGTTAAACGATTCAATACCCGTCTTAAATCGTATTCTTCTTCGACACGTTTTCGCCCCTCCCTGCCCATTTGTTTCGCTTTATCAGGATTCTTTAAAAGCTGCCGTAGCGCATTGGCTAAGGCTTGGGTACTTTTAGGCGTAATAATTAAGCCTGTTTTTTGATGAACAATGGCTTCCCGACAACCCCGAATATTAGAGGCAATCACAGGTTTTTGCATGGCCATTGCTTCAATCACGGCACTGGGTAATCCTTCATGGGTAAAAGTGGGCAGCGTGAAAATATCCATTAAACTCAGCAGTTCAGGGACATCTTCTCTATAGCCCGTCAGCGTAATATGGGATTCTAAATTCAATTCTTGGATTCTTTCTATGACGCGATTTCTACAACCATCGGGATCAGAGCTAACTTCTTCTCCAATAATTAAGGCTTGAACCTGGGGATATTGCGATCGCAACTCATGGATTGCTTCAATAAAATATAAACTTCCTTTCTTCTCATTAATACGTCCTATTGTGCCAATAATCGGATAGGCTTGCTCGGAAATCTTAAAAAATTGTCGTAAATTGTGTTGATGTTCGGGAGAAATTCGGGCAGGATTAAATCTTTTTAAATCAACACCAACGCTGCCCAAATACCAGAGTTTATCTTTAGGACAAAACCCCGTCTTCAGCAAAACATTAATATCTTCGTGATTAACCGAAAAAATCAGATCTGTAATATAAGATGCTAAAATTTCAATGCTACAAAAAACAAAATATTGAAGCGGTGGCGTTAAGTCATGAAAATAAAACCCATGAGAAGTGTAAATAATTGCTTTAACACCAACAACTTTAGCAGCAATTCTTCCTAATAAAGCGGCGACAGGATTATGAACATGAATAATATCATAACGGTTTTTTCTAATTAATTTAACCAAATTCATGATGCATTTATAATTAGAAACCAGATCAATAGAACGATCAATCGCCATCGTATGAACGATATAACCTTCTTGCCTTAATTCCTCAATTTCTACATCATCAGGACACACACTTTCCACAGTGAACCCTAACGAAGTTAAATGGTCAATATGACGACGGAGGTGTTGCTTGATAAAGCTTGGCAAGTTACAGATCTGAAGAATTCTCATACGATCTAATCAATAAATGATTCAGGGATTTTCATGGGTTAAATTAATAAAATTAAAAAGGATTCAAAATCGTTAAGAATAGACGACGAAGATATTTAGCAAAAGAATAAATACTAATTACTCCATATTCTAGAGAAGAAATATAATTTTCTTGCCAAATGGTTTGGTAAACTTGAAGTTCAGCTTTTTCCATTTTCCAAAGATTTCCTGATAAGCCCCCTTTACTATAGGGTGCTCTTAGAGAATAACATAGAGGTAAGTCAAAAAAAGCTAATTTATGAATTGTAAAAAAATTTTCTAATAACCAAAGATAATCTTCGCAATGATAGTAAGGTTTAAATTTTTTGTTCAAGGAGCGTTTAAATAACCAGCCAGATATTGGAAAAGGATTAGATGTTAAGATCTGGGTCTTAGAGATGATTCTCGGCTCTTGGTTTAACCCCTTTAAAATATCAGGGCTTAAATCGTGAATATCTTTATAAATAAAAAAAGGATGGCCTGAAAAATTAATATTAGAATTCTTCAACATCCAAGTACATTGAATTTCTAGTTTTTGAGAATGCCAAATATCATCTGCATCTAAAAAAGCCAAGTACTCTTGGGTTGCTGCTTCCCAGCCATAATTCCGTGCTGTGCCTGGCCCGACATTGTGAGGCAGATCAATAATTGTGATCCAGTCTTTACCATAGGTATTCTGTAGATTTTTCAGTACTTCCAAAGTTTGATCAGGGCTGCAATCATTAACCAAAATAATTTCCGATGGCAGCAGGGTTTGTTGGGCAACAGAACTGACTGCCTGCTCAATCGTGTGGGAGCATTTATAACACGGAATAATGACGCTAACGGGAGCCTGCATATCTTTTTCTCTCAATAAAGTGCCATAATCCTAAAACTTTTAAACCCTGATGAACGGTAATACTGGCGAAAGAGTGAAGACTTAAGGCGATCGCTGTCCAAGGGGAAATAAAGGCATAATGCAGTCGAACTTGGGCATAGTCCAATTCACTTTTGTAATAATTGCCCGATACTCCCCTGGGTTCTGTAACGACAAGAACCTCATTAATAAAATGAAAAGGAATTTGGGCTTGGTAACAGCGACATAAAAATTCAAAATCGCTAGCAATATTAAGATTGAGATTAAATAACCCCAAGGATTCATAAACGGACTTAGTTACAAAAACCGAAGCATGGGGGATCATTCGTATTGGTAATCTTTTGGGATTGCCTGAGGCAAAGAAATAGTGCTGATGATCTTCCGCCAGAATATGACAATTTCCCGACAAAATAGCGGACTGGGGAGAGTTTTGAGATTGCCAATGTTTAACGATGGTTGCGATCGCGTTCGGTTCATAGGCATCCCCCGCATTTAACAGACCCACAAGAGAACCACGACTCAGGGCAATTCCTTTATTCATGGCATCATAAAGACCCTGATCAGGTTCACTCATCCAATAACTTAAATAGTTTGCATAGATTTTTATAATAGATAAGGTTTGGTCTGTACTTCCACCATCAACAATAATATATTCAATGTTGTTATAAGTCTGCTGAATAACGCTTTCAATGGTTTTTGCCAAGCTATTTTCTGCATTAAAAACAACCGTAATGATACTCACTAAAGGGGAAACGGAATCACTAGGGGTTTCTATAGACTTAATTAAATGCCTTCCTCCTAACTGGACGTTAAAAAACGCCTGTCGGGATAAATAGTCATTAACGGAAGGAACTATCATTTTTATCAAATAAAAAATAATTAGTTATTATATGCATAAAATGTTGATTCTTTTCAATCATAGTTAGACTAAATTTTCATTTAGCCTCTGTGAATTTTAAAAATAGTTTAAAATAAGGTTAAGATGGACTATAAACCTATTGAAAAATAAGGGCTAGCAGCTCCCCTTAAGATTTTCAAATAGTGTGTTGACAAGGTAACTCGACGTTTTTTTTAACTAGACTGACAAGCCTGTTGTAGAGTTTCAATGAATTTAGGATAGGAAACGGCTGCTGCCTCGGCGCGATGAATGGTAGTTTTTCCCTGAGCTTGTAAGGCCGCGATCGCGAGGCTCATGGCAATCCGATGATCGGTATCACTATCCACTTCGGCTCCAGTTAAACTAAAACCGCCTTGAATTTCTAAGCCATCGGGGAATTCTGTGACTTTGGCTCCCATGCGATTTAATTCCTTCGCCATCACCGCTAGGCGATCGCTTTCTTTAACCCGTAGTTCGGCCGCGTCTTGAATCCGAGTCGTTCCCTCCGCAAATGCAGCAGCAACCGCCAAAATAGGAATTTCATCGATCAAGCGGGGAATAATTTCGCCTTGGATGGTACAAGCCTTAAGTTGACTCGATTTAACTCGCAAATCGGCAACAGGTTCCCCTGTAACAATACGGGGATTTTCTTCTGTAATATCAGCTCCCATCTCTTTTAAAACTTCTAAAATGCCGGTTCGCGTCGGATTAATGCCCACATTTTCAATTAACAGATCGGAATCGGGCACAATGGAGGCAGCGACTAACCAAAAAGCCGCAGAACTTATGTCTCCTGGGACGACAACCTTTTGTCCCTGTAAGTTGGCAGGCCCAAAAATCGTGACGCTGTTGGTTTCCGAATCAATGCTTAACTTTGCCCCAAAAGCCTGAAGCATTCGTTCACTGTGGTCTCGCGATAAGGCTGGTTCCGTAACAGTTGTTTCCCCCTCAGTCATTAATCCTGCTAATAAAATACAGGACTTAACTTGAGCAGAAGCAATGGGGGATTGATAATGAATCGGTTTTAAGGATTTTCCTTGAACGGCTAAGGGAGCTAAGGTATTTTGTTTTCGTCCCCAAATTTCTGCCCCCATGTATTGTAAGGGTTTAATTACCCGTGACATGGG
Source organism: uncultured bacterium (assembly GCA_964482215.1). Lineage (GTDB taxonomy): Bacteria > Cyanobacteriota > Cyanobacteriia > Cyanobacteriales > Microcystaceae > Snowella. The sequence continues at coordinate 11,740 of CAYZWO010000104.1, forward strand.
CCGCGATCGCAGGGAATTATCTCCCGTTACCGTAAAAAATTTTCCTGATTGGGCCGCTAACAATCCCAACATTAAACGGATCGTTGTTCCCGAATTGCCTGCATTGAGAACATCAACGGGTTCCTGTAATTTATTTAACCCAATCCCTTCAACAATAATTCTTTCGCTATTTAATTCTGAAATCTTCGCCCCCATTGCCTGAAAACAACTGGCGGTACTGCATGGGTCTTCTCCGAGTAACAAGCCTTCAATGACTGTCTCTCCTTCCGCGATCGCGCCTAACATTAATGCTCGATGGGAAATGGATTTATCCCCAGGGACACGAATTTTTCCTCTTAGAGATAATCCAGTTGTAGGCGGGTTAATGATTAAAGACTGATGAAGGGCTTGATTCTCTATATTAATGAAGGCAGATGACATAAAAATAATTAAATATTTGAAGATTTAATAATTTTCTTAGAATTTCACTAAAAATAATTCAAAAAACAATTGATGGCGCGATTAATCGAATTTAAAAAGTCAATTAGAACGAAATCATCAATAAATAATTGTGAAGCATTTTGGCCATCAAGCATTAGCTAAAATCAATCTCGCTATAATCGACGTATTGTCAAACTTGATTCTTATTCGATTATTGACGGATATTTAAAAGATTTTGAACAAAAATTTATGAAAAGTAAATTAAAACAGTTTTTTCCGTTTGGCTTTTACGGTTTAAATCTCATAGCGTTATTTTTCTTTTCTTTTATAAATATCAAAGCTTTATCTGCTCAAGTAACCCCTAAACCATCACCCCCGAACCTCTCTCCAGGGATGAGTCATGGAAGCATGGGCATGATGGATGATCAGCGTTTTATTATCATGATGATTCCTCACCATGAAGGCGCGATCGCGATGGCCGATTTAGCCTTAACCCGTGCCCAGCAACCCGAAATCAAGCAATTGGCGAAAAATATTAAAACCAGTCAAAGCCAAGAAATTCAGCAAATGCAAGCTTGGTATAAACAGTGGTATGGCAGAACTGCGCCAAGCTTTAATACTTCTAATAATGTTTCTGGTCGAGGCAGAATGATGGGCGGCGGTGGAATGATGGGTTGCGGAATGATGAATATGAATACGGATTTAACGGCTTTACGCAATGCCAAAAATTTCGATCAAGTTTTTATTGAAGAAATGATTCCCCATCACCAGATGGCTGTTATGATGGCGCAACATTTATTGTGGAATGCCAAACATCCTGAAATGAAAACCTTAGCTCAAGCAATTATTAAAGCGCAAAACCAAGAAATTGAAAAAATGCAGACATGGTATCAAAAATGGTATTCTAATTCCACTAAATAATTTAATTTTCTTTATTACCTCACTTAACGTCCCAATTTATTTTCAATTCCTTCACAGCCGCCAGGCACGGTTCTGCGGGTTAGTTCTCCTCCCCAAGCACAGCAATAATAGCGTTGTTCTTCAGTCATATTTTTTACGCCGTTTAAGTTGGCATTTTCTACCACGGCTCCGGTATATTCTCCCGTTTCATAGTTGGGTGGATGGGCGCGATCGCGAGGACTGGCCGTTTCCATCGATCCGTAAAATAAACGAGTTCCTTTCAAATCCGTATTTTCCAAATTGGCTTCGTAAAGCACTGCACGGGATAAATTGGCTTTGACTAAATCCGTATGGGCTAAATTGGCGCGAATCAAGTACACCTCACTGAGATCAACCCAGCGTAAATCTTGGTAAGACAAATCTGCTCCGACTAACATCACCCCTAAATTAATCACCCGTATTCCCTGAACCCGATCTTCTTGATAACCCCCTAATCCATCAAAAATCGGACGACCCAGATAATAATCCCGCTGAATGGGACTCAGTAGCTTGGCTTGAGACAAAAATCGTAAAATTTTAGCTTTTCCGCTGGCATCCACACTAGCTAGGATAGCGGCAGTTCGTCCTTCTGCAAAAGCCCGTTCCTGGGGCCAATCTTCTAACATTCCTTCTTCATTTAAGGCTAAATCGGAAATCCCTTGGAAATAAGCATCAATGGTTTGCTGTTGGGTAATGCGATTTTGTTGAATAGTTAAATCTTTAGAAATGACATACTGTTGCCAGGCGACATACACCGCTAATACGGCAATCATAATTTGTCCTAACGCCCCGACCCATTCAGCCCAGGAGCCAAATTCATCATATTTAAATTGAGCTAACCATTGACTGATGAGATCATACAAGCCCACATATTTGGCTAAGACCGCGATCGCCAAAAATAAACTGACTCCTCCAATCAGCGATCGCCGCTCCTGGGGGGTAAAGTACCGTTGAATCCAGCGTTGAACAGATGGCAAAATCACCTGAAGCGATAGCATCAACACAACAATCGACGCGGTGAATCCCAACCAAGCCCACTGGAAAATTAGACCAATCGCCATTAGTCCTACTGAAGACAACAACAACCAAGGGTTAGACGGTTCTACTTTCCGATTGAAAAAAGGGGGTTGCGGCGATCGCGGAGGAATTAAAGATGAAGAAGTCTCTGCAACGATTGATGGCAAATTAGCAGTGCGATTAGGCTCGGTGCTAGACGAGTTCGTTTGAGAATTGGGGTCAAGCGTCATTTAACAATTAACAATAGCGAGTTAGTAAGTAATCTTGAAAGATTTAAAAAATAAGTAATCAATTGCTCACTTCGTTAAATATATAAAAATTATCAATTATCCACTATAAATTATTCATTAGTTAGCTGTTTTCTCTCCCGCAGGTGGAGCCGGTGGCATATTAACCGTTGGCTTAACAGTAGGAAGCGGAGTTGGCACAGGAGTTGGAATGACAATGGAGGGGATAGGCGTTGGCACTACCGCAGGCGTATTTTCAGGGGCAGGAGTTGCCTCATTTGTCGGGCTTTCTACCGGACTAGGGGCCGTCTCTGGATTTTCGGGGCTAGCTGGAACATCAGGACTAGGAACGATTTCCGGCGTGGGTGTTGGTGTAGGAACGGGAGTCGGAACAGGTGTAGGAACGGGAGTCGGAACAGGCGTTGGTGTAAAGACAGGTTGAGGCGTGGGCGTTGGGGTTGAATAGGTTTCTGGAGTAGGAGTCGGAACACTTTCCATCGGTGTTGGGGGAGGCGGTTGCATCCGTTGTCTTTGAACCAGCAAATAACCCAGGGCTACCCCACCAACAATAATGATTAAAAAAATGAGCGGCAAAACAAACCAGGTAATAAACGGATTAGGTTGGGCTGTTTCTTCTTCTTCAAATTCTGCGGTTACGTCATTGGTCGGTTGAGAATAGGTGCGAGAACGTTTCATAGGAGACCCTACTGCTACCGTTGCTTGGGTTCGGGTCGAAGTCGGATAGGTTTGAGT
>CAYZWO010000105.1:0-15066 GCA_964482215.1 uncultured bacterium
TCTCTCATAGCCTATTGGTAATTCGGCTGTACTACCCTAAGTGGGATGCACCCCTCTTCCATTCATACTAATGCAGATGTTTTCTCTCTTTAAACATTCCGTAAATGTTTTGGATGTAAATTGACTCCCTTGGTCACTATTAAAGATATCGGGTTTGCCATAATTACATAAAGCTTCCTCCAATGCTGACTGACAAAAATACACATCGATTGTGTTGCTTATTCTCCATGACAATACTTTTCGGCTATACCAGTCCATTATCGCTACTAGATAATAGTGCCCTTTTCCTATTGGTAAATAGGTGATATCGGTACACCATACTTGATTTGCTTTTTCGACTTCTACCTCCCTTAATAAGTACGGATAAACCTGATGGTCTGGATTACGCATTGTTGTTTTGGGCTTTGGATAAATTGTTTGTAACCCTAGCTTATTCATCAGCCTGATGACTCTTTTCCGATTAATACAATACCCCAATGATTTTAAATATTCTGCCATCTTTCGGCTTCCATAAAAGGGAGTTTTTAGGTATTGTTCATCTAACAACCTCAATAAGGTGAATTCTTCTGAGCTTGTTTCTTTCGCTTGGTAATAGTAACTTAAACGATTTACTCCTAACAATTCACATTGACGTTGAATACTTAATTTCTTATGGTCAGGGTCTACCAAGGTCTTTCGGTCGGCAAGCCCAATTGTGCCGACCTGTTCGCTAAAGAATCCCGTTCTACTTTTAGCTGTCCTATCTGCCGATACAGTTCATCTATCTGGCTTTGCGTTTTTTCTTGAGTTTGTTTTACTTTGCTTTTTCCCTCAAATATTTGACGGCCTTGTTCCAGCATTTTCCGTTTCCATCCGTTAATAACGGTCGGATGAATTTGATATTGACTGGCTAATGCAGGAACCGTTTTTTCTCCTCGAATCGCTTCTAAGGTAACTTTGGTTTTGAACTGGGCACTGTACTGTTTTTTCGGGTTGCTCATCTCACTCCTTGGTTTTCTTGATTCGAGCTTACCACCCTTCCTTTTTCTGTCCAGTTTTTGGGATCCATTTCAATTACAATTTGCGTTAAAACCAGACTTAAACCCAGATATTTCGCGATCGCCGAAAGTTAAGGAATAAAATCAGAATCAAGAATTTCAGATAAAGAAAAGGGCGAATCTTCAGGAAAAAGCGTTGGAGAAAGTTGATATTTTCTCAAAGTATCTTTTCTAGCGTCTTGATAGGATTTTAAAAAAATTTCCTCTAAAAAAGATTTTAAACTAGGGCTATCTTCCAACGTGTATAAAATTTGTCGTCTTTGTTCGACAACCGTATTTCGCCAACCTCTCGCATTATCCGCTTTTTCGTTTGTCCAATATTGAAGTTTTAATAAATGTTCTATTAAAACCACTAATCGGCTTTTTAATTCTTTCCTTTCACTTTTACCAATGCTGTCGATTTCTTCAATCAAATTTTCAATATCTAATTGATCAAGCTTTCTTTCTTGTAAAAGTTGTAAAGTCGTTTGTATCCATAAATAAAAATCTTGATCATAGAGCGTTTTATTGATAGGTGTCGTTAGCATTATATTTTCTCCTAAGCTATTATTGGTTCTGCGCCTTTTTCTATCTTCATCAAGACTGAGTGATTGTAGTTGAAATAATTTTCTTAAAAATAAAATAAAAATTAATTCTTATGCTCTCATCGTAACCCATCATAGGAATATACCCCTACGACAAAAAACAATGAAAAAAATCCCCCCCTATGCCGCCCAATTAACGGAACTGATGCAACAAGCAGGCATTGTAAATCTGGATGAATTACGGGAAATTTCAGGGCTTTCCGGTTGGCAGTTGTCCCGCATTCAGTATGGCTTATTGCCGAAAATGTCCGTTGAAGCCTTGGTAAAGTTAGCCCAAGCCTTAAAACTTTCGCCTGAAGCTATCCTGTCCTATTTCCATCCTGAGTTATTGCCACCTGTTACAGAGCCTCAAGCAAGTATCAGCGATCGCGCCCCTGAAATCGATCAAACCCAAGAGATTCAACGCCTACAAACTGAATATCAACGACTGCAACAACAACTGGAAGACCAAAAAGAAACATTAAAACAAGAATTTCAACAACAAGCCCTGAGTATTTTAGAATCCTGGTTATTGCAATGGCCGACGGCTGCTGCGGCTGCCCAAAAGAATCCTGATTTTCCTGCGGTCAAATTGTTGCCTCTGGTTAAACCCTTCGCGAATTTACTCAATCAATGGCAAGTCGAAGCGATCGCGTCCGTTGGAGAAACGATTGTATATGATCCGCAATGGCATCAACTCATGGACGGTAACACCGAGCCAGGTAGCCCTGTTATTGTTCGTTATGTGGGCTATCGGCAAGACCAAAAACTGTTGTATCGTGCCAAAGTTAGCCCCGCGCCAACCGTAGAAAATAATTTAGAAACCGAGAATTCTCCTAGTAATTTGCCGTAATTAAGCGGGTTGGGATTGGGGGACGACCTGATGGGATAAAAATTCCGCGATCGCTTGACCCACTTCCTGAGGGCTGGTCATGTGGGGAAAATGACCTTTTCCTTCAATTAAATATAGTTGACTATTTTTGATGGCCTGATGTAAATATTCTCCTACTTGAATGGGCACAAAAAAGTCATTTTTAGGCTGAATAATTAAGACAGGAACATTCAATTGTTTGACCTGTTGACGACAATCAAGACTTAAGAGCATACGAAACGTAACAAAAGCAAAATTGGGATGTAATTCCAAAAGACATTGAGCAAATTCTTCCGTTAAAGAAGGTTGCTCAGAACTATTCATAAACATCGGAGAAGACGTACGCACCCAGTTTATATAATTCAGTGAAATTTCATCTAACATTTTCCCCACCCTAACTTGGGTTAGCCCCCCGATATACTCTCGATCATTCACATAGCGAGGAGAAGCGGCAATAAACACGAAACTTTTAATGAGTTCAGGCTCTTTGGCAGCAATTAACGTACCAACCATACAACTGGCAGAATGGGCAATTAAATGAACGGACTTCAGCTCTAGTGCATGAAAAATGTCAATAAAATCATTGGTATAATCTGATAAATCGCGGTATTGTCTAACATCAAAATTGGGATGGGAAGAAACGCTATTGGCTGCCCAATCAAATAAGACAATGCGATATTGCTCTTGAAAAGCGGGCACAATAAAACGCCAAACGGTTTGATTGGTTCCAAAACCATGAGTAAATACTAGGGTTTCTTCTGCTTTCACATTACCGATAATATTAATATTATATTTTTCCAATAATGATGATTTCATAAATTCTAAACAAGATCGTTACGATAAAGAATCGTTTTTATCGCTTTGAGGTGGTGACAGTCTGCCCTATTCCCATCCAAACATAGAAAAATGTGATGGACATCTAACTTAAAGGGGAAGACCAAAATGTAACACTAAGTATCGGTTACTCGCATTTGTCTGAGTTGGTCTGTTGAGAGCGTAAAAATGATGAAACGGAACGAGGGAGAATTGTTGATTGGTAACGGGTTAGGGTGAAAGAAAATCCCTTAACTGGGTTATTCTTAATCCAGACTGTTTAACCTAAATCTATCAATGCAAGTAGCGACCCAGCCCTTTGCTGAACAAAATTTTTTGCCTCATGGTCTTCGTCAGTCCCTTTCCGTTTTTCAGCAACCCCATTATTTAGAAAATGCTGTCCAATGTTTCTTTAATATTCTCAGCGATCGCAAAGGACAGACTTGGTTTTGGGGGGGGATGGTCAGGCCCTAACGCAACACTTTCTACAAACCATTTTAAAATTAGCCGCAGCCAATGGGTTTGGTCGGGTAATCGTGGGCACTCAAGGTTTACTGTCTCCTGCGATCGCTTCCTATTTAATCCGTCGCCATACCGCGATCGCCGGTATCTTAATTAACATTCATCCCTCAGTCAACGGTGGAGATCTGCATCTCGATTATTATTTAAGCAGTGGAACCAAGGCATCCTTAACCGTTCTCGAAGCCATTCACGAGCGCAAATTATCCAAAATTATTACATTTCTGAAGTACGGGATATTGCCCTCAATCGTATTGGCATCTTTGCCCTAGATACCTTAGAGGTCGAACTGATTAATTCGGCGGCGATTTATGGAAGATTGATGGCTTCGATCTTTGATTTTGATAGTATTCATCAGTTTTTAAAACAACAAAATTTTCGGGTTGGCGTAACCTGTCTTGACCCCACCAATTATGCCTATACTCAACATTTATTAGAAAAAAATTTAGGTTTATTTCCAGGGACAGTCAATTTTGAAATGGCTCCTACCATTCTCGATCCGTTGATTGGAACGACGAATTTAGGCTGGAAAATTGATCCGCCTGACCTGACTTGCGTGTTATCCAATGATCAGTACGGCATTTTTGGAACCCATATTGGGGTCACGGCTAGTGATAGTCTCGCGATTATGATGGCCAATACGCCCCTGATTCCTGGTTATCGAGGAAATGTTAATGCCGCCGCGCGATCGCTATTTGGGAGTGTGGCGATCGATCATGTCTGCCAAAATCTCAATATTCCTTGCTATGAAACTCCTAGTGAATGGCTGTTGATGAGTCAACTGATGGATACCCAGGGCGTAACCTTTGCCGGTAACGAGGAAGGCCAGATCGGCGCTAACTACAGTCGAGAAGCCGATCCCATTTGGCCCCTATTATTCTGGCTGAATATTTTGGCCATTCGTCGAGAAACAATTCTGCAAATCGTCCAGAAGCATTGGCAACAGTACGGACGCAATTATCATGGCTGCCAAGTTTACGATAATTTTTACCTCCCTCCCCTCTACGAAAAATTGCAAAATCTCGGTAGTTTTAATTTAAAAGGGAAAGAATATGGCCGCTATCAAGTCGCCTATAGCCAACCCCTCAGTTTTTATGATGCTGCCAAGTTCCAACAGATCGAGCAATTAGGCTTAGCGTTAGTCTTTACCGATGGGTCTCGCTTAACTTTGAGATTAGATCCTTGTCAAAATCATCCTGATCGGGGCAATTTAACGATTTATGTGGAAAGTTATGAACCTGATACAGAGCAGCAATCCTTTCCCTATGAAATGGTTCTTGCTCCCCTATTTGACCTAGCCGAAGCGATCGCCGAATTAACCACTTGAGGACGGTTAGGAAACTCAATCATCAACTTTACTCACCCCTGTCATTTTTTAAGATGGGTTAAAATTGAGATAACTATTAAGGCAATCCGTTATATTTCGGGTATCTTGGAAAAACACGATAGTATTTAACCATTAAAATCATTGGGTGAGGAGCCTAAATTTCTATGGATGTTAAATTAATCATGGCAGTATTAACGGGTCTATTTATCGTCTCATCCCTCTTTTTTGCAACCAAAAACGGCTTTTACGACTCTGACAATTACGATGGTAACGGTTCTGCTCATTAGCGTTTGTCAAAAGTGCCGTTTTCTGGCGTTAAGTACCAGAGTTTATGGGTAAACCGCGTCCGCTAGCATCTGATCAACAATCCATTCTCTCCTTTTATCCCTACAGTATTGGTCACGCTCAGGATGGGATCAGCCTTTTGATGCGCTTAGGCCCCTATCGTATTCTGCTTGATTGTGGACTGTATGATATTGCTCCATTACAAACAGAAGGAATGGCTCCTGCGGATGTGGTCTTTTGTAGCCATGCCCATGCTGACCACGCGAGGGGGTTACTTGATTTACACCAATGTTTCCCGAAACTGCCGGTTTATACCAGTGAAGTGACGGCCCAACTGTTACCCATTAATTGGCCCAATGAATCTCTCGATGCCGATTTTTGTCACCCTTTAGCCTGGCGATCGCCGATTCAACTGTTTGAAAATCTAACGGCTGAATTATTGCCTGCGGGTCACTTACCAGGGGCAGCAATGGTTTTATTAACCTATCAATTACCCAAACGCACCTATAAGGTGTTATATACGGGTGACTTTTCGTTGTCGAATCTGCAATTGGTCGAAGGGTTATCGATTGAAACCTTGCGGGGTTTGGCTCCTGATGTGCTTATTATTGAAAGCAGCTACGGAACCCGGCGACATCCCCACCGACGGCAGCAAGAAAAGCAGTTAATGCAACAAATTGACGAGGCTTTGCAACAGGGGCAAAGTGTTTTATTACCTGTTCCGATTTTAGGGATTGGGCAAGAAGTTCTCAAATTATTACGCTCTCACCATCAATTTACGGGGCGGGATTTGGATATTTGGGTAACGGGTCGGTTAGTAGAAACCTGCGATCGCTACGAACAATTAATTCCGCAACTGCCCCTAGCCGTCCAAAATTTTGCTAAACATCAACCCCTATTTTGGGATGAGCGGATCTGTCCGCGTTTACGTCCTTTTGATTTGCATACCTTACCAACCTTTGAGGAAAAGCCCTGTATTGTTTTGACCGATCAACTCTCCAGCTTTTTTGAGGCCTTCCCTGAAGACCGTCCTTGGCGAATATTAATTTCTGAAGATGATGCGGATCGATTTGCTGTCGCTCTAGCCCAATATGAACATTTACAGATCGAAACTTACCTCTTAGCCGACCATAGCGATGTCCGTAACACGACCCAGTTGATCCACAACCTGCGACCCCAACACGTCATTTTTGTGCATGGTTCATCCACCGATATTCAAGATTTAACGGGGTTAGTAGAATTACAAAATCGCTATCAATTGCATTCTCCTGCTTCTGGAAACTTAGTCGAATTACCCATTGGGGAACAATTTATTCAACCGACTCCGCCTGTGCCCTCGCTCTATGAAGGGGAAGTCAGCGAAATCGAGTCCGCGATCGCCATAACCCTAGATACGGTCATTACCCAAGATCCCCGTTGGTATCAGTTTGCCGATACTGGCATTGTCGAAGCCCGTTGGCAGGGGGAAGAATTAGTATTACGGGGAATTTCCCAGCGAGAATTACGCACCCAAGCTAAGGAAGAAAAACGCCTAGAAGATCTTGATTGTTGCAGTCGTTGTCTCCACTACCGCCATCAACGCTGTTGGAATCCGTTATCACCGTTAGCAGGTTTTCGCGTTACGCCTGAAGGTTATTGTCCCGTTTTTGAATCCTTACCTATGGATTAAGTCGAAGCTCTCTTAAGTCGCTAGAAGAAAAATAAAAATTGATTAGAGTCAAGTAGACATTTTAGAAACTGGCAAAAAATTAGAATTGTAACCAAGCCCAGAGACTAAGCTTAATATTAATTAATATTTTGTTACAAACTCGGCAACTCACCATGCAATTTTTTAAACAATATCAATCTTTCCCTCTCTATTTAGGTTTGGTCACTTTTGGAGCGACGGCTTTCTTACCCAATGTTGCGGTAAATGCAGAAAATTGCCCCCAATCTAAAGCTTCCGTGACATCCTCTTCAACCCTGATGGCAGAGGCGAATAAGAATAAAGCGACTTCAACGGCAACCATTGTGGAAGTGGCTTCCGCTAATGACTCTTTTAAAACTCTAGTTGCAGCTGTCAAAGCAGCCGGTTTAGTAGAAATCCTGTCAGGAAAAGGCCCATTCACGGTTTTTGCTCCTACGGATAAAGCCTTTGCGGCCTTACCGAAAGAAACCCTAGAAAGCTTACTCAAGCCCGAAAATAAATCGAAATTGCAAAAAATTCTGACCTATCATGTGGTGTCTGGAGAGATAACTTCGAGTCAGATCAAACCCGGAGAAGTCAAAACATTAGAGGGCAGCCCCGTTAAAGTCAGTATCGAAAATGAAAAAGTAATGGTTGGTTCCTCTAAGGTGACATCAGCCGACGTAGATGCAAGTAATGGTGTAATTCATGTGATTGATCAAGTACTTTTACCTCCTAATCTATAGTTTTAATTAATTTTTATTCATTTTATAAGAAGAGATACTAAGCAATAATCTCTTCTTTTTTTATTGCTTCAATATGTTTTAATCATTACCTTATTCATAGTTAGTTATCCATATTCTTTTTTAAATTACGCTAATTGTAATTATTCAAACAATCAACTTTATTAGATCGAATTTTGGTGGAATAAACTGACATCATTTTGAGAATAAATTTTACGAAACTTCGGATTTCCTTCTACCTTTTGCAGAATTTGATTAATTAATTCCGGAGAACTTTGCCAACCTGGATGACGTTTATTTAATAAGATATATTCAAATTGATTAAAATCTAAGGTTTCAGAGCCATCAGTTGCCATTTTGACTAAGGGACGATGGGTAACATGGGGAGAAATTTCGGCTGAAGTTAAGATACCACCTTGGGTTTGGATTTGCGCGATCGCGGAATTAGTCGCTTGCCAAGTATCAATAGAAGTGAGATAACGAGAGGTAAAAAAGCCCACTTTGGCGAGGGCAAAAAAGCTGACTAAAGACCATAAAATAATCCAACGGGGACGACAAATTAAGGTTTTACCATCAGCTAAAGCAGCAATAACAGCTAACAATAAAAAGGGAAAAATGGGTAAGGAATATTGCGTTAATAAATCTTTTTGACCATCGTAATCGCTTAATAAATTCAGAAAAAGCGCAGGCAACGCAGGAATTAAGGGATCAAGATGTCGCCAAGAAAGCCCCCACAATAAGGGAATACATAAAAGCAAAAGATAGCCAAAATTAACGCCTGTGAATAAATAGCTGAGAACTAATTGGGGTTTAAGAATTAAATTTAACAAAATTTCGGAAACCGAATTGCCTAAAAAACTATAGCGAGAAATTCCGGCTAGTTCCTGAGTGCGGAAGTGGGGAATAATGATTTGGGTTGCAATGAAAAACCAAGCCGTTCCTGTTATTAATGCAATGAGTCCATACAGCCTAGTTTTTTGATTAATCAATAACCAAATTCCTAGAAAAGCAACGGTTAGCCCTAACACGGCTTTACAACTTAAAATAATCGCGATCGCGCCGAGAAATTGACCTAATTTTTGCTCTCGTGCTGCCCATACCGACCAAAGCAAAGCAGGTAAGGCAATGACATCAGGATGAAAATCAAATAAATTTACATTAAAAACTAAGGGATAGAGCAAATACACAACCGCGATCGCCAAGGATTGTTTTGGGTTTAAATTAGATTGTTGAGCTAACAAATAAGCTGGTAATGCTCCAATTGATAACGCGATCGCCTGAATCGCAAACAACCAATAAACCGAGGGATAAAGTTTATAAAGTAAACTAATCGGATAAAAAATAAAAGCTGCGTGGTCTCCTAAAATATGAATATTATTAAAGGAAACAATGGGCGGTAAATTCACACTGATTAAATAAATCGCTTGATCAAAAAAGCCTAAATCAAAAGCCGTAGACTGATATAAAATATGTTTAAGACTACTGGCTATAAATAAAATTAAACTACTAACAGAAATTAAAATCAATAAAGAATGGGTTTTAAGAAAATTCTGTTTTTGAATGATTTTTTGAAGCCAAAGAAACATTTTTAAAGTTTATCTCTTAAAAATAAAACAATAACACAGTGCATTAATTATTGCTTGTCGACAGGCAAGATGCCCATCCCACATTTTAGATTTAATTTCAATCAGTCACCTAGCAGCCTAGCTCAGTCAAAGTAGAGATTGATTCGGTCGATCTTTCTCCGCTATGATTGAATCCGTCTTTTCTAAACTATTACCCACATGGCAGGCTTTTTCATTGTTCTTCTAGCCGCCTTTTTATTTTGCTTTCAAAACGTTATTGTCCGTATTCTCTTTGCTCAACAGAATCTATTAGGAATTTGGGAAATTGGGGGATTTGTTTCTTCAACTTTGAACGATTCCTTACTCTTACTCCTGTTGCGGATGATTTGCGTGGTTCCCCTAATGGCTCTGGTTGCGACCCGTCTCTATGCCCACACTTGGACAGATATGGTTCAACTGGTGCGGCTCAAACAGTATCCCACCCTAACGCGATCGCTGGGATGCGGGTTTTTGATGTTTCTCTATTTGGTGTTGCTCTATATCTCCATTAGCCTGATTCCCACAGGAATTGCCCTGACCCTCTTTTTTACTTATCCTATCTTTACTGCGCTCCTATCCTGGCGATTATTTGGCGATATCCCAACATTATTGCGCTGGGGCGTAATCTTTTTAACCCTAGTGGGAACTTTGCTGATCATTCCTTACCATTCTCACGCCGAAGCCCATCAAACTTGGTTAGGCATCATTATGGGAATCGCGTCAGGAATTGCCTATGCGGGTTACACCGTTGTTGCCCAACAATCCTTTGCCAGTATCCATCCTGTGCCGTTTACTTGGTTGAGCTTTGCAGTAACCTTAGTATTATCAGCGATCAGTTTATTCATTTGGCCACCGTCCACGATGGATCTCCCTTGGCTGCCCATTTGGATCGGTTCTCTCCTTTCTGCTCTATTTACCTTTGCTGGCCATGTTCTTAATAATTTTGGGATTCGTCTAATTGGGGCAAGTCGAGCCGCCATGATTGGAGCCGCTAATCCTGCCTTGACTGCTGTTCTAGCCGCTTTCACGATTCAAGAAAACCTCAATGGATTACAAATAATGGGCATTGCTTTGGTTACTTTTAGTGTCGCTTTATTGAATTATGAAAAAAACAATTATTCTCCCTCCTAATATCAAATTGAGTAGCAAAAATTGCCTTTATTTAATCCCCCCGCCTACGGCTTCCCCCCTTAATAAGGGGGGCTGGGGGGGATCATATCCAGAACTTATTTACACTTTAATCAAATTAATTTGGTATAAATGGAGTCAATATTTTGATTTAAATCCCCTTAAAAACTTATCTGTTTGGATAATAACTATTTTATTACTAATATTTTCTTTACCGAGTTCTGCTCAAGTTCTCAAGCTGGATTCGGAAAAGAAAACTCAAGGGCAAATTAGTAAAGGAAACCTGACAGCAACAATTCGCTATGAAAAAGTTCCTGATAAGGATCTTCCGAATTTAGTCAAGCCGATAGTACAGGTAAAATTAGATAATAAATTAATTGGAAAATTACAAGCCACTGAAACAAACGTTCCCGATGCGTTAGTGCAAATTGCCGAGTTAGATTTGAGTAATCCTTACCCCGAAGTGTTGCTATCTTCCTTTACGGGCGGGGCCCATTGTTGCAATGAAGTAATGGTTTTAACCAGTGATAAAACGGGAAAAAATTGGCGTAAAGTTGACTTAGGGCTGTTTGATGGGGCAAGTGATGCAGCAACCGATATTGATGGGGATGGTCGTTATGAATACGTCACCTATGACAATCGTTTTTTATATCTTTTTTCTTCCTATGCTGGCAGTGCTGCACCAACTCAAATTTGGCAATTAAATGGCGATAAATTCGTCGATGTTTCTCGACAGCCTAAGTATAAATTTATTCATCGTAAAAGCTTAAATGAAATGTCTGATTGGTTTAAAGATCCGCCCGATACGGAAAGAAACGGCTTTTTAGCTGCCTATGTCGCCAATAAGGCCTTAGTCGGAGAATTGTCCGATGGTTGGCAACGAATGTTAAAACTCTACGATAAAAAGTCGGATTGGGGTCTGACCAGTTGCCCTGCCTATGATGATAAGGGAAATTGCCGCACCAAAGAAATTCACTATAAATCCTATCCAGAAGCTCTACGTGCGTTTTTAATTGAAACCCAATATATCAAACCCTCCGATCTCAGACCATAAGGGTTTTGGGTGACTTACTCTGTTTGACGGAGGAGGCATCATCACGCGGAGAAACGGAAAATAGAAAGCGACTCTCTCCTGAGGCTTGCGCTGAATGCTTCAAAATATGAAAGAATTATGAGAAGCCCTATGATGATCTCAGCCTTCTACTCTCATGACTGATCTGCGTCAATATTTTGCTCGTCTCGTCTCCCGCTTTCCCCTGTTACAAAAACTCTTTGGGGTGGGTTGGAAAGTGATTTTAACGGAAACGCTGATTGAAATTCCTTTTTTAATCCTAGAATCTTCCGTTGCAATGCGCTTGTTATTTGGATTTACTTTGGGCTTAACGCTGTGGCAATATATGGCGATCGCTGCTGTGCTTTACCTCTTAATTGAAGGAGGGCGTTGGACTTTTGCACGTTATGTCAGAAAATCAAATCATTATCAGCTTTTTAAGCAGGAAAAAGAAGTATTGCAAATTGTGATCGCGGGAATTGTTCAATTGCGCCGTAAATTAAAGGCCTAAAAACTTTCAGCCAACATTGATGGCATCGCTCACTCTCTCGACAAATTCACGCTAAATTAAAAAAAGTTTTCAAAATATCACTGTCAAATTTACGTCTCACCCATGAACATTAGTCAAGCCGAATATCGTCAACGCCGCGATCGCCTGATGGAAAAATTAGGACAGGGAACCGCGATCGTTCAAAGTGCGCCCACTGCGGTGATGCACAACGATGTGGAATACGTTTATCGTCAAGACAGTGATTTTATTTAACAGGTTTTAATGAACCCGAAGCCGTTGCTGTTCTCGCGCCCCACCATGAAGAACACAAATTTATTCTCTTTGTCCAACCCAAAGATCCCGAAAAAGAAACCTGGACAGGCTATCGTTGCGGTGTAGAAGGGGCTAAAGAACGGTATGGAGCCGATGAAGCTTATTCCATTGCCGAATTAGACGAAAAATTACCCCAATATTTAGAAAAAGCGGATTGCATCTATTACCACTTAGGGCGGGATCATCACTTTAATGATGTGGTGTTAAATCATTGGCAGAAAATGATGGCCACTTTCTCGAAACGGGGAACAGGCCCGCAAGCGATCGCCAATACCCATCCCCTCTTACATCCTTTGCGCCAAGTCAAAAGCGAAACTGAACTGGAACTAATCCGCAAAGCTACCGCCATTTCCGCCGAAGCCCACAACCGAGCCAGGGAATTTACCCAAGTGGGTCATTACGAATATCAAATCGAAGCCGAAATTGAACATACTTTCCGTTTACAAGGGGGGTTAGGGCCTGCCTATCCTTCCATCGTTGCCTCTGGGCCAAATGCCTGTATTTTGCACTACATCAACAACGATCGACAAATTCAAGAAAACGACTTAATTCTCATTGATGCGGGCTGTTCCTATCACTACTACAACGGCGATATTACCCGAACTTTCCCCGTGAGTGGCAAGTTTACCCCTGAACAAAGAGCACTCTATGAAATCGTTTTAACGGCTCAACTCAAAGCCATTGAAGAAGTAAAAGTCGGCAATCCTTACAATCAATTCCATGACACCGCAGTCCGAACGATTGTGGAAGGCTTAATGGATTTGGGTTTACTCGTCGGAGATATTGAAGAAATTATCAAGGAAGAAAAATATAAACCTTTTTATATGCACCGTACTGGGCATTGGCTTGGCTTAGATGTCCATGATGCAGGCTTTTATAAAATTGGGGCAGAAACCTGGCAATCGTTACAACCTGGCAATGTATTAACGGTAGAACCTGGCATTTACATTGGCCCTGATATTAAACCCGTTGAAGGCCAACCTGAAGTTCCTGAAAAATGGCGGGGGATCGGCATTCGTATTGAGGACGATGTTTTAGTGACGGAACACGGCCCAGAAGTTTTAACGGCGGCTGTCCCGAAAGCGATCGAGGATTTGGAACGCTGAAAAGGTCAACTTAATTAAAAGAAAAACAATGAATTATCGCCAACGAATTACCATTAACCCATCCATTCGTAGCGGAAAGCCCTGCATTATTAATACTCGGATTGCCGTTAATGACGTTTTAGACTATTTGGGAGGAGGAATGACGATTGAGGAAGTTTTAGATGATTTTCCTGATCTCACTTTAGAAGATATACAAGCTTGTTTCGCTTTTGCTGCTAACCGCGATCGCCATCTCATGATTATTCCCGATGAAATTACTATTCGATGAAAATTTATCACCTAAATTGCCGCGTTTACTCGCCAATGAATTTCCAGGTAGTCTTCATATCAGGGATATTGGGATGAAAGGATTTGCTGATGAAATAATTTGGGAATATGCCAAAAATAATAATTTCACTGTGATTTCTAAAGATTCAGATTTTTATCAACGGGCTTTACTTTACGGTCATCCGCCCAAATTCATTTGGCTTCGGATTGGGAATTGTAATCGTGACATTCTCTTGCAATTAATCACAAAACATAAAAAACAGATTGAAGATTTTTTTAATAATTCTGACTCTATATTAATTCTTGCTTGATTTTATGTTTTCCAGTGATCGCGTTTTATCATCAAAGTGTAAGCACCGATCCTGTAGAGTGCGTCCCAAGCATTATTTGCAGTAGAACTAGACATTTACATTGGCACTGAATATTAAACCCGTTGAAGGCCAACCCGAAATTCCTGAAAAATGGCGGGGTATTGGTATTCGCATTGAGGATGATGTTTTAGTCACAGAACAAGGCCCAGAAGTGTTAACGGCTGCTGTCCCGAAAGCGATCGATGATTTGGAAAGTTAAAAAATCATTGCTGCGAATCTACCTAACATCTTATCTTTGGTTGATATATGGAATAATCCTTAAGAAAGTTTTTACATGGAGTAATATATGAGCAAATTTCGTATAATGCATGATTATACGGCTCAGTTTGATGGAGAGAGAAAACATAGATGAGCAGCTATGATTATGTCCAATACTTTTTAGAAGATCATCCAAAAACCTTATTTCCTTTAGCTACTACTCATGTTCTTGTTCAAAATCATTCAGATGCACTACTAGAATATATTTATCAACAAGTTCTAAATAAAAATGAAGTAGCTCATTCATTCCTACCTCAGTTGCACTGTTATGCAGCAAAAACAGGTTTTCATCTTCGGAGAACAGTAAAACTTGATCCTGTAGCAGAATTGTTTATTTATTATCTAATTTATAGCAATAGAAGGACTTTTCGTGCTGATTTCCGTGAAACCAGAAAAAGCTTTGGCTATAGGTTTGAAAATGGACAACCTGTAGCTCAAACCAGAAGTTATGCAGCATTTAAATCTGCAATTGCAAAAGCCAAGAAATCTTATAAATTCAGCGCAAAATTTGATATAAGTTCATATTTCAACTCTGTTTATCATCATGATCTTATTGCCTGGTTTAGTGAGAATAATAGAAGTCTCAGTAGATCGAAAACTAATTTTGGAAAAGAGGTAAGGTCAAGTTAGAAGC
>CAYZWO010000106.1:0-4716 GCA_964482215.1 uncultured bacterium
GACACTAAACCATAGGTCGGTTTTAAGCCCACCACGCCACACAACGAAGCGGGTTGACGAATAGAGCCGCCCGTATCCGATCCCAAGGCTACAACACATTCTTCGGCTGCCACTGCTGCTGCCGATCCACCCGACGAGCCACCTGGAACCCGTGTCACATCCCAGGGATTAGCGGTAACTTGATAGCCCGAATTTTCGGTAGAGCTACCCATTGCAAATTCATCTAAATTGGTTTTGCCGACCATGACTGCCCCCACATCCTGTAGCTTCTGGGTAACGGTCGATTCGTAGGGGGGGACAAAACCTTCTAAAATCCGCGATCCGCAAGTGGTGGGAATGCCTCGTGTACACAAATTATCTTTAATGCCGATGGGAATGCCTTCTAATAAGCCAATGGTTTCCCCTGCTGCAATCTTGGCATCTACTTTTTTCGCTGTTGCCATTGCCTGATCCGCCGTTACACAGAGAAAACTATGCAAGGTTGGTTCGAGCGATTCTACCCGTTGTAAGGTTTCTGTTGTAATTTCAACCGCAGAACGCTCCTTGGAGACCAGTTGTTGATGCAATTCGCGAATGGATGCCATAGTTAAAAAACGTTGGTTTGTCAGTGATCCAGTGTATCAGGAATCTGTTAAGCCTGAGCGACATCGTGCCTGTCTCAAGCCTGAATCATTAGGAAGAATAGGGATCGGTTGCGGTTAACCAGATTGAAGGATCGAACTGATAATAATTTTTTAAAAGCTGAAAAAGTTGGGGATGAAATTGTTTTAAAACGGGTGCTTTTTCTAAAAATAATTCTGTTACGACAGCGAAAAATTCCGCAGGATGGGTTGCACCGTAGGGATCAATCACGGTGGGTAATTGGTTCGCTAATTGACTTAAAAGTTGTCGATATTCTTCGGTAAAAACATTAGCCCATTGTTGATAATCGGAATGTTTGGGAAGTGCAGGAACGCCATTGGCGGGGCCTTCTTGTTGATCTAATTGATGGGCAAATTCATGAAAAATTACGTTATGGCCATCTTGCCAATTGTTTAAATCCTGCTCAATAATTTGCCAAGATAAAACCACTTGTCCTTCTTTTCCCCAGGATTCTCCACTTAATACGGTTTGCTGTTCTTCTACAATATATTCATCAACGGCAGTGACTTGTTTTCTTTGAAAAATGGTGGGATAGACTAAAATTGTGTGCAGTTTGGGATAGTAATTTTCCTTTAAATTTAAAGCTAATAAACAGGCTTGGGCGGCAATAATTAAACGAATTTTATTGGTAATTTTTAACCCACTACAGCCAATAAATTGTTTTTGGGCTAAAAAGATTTGAATTTGGGGTTTTAAGCGTTGCTTAATCGGTTCGGGTAAATGCTGATATAACGGTAATTCGGTTTCTAAAATGCTTAACCATTCTGTGGGAAAGGGTTTTTGTTGAATTTGAATATGTCGCAACTGGATTAACCAAGGTTGCCCCCAAATATAGGCAATGATTAAGGCTAATAAAATGAAAATCACAAGCGTTGGTAACATAAAATTGTGATCCCTTAAACTCAGGGATTAGCCAGATTTTCAATTTCCGTAATGACTCGATCTAATTCTGCAACGATCGCGTTTGAGTTAACCTTTTGTAAAACATCAACGATCGCGCGGTAATACCAGAGCGTTCCATCCTTTCCGCCAGCAAAACGATTCCAGAGTTCGTCCCCTAATTGACGATAATCTTTCAAAATTGATCGCGCATTATGCAACTTATCAGTACAGGATACCAATTGCACAGAGGCAGAGGCATCAGCTAAATGGGCAATATAGGCAACTTTGCGTTCTTTCCAAGGCGGTTTGGGAATGGTATAGGCATCGGTACAGCCTTCCACAATTTCGGCTACTTCTTCTCCAAATTCCGCCCGAATTTTCTCTAACGTGGGTAAGCCCCCTTGATCTTCTACCGCATCATGGAGCAACGCCGCGATCGCTTCATTTTCGTTGCCGCCATATTCCAAAACAAGGCTAGAAACTGCTAACAAGTGGGCAATATAGGGAGTTTGGGAACTTTTGCGGAACTGATGGCGATGTAACTCCGCAGCCAATAGCAGAGCGCGATCAAATCGAGGAGATAGTTGCATCATAAATTGGGTAGCCCCATGAAGCGTGGATTAATAAATACGCTGTTCCTATCTAGTCTGACTCAAAGTTGTCGAGGGGAGTTCACCAAAAAAGGATTTGTAATCCCGTGTGAAATGGCCCATACTCCAAAATCCAAAATCCTTGGCAATTGCTTGAACCCTATTTGTCGTTGGTTCTGCTTGCTTTAAAGCATGACGGACTCCGTGCAATCGTAAAATTTTTAAATAGGACATCGGACTAACACCAAAAATTTCTTGAAAGCCGTAATTAATACTTCTGGTGCTGGCATAAACATTTTGACAAATTTTTTGCAGGGTAATGGGTTCTCCTAAATTAGCTATCATGTAATCTCGGACTTCCTTAACCAGTTGATGCCGATAGCGGGGCGAGAGCATCGGTGTTTTAGCTTCAGGATTAGGCGCGATCGCGTCAATTAAAAGGGGAATAAAATCCTCCACAATTAATCTCTGTATAGAGTCATGGGCTAATTGTTCAGGAAACCGATCCGTTAAACAAAATAAATCTCGTAAATACGCTTGAATCGGTTCTAAAGTAGTGGGTAAAAAAACATAATCACGACAAAAAAAATCAGGATCAATGTTTAGATAATTAACTGTTTTTAGGTATTGCTGCAAATAGCTTTCTTGAATCCGACAAGACCCCATCACTAAATTAGTCGGCAAAACAAAATCAGCTTCGCAATGATTAGCAAAACCAAAAAGATATTGATGAGAAATAGGAATATAATTATTCCAAATGTTTTGAGGAGGACAATTCAAATAAACAATAAATTCTCGCCAATCTTTTAATCTCTCTCCCACAATATGAACTTTATGACAAACTTTGGTTTTAATAAATTTGACAAAGCCCAAATCGATTTGGGTCAAATGATACTCAAAAGAATTACTATTTAAAGGGTAAACATGATAGTTTCTGCTTTGGTTAATTAAATCAACAAATTCATCTAAATCCGTAAAATATTTTTTATGAACAATAGGCTTGGATAAACAGTGATTTTGATACTTGACAACAACCATAAACTGACTTGGAAAACTTGATTTTTATATCTTGCGAAACAAAATTCGATTTTTAAATAAATTGACTGAATTATAAAATTCATGTAATCAAAAGTAGTCGAAACTATTAACATTAATTGCTAACCATTATTGTTTAAGGTTGCTGAAGGTAGTTCACCAAAAAAGGATTTATAATCCCGTGTGAAATGGCCCATACTCCAAAATCCAAAATAATTGGCAGTTTCTTTAACATTTGTTTGAGTCGGATCGGCTTCTTTTAATGTTTGACGAACTCCATGTAAACGTAGCATTTTTAAATAATTTATCGGGCTAGTTCCAAATATTTCCTGAAATCCATACATGAGGCTACGACTACTAACGTATAGATTGTCACACAGATCTTTTAAAGTAATTGGTTTATTTAAATTAGCCATCATATAATCTCTGGCTTCTTTAACAATTTGACTCCGTAAATGAGAAGTAACGGATTCTGTTTGAGCTTTAGAAGAAGACGCGATCGCCTGAATGAGTAACGGAATAAAATCTTCTCGAATTAATCGGGTTAGACAACCACAAAAGATTAAATTGGGTTCGCTTTCTGCTAATTGAAATAACTCGTAAAGATAGGCTTGAACCCGTGGTATTGCCTGTGGAACATGAATATAATCTGTTTCGGGTAAATTCGTTGCAAGCTCAGAACAGTTCATTTTTTGTAAATAATCCTGAAAGCAATTTTGATGAATAAAAATACTCGCAACCTCGACCTTAGCAGGAATAACCAACGGAATAGATTTATAGGAATCGAATCCCCAAAGATATTGAGAATTTAACCGTACATTGCCAAAAACAATAGGGTTAGCCAGTGGGTTGAGAATCACAGAACATTGAACAAAGTCATTAGGTCTGTTTCCATAAACTTGTATGGCAAGATTCGAGATCCCCTTAGAAAATTGCAAATCACCAAAATTAATTAAATTCAACTTGTTTTGGTAAGATCCGGGTTCTAATTGAAAAATTTTGTAATTGCTTTCTCTCCCTAATGCTTCAAGAACTGCATCTAGCTCAGAAAAATGTTGGTGATAAATAATGGGTTCAGGCAGATATTGATAATTTTGGGAATCAATTTCCATCCTAGATACCGCTCAGCTTGAAATCATATTGTTAAATCCACAATACTGGTAACAGGTGCATTTTTTGAATAAGCAAAAAAGAATGTGCGATTTTTGAACAGCGTGTTACCCCAAAACTGCTCTTTAGATGGATGTGTTTGATTTAAAATTGTCTTGAAAGTTTTTTAAAAATATCTTTAAACTTGATATTTCGTTAATGCAAGAAAAATATCTTGATCGTTGCAGTATCCAAATTAGACCCAATCTTCGTCATCGTCTTCAAAACTGTTATCTTCGACAGGACGCAAAGGCGGATTAATCACCCGATAGTCGGCATCATAAACGGGCTTTGGGGCAGGCGATGAATTAGGTTTGGTTTTAGGCGCGCGATCGCTGGATTCACGGTAAGTATAGGAATAAATGGTTCCTTGTCGGGAAGCGGCTTTGGGTTCTTGATCCACTTCAAAACGTTTCAG
>CAYZWO010000106.1:4750-15030 GCA_964482215.1 uncultured bacterium
TGGGGGTTCATCTCGATACACAGGGGGGCGATCGCGTTCCAATTGCTCAGCTTCAGAATAACGAGGTGCAGTTACATTGGGTTCCACTACAGGAATATCGACAACGGCTTGTCGGGGTAAATCAACGGTTTCAGGACGTTTAAGCGGTTCTGTTGGTAACGGTTCAGTACGCGGTTCTTCTTCCCAATCATCGGCTTCAGGAATGGGGTTATCCCAATCCCATTGCGGGGTAACAGGTTCTTGAATACGGGTTTTCGGCTCAGGTTGACGGAGTGGCGGTTCAGGTGATCGCGGTGGGGGTGTAGGACGGGAACGGGGACGACGGGGCGCAGGAGAGGGGGCTTGTGCAATGGGACGGGCGATCGCGGCAAGAGCTTGGATAAAAAGGCTGGTGAAAATTCCTGCAACGACAAACAAAATCACCCACAATCCCAAAGGAAATGTTAAGGTGAATAAGGCAGTTTTGGCACTATTGCCCAGAAAAAATAGGGTTATCGGCTGTTGATTTTGGAAAAAAAAGATCGCCCCTGACGCTAAGATCAATAAGCTAATGAACCATCGCATAACCTAATTTCCGTTGTAAACGTTTGTTGTCGCCTTTTTGCCACTCTAACACGCTTTCTATGCAGGCGAGTTTTGGGAAGAATACAATCCCCCCTAGCCCCCCTTGGTAAGGGGGGAAAGCCGTAGGCGGGGGGGATTAACTAAATGCAATGTTTTTGATTTCGTATGTTACGTAAATAAAATGAGAGCAAGTGTACAGAAATATTACAGGTTCTACAGAATTCCGCTGTCCCTTTAAAATAGTTGCAGCAACGTGTCGCTCAGTGCCTTTAGTTTGCAAAGAACTGTTCAAAGGGTCAACAATGAACTAAAGCAAGACTGAGAATCGTTTATGCTGATGATTGCGTTAAACATCTTTATTGCGGATGACCGTTGATTTTATCGGTTAAAGGATCAACCACTATGGAAAAAACCTATTTACAAACTGCGATCACTGACAATGCTTCTTCGATGGCCTCCATCAAAATTGAAGATGATCGCACAGGGATGAGTGTGGAAACCCTCAAGCGGGCTTTTCTCGATAACTTATTCTATATACAAGGCGTTGATCGTTCCAAGGCCTCTCTCTACGATTATTACCTAGCCCTTGCCTATACCATCCGCGATCGCCTCCTCTTGCGTTTTCTCAATACCACAGCCACCTATAAAGAACAGAAAGTCAAAATCGTTTGTTACCTATCGGCTGAATTTCTCATGGGTCGGCACTTAGGCAATAATTTAATTAATTTAGGTCTTTATGAAAAAATTAATCAGGTTGCAAAAGAATTAGGGTTAAATTTAGAAGAAATTTTAGAGCAAGAACCCGATCCAGGCTTAGGCAATGGTGGCTTAGGCCGTTTAGCTGCTTGCTTTCTTGATTCTTTGGCATCTTTGGAAGTTCCCGCCATTGGTTACGGTATTCGCTACGAATTTGGCATTTTCCACCAACGCATCCAAGACGGCTGGCAAGTGGAAGTTCCTGATAATTGGCTTCGTTTTGGCAATCCTTGGGAATTACCCCGTCCTGATGAATCGGTTCAAGTCAAATTGGGCGGCCATACCGAAATTTCTCACGATGAAAAAGGTTTTCCTAAAGTCGTTTGGATTCCTGAGCGCGTCATTTTGGCCATTCCCCACGATACCCCCGTTCCAGGTTATCAAACCAACACCGTTAACCCCCTGCGTCTGTGGAAAGCGGAAGCCAGTGAAGATTTTAACTTTGAAGCCTTTAATGCGGGTTTGTATGATCGAGCCGTGGCCGAAAAGATGGATGCAGAAACCATTTCCAAGGTTCTCTATCCCAACGACAATACCCCCGCAGGCCGCGAATTACGCCTAGCCCAACAATATTTCTTTGTCTCTGCTTCGTTGCAAGATCTGATTCGGATTCATCTGCGAGTTCATAGTAATTTAGATGATCTCCATGAACGGGCAGCCATTCAGTTAAACGACACCCACCCCGCCGTCGCGATCGCGGAATTAATGCGTCTCTTGGTGGATCAATACGATTACACCTGGGATAAGGCTTGGACGATTACCCAAAAAACCTTTGCCTACACCAACCATACCCTGATGCCAGAGGCCCTAGAACGCTGGTCTGTCAGCCTCTTTGGTAAACTCTTGCCCCGTCATTTGGAAATTATTTATGAAATTAATCATCGTTTCCTCGAAGATGTACGGGTTTGGTTCCCCGATGATGAAGATTTAGTCCGCAATCTTTCCTTGATCGAAGATCATCACGGCCAACAGATTCGCATGGCCAATTTAGCCTGTGTGGGCAGTCACGCCATTAATGGGGTTGCGGCTCTCCATACCGAATTACTCAAAAAAGACACTCTCCACGATTTCGCTAAACTCTGGCCCCAAAAGTTCTTTAATAAAACCAATGGGGTAACGCCTCGTCGTTGGATTTTACTCAGTAATCCCGAATTATCGGCTCTCGTCACCGAAAAAATTGGCGATAGTTGGCTGAAAAATTTGGATGATCTGCGTCAAATTGAAGCTTTTATTGATGATCCTGAATTCTGCGATCGCTGGCGACAAATTAAGCAAAACAACAAACGTCACCTCGCCGATTATGTCCGCAAATATCGAGATATCGAATTAGACATCAATTCTATCTTTGATGTACAGGTTAAGCGGATTCACGAATACAAACGCCAACATTTAGCCGTCTTACAAATCATTGCCCTCTATAACCGCATTAAACAAAATCCCAATCTGGATATTCTGCCCCGTACCTTTATTTTCGGCGGAAAAGCGGCTCCTGGTTACTTCATGGCCAAATTGATTATTAAATTAATCAACGCAGTTGGTGAAGTCATTAACAAAGATCCCGATGTGCGCGGCCGTTTAAATGTCGTCTTTTTACCCAATTTCAACGTTTCTCTCGGCCAACGCATTTATCCTGCGGCTGACGTTTCTGAACAAATTTCCACCGCAGGGAAAGAAGCATCAGGCACAGGCAACATGAAATTCGCCATGAATGGAGCCTTAACGGTTGGAACCCTCGACGGAGCCAACATTGAAATTCGGGAAGAGGCAGGCCCCGAAAACTTCTTCCTCTTTGGCTTAACGGCTGAAGAAGTCTATGCCATGAAAGCGAAAGGCTACCGTCCCAGGGATTATTACGAACAAAATGCCGAATTAAAAGCAGTATTGGATCGCATTGCTGGCGGCTATTTCTCCTACGGTGACAAATCTCTGTTCCAACCGATTGTGGATTCTTTACTCTATAACGATCCCTATATGCTGTTGGCTGACTTCCAAGCTTATGTTGATTGTCAGGATTTGGTCAGTGAAACCTATCGCGATCAAGCCCGTTGGACAAAAATGTCAATTCTGAATTCTGCCCGCATGGGTAAATTCTCTTCAGATCGAACCATTCGGGAATATTGCAAAGAAATTTGGAATGTTCATTCCGTCAAAATCGAACTAGAGGAATATCACTCTAAATACTAATTAACGCCGATACGATCCCCCTAGCCCCCCCCAACATTGGGGGGAACTCAGATACTAAAAAGCTCAAAAGTCCCCCAGTATTGGGGGATTTAAGGGGCAATCTCAACTGTCGATTTACATTAGACTAGAAATCATAAAACAATTTAATTAAAAAGTTTAATTTTTTAACTAATCTGTCTAAATCAAAAATAATTTGTCATTAATTCACTATTTTAAAATCAATTTTTAAATCTTTTATTCATGCTTTGGCCCTATAAAACGCCTGGAATTACGGATAGTTTATTTGAACGTTTGCCTGGGATTCCCCTGAGTAAGCGAGAAATTCGTCTTTTAATCATCTCTGCGTTGCGTTTAAAGGAAAATTCAGTTGTCTGGGATATTGGCGCAGGAACAGGAACGATCCCCATTGAATTAGCCCTATTGTGCCCTAAAAGTACCATTATTGCCATTGAACGGGATGAAGAAGTGGCAGCTTTAATTCGTCATAACTGCGATCGCTTTGGGGTGAATAATGTACGAGTAGTAGAAGGTAGTGCGCCCGATTGTTTACGAGAGTTAAGTCCACTGCCCGATCGCGTTTGTATTGAAGGGGGGCGACCGATCAAAGACATTTTAAATGCCATTTGGAGCTATTTAGAACCTGAAGGCCGCATTGTCGCAACCGCCAATAATTTAGAAAGTCTATATTTAATTTCTGAAGGGTTGGCCGAACTGCAAGCCCGCCAAATCGAAGTAGTACAAGCAGGGGTTAATCGTTTAGAAACCAGAGGTATTCACCAAACTTTTGCCGCCCTCGATCCTAGCTTCATTTTAAGTGGAGAAAAATTAAATTAAGTTTCGGCTTTTTCGTAGGCTTCAACAATTCTTTGAACTAAAGGATGGCGAACCACATCGGCCTGAGTGAAATGACAAAAGGCAATCCCTTCAACATTTTTTAGAATTTTACTGGCGACGACTAATCCTGATTCTTGATGGCTGGGTAAATCAGTTTGGGTAATATCGCCTGTAACGACCATTTTGGAACCAAAACCCAGACGGGTTAAAACCATTTTTAATTGGGCTGGCGTGGTATTTTGCGCCTCATCCACAATCACATAGGCATTACTTAACGTCCGACCCCGCATATAGGCTAAGGGCGCAACCTCAATCTTGCCTCGCTCCATTAAATCAGGAATTTTTTCAGCATCAATAAATTCATACAAGGCATCGTAAAGGGGACGCAAAAAGGGGTTAACTTTTTGTTGTAAATCTCCTGGCAAAAAGCCGAGTTTTTCCCCTGCTTCTACGGCAGGACGCGTTAAAATTAAGCGATCGCATTGATTATTTAACAAAGCTTGAACCGCTAAGACTGCGGCCAGAAAGGTTTTTCCTGTCCCAGCAGGGCCAATACAAAAGGTAATATCGTGGGTTTCAATGGCTTTAATATATTGACGTTGACGGAAAGTTTTTGCCCGAATCGTTTCACCACGACGGGTTTTGGCCAGTACGGTTTGCTGTAGGGATTGGTATTCGTCTGTGCGTCCTGTATCCAATGCCTGACAAGCCGTTAAAATATCGGGTCGGGAAATAGTTTTCGCTTCTTGCCAATAGGGAGTCAGCGATCGCAGAATTTTCAAGGCTCTTTCGACGGGCTTTTCCTCGCCATAAACCCGAATTTCACTACCCCGCAATACCAAATTTGCCCCTGTGTGTCGGGCTAGATAGGTTAAATTTTCTTCTTGATTGCCTGCTAACGCGATCGCACTTTCTGGACTGGGTAAATGGAGGGTTTGAGAAATTTCTGCCATGTAATTAGTAAAAATAAATAAATAAATAAATAAAAAATTAAGAACCCGATTCAAGGCGTTTTTGCCATTCTTGATCAATTTTCTCAGAACGGTTCGCTTCCTGTTCTAATAAATCTTGATCTGTTGAGTAGGTAATATCGGCTTCTGTAATAACCGTTTGGTTAGCAAATTGGCGAGCAAATTGCAATTTTTGGAGGAGGGTCGGCTGGGGATGAATTACCTGCTCGGCTCTGGCTTGACGTTGTTGATTGCGGGCTTCAATGCGTTTGTTTTTCTGTTGAATCCAGAAATAACGAATTAAGGGAATGGCTAAAAAGCCGATACCGTAAGCCAGCAAAGCAGGATAAAGAAATTGCACAAAGCTAACGAGGGCAATATCGACCACATATTGTCGAAATAGATTCCCCAGTATCAAGGCCAGAATGATATAAACGCCACCTAACCCAATCGAGAGGATAATTTGGCTACTTTCAGCTTGACTAAATTTCCAGAGTTTTTCCTGTAAATAATTGCTGACCATACTAGTGCGGCGTTGTTTGGCCATGACCTGCAATTCAGGAAAATAATAAATAATATCCCCTTCAGGTGAGACTTTGGGATAGCCATTAAAACGGGCGAGGACGGGCAAAATATAATCTTCGGTTTCTTGATTGAGAGGAGTAATATTATCCAGATAGGGCGCAATTTGTTCGGCGGTAACAGCCCCACCATAACCGCGAATCACTGAACCAATTTCTTGCCAGCGTTTTTCTTCTAAATTAGCGTTAGGATTGCCATCGCCAAAGAGGAACGAAAAGACGGCTTCGAGAAAGTTTAATTGACCTTTTGGTTTATGAGAATTACGGCCTCGACTGTCATAAGATTCATAGCGATCGCCGGGGGTAAAAATCCAAAAAATATCGGTAGGAAAAAAGAAAAAACCTCCCCCGCTATTATCATTACTGGAACTATTGCTATCTTTGCCTGAATTAACCGCGATCAAAATGGCAGCGATCGCGACCATCATTAAAATAATGGAGGCGATTAACACAATCCCAAAGGAAATACGAATAAGATAAAAAAGAACCTTCCAAATTTTTTCCCAGGTTTCTTTGAGTCGCAGCCGCCAATACTTGTTGCGGAGGATGGTTCGATAATTTTTGGGAAACAGAAAAACGATTTCTCCTGAATCGGCAACCTGTAAATGCCCCCCTGCTTCCGAGGCTAAGGCCAATAATCCCTGCTGGGCAAAATTAACTTCCAGACCTGCTTGGGCAGCCACATCCCCAACTGTCACTTGATAATCCAGTTGCTCGATTGATTTCATGATGCTGGGATTGGGTGTTGCAGTCATAAAGTGTCCTCAGTCGTGGCTGTCTTTCTTTTCTATCTATTAGTATAAAGGTTGGACAAATTGAACTGAGTCTGTAAGCCATTTACTAGAACTCGTTACGAGCTAGACGAGATTAATCAAATGAAACGCTGGATGTTAATGTTTTCGATGATGGGTTTGGTCAACGCGATCGCCCCTGTTCAGGCTGCTGAAAGAGTTGTTGTTAAATATAGTGTTTTTCAAGAATCGGTTCCCGTTGCCGATTTAAGCCACCTTAGCAAAACAGGAGAGGCTTCACCCACGTTACAAACCTATTTAGAGATGGCTAATAAAAAGCCTGAAGAAGTGCGTGACATTCTCAACTATTCCATTGCCGTCACACCTGACAAATTAAACCAAATGCTCGATAGTTTTGTCGGTAAATACATTCTCAACAAAGCAGGAGAAGTGATTCAAGACCCGATAGGTCAAAGCAATAACCGTGCGTTGCGGGATGCTCTGATCAGTTCTGCCAATACGGAAAACGATATTCGCCTGATTGAAGTGTTGGAAAATTATCCCACTGCGGAAGTGCAAATTAACGGCGATCGCCTGATGGAACTCTACCAACAATTTAAATCCGTCGCAGGGAACATTCCGAACCTACCGTTCTAAAGATGGCAAAATTCTTAAGAAAATTTACATTTTGTAATTTTTAGCCTTTGTTTAGATAAGTTGACGTAATGATACAAAACTTTATTAAACCTCCCCAATACTATAAACTAGCCAAAGTGGATTAGTCTTTTGAGTATTAGGGAGAATATCATTGCGATGCAGGCGACCCAGACGCTGCCAACTGTCCCAAAGGAATTTTTGAAACCTGACGGGGGTATTAATCCGAATGTTTTGATGTTTTTGACGGCGTTATTATTAATCGCTTGTTCAATTTTGGGATATTGGCAATGGGGCTGGCCCGATTGGATTTGTTTTTGTGCCAGTGTTTTAGCGTTGCATCTATCAGGCACCGTCATCCATGATGCCTCCCATAACGCCGCCCATAGCAACCGTATTTTGAATGCTGTTATGGGTCATGGCAGTGCGTTGATGTTGGGGTTTGCTTTTCCTGTTTTTACCAGAGTTCATCTCCAACACCATGCCCATGTAAATGATCCTGAAAATGATCCCGACCATTTTGTGTCAACGGGTGGCCCTCTGCTCTTAATTGCTGCCCGTTTTTTCTATCATGAAATTTACTTTTTCCAGCGCAAACTCTGGCGTAAATACGAGTTATTAGAGTGGTTTTTAAGCCGCCTTTTCCTGTTTACCATTGTGTTTCTGGGGATTCACTATGGTTTTATTGGCTTTGTCATGAATTTTTGGTTTGTTCCTGCTTTAGTGGTTGGAGTCATGCTGGGGTTGTTTTTTGATTATTTGCCCCATCGTCCTTTCCAAGAACGTAATCGCTGGAAAAATGCGCGGGTTTATCCTAGCCCCATTTTAAACCTGATGATTTTTGGGCAAAATTATCACCTGATTCATCATCTCTGGCCGTCTATTCCTTGGTATCAATACCAGCCTGCCTATCATGCGACCAAGCCCTTATTAGACCATAAAGGGTGTGAGCAATCCTTGGGCTTGTTGGAAGGTAAAAACTTTTTGAGTTTTCTTTACGATGTTTTTCTAGGGATTCGTTTCCATTCTTCCCATTCTGCTCATCAAGTTAAGACCGAATCGGATAATTCTTAAGATTATGCTTAAAAAATTTCTTTAAATTTCTAAAATCTCTACTTTCCTGTTAAGGCAAAACATTTTCAAATATACTTTGAGTCAACATGTTGTCAGGGATAAAAAAGTGCAAATAGAAGAACAACGAGGAAATCTTCCCTCCATATATCAAAATTGCTGACTTTGTTTTAATTCGAGTATCTATGGTTTATATAGCTCATACCCTAGTACATTGTTTAATTTTTCAGTGTCAGCTTTCAACTCTTTTTTTACAAACTCTTTATCCTTCTCCGTAATGATTATTTCAGGTGTTTTTAATGGAAGCAACTTTGAAATGATTGGAAGTATTTTTTTAGGAATTGCTTTTTTTACTCTTGGAAGAAACCCAAATTTTTGATTCAACGCGACCAAACGTGCAAGCTGCTCAGCTGAATTGACTTGTGGCAATTGTGGTGACCAGTCCCCTTTTTCCACATTTAAAAAGCTTAGAATTTTTAAAATTTCTTCTTCAAAATTACTAGTCAATGCTTCAAACGTAGTGATATAAATTTGTGACTTATCAAAAATTTTCCAATATTCTTCTAACTGTATAATGTAACGAGAAGTATTGAAAATAATGGGGTCGTGGACTGCTATCTCTTGAAGGCTAGGAATTGAACTTTTAGGACGACTGATTATGACGTGTTTGTAGTGGCTGATAGTTCGATTAACGGGATCTCGCAATATATAAATCATTTTGGGTGATCCTAAACGTTCTTTGATCATTTGAGGAACACCTTGAATATTGGGATATTTTGTATAGTCTGTAGAAGCTTCGCCAATAAGAGTTGCATTGCTATTTGCATCTTTAAATAATGACAAATATGCTTGCCAATGGTCGCCTTGTTGACCCAATATACTTGGGTGACCACAAGCTACTTTTGAGAAATAATTAGGTTCCTTGTTTTCAGGCATCCATATTTTAGGGTGGCTTTTCAGCACTTGATGCAATGATGTCGTGGCACTTTTCATTGCACCAATAATTAAAAAATTGGGTTTTATTACCATTAGAATCTTTCGATAAATTTGTTCTAAGACTTATCTTATATTTAAAATCTTATATTTAAAATGGTTATTAAAATGTTTAAGTAAAGAGCAACAGACATGAAAAGGGATTAGGCAACGAATTTTATTCAAAAAACAATTTCCACCATCCACGCGAGCTTCTTACATTTTGAGTATCCATATTAAAAAAAACGATAATTTCACGAGTGCTTGCTAAAAATTCACAAAATTCATTGTTTATTGTCTTAATTTCCACAAATGAGCATATTTCAGATTGATATTGATTTGCCGCCATTGTTCAAACACTTGTTCAGTATGAATAATTCCGGCTGAAAAGATGCGTTCTCACCATGCTGGGTGAATTAATCATCATTTTTGAAAAGCGATCGCAGAAAGTTAATTAAACGTAAAATAGCCGCGATCGCTTAATTTTTGGGAGTTAATTAGATTACGAATTGTCTCGTAGTTCATCAACTCTAAGATTTCCCTCTTCAAATCAAACAGACCACGATTAAGGTGGTGAAACAATGATTTTAGTCACAGGAGTAGGGTTATGAATAGCAGCCAATGTGATTTTCAAGATCGTAAACAACAATTTAATATTGGTGATAAAGTTGAAGGAACTATGACCCCGGGAACTGAAATTCCTCAAGCTCCTGCTCATCCTGAGCCTGTCGGAACTACGACTAAACCGCTTGCTTTTCAAGGCGTTATTGTCAGAAATGATAGCGAAATTGTTTTTCGAGTTACGGAAGTCGATGATTCGGATGATCACCAAATTGAAAACGTTAGAGAGCGGGGAATGCAAGTAATTGAAGTCGGGCAAATTTTCTCAGTTCATGAATTAACGGGTTGGGATATTCATGTGATTGAACAAACTCTCATTTCATACTAGATAAGAAACCCTAATATATTAAATCGTAGCCTAT
>CAYZWO010000107.1:0-14458 GCA_964482215.1 uncultured bacterium
GTTCTTGATCCGTTTGCGGGGGGTGGTTCGATTCCTTTTGAGGCGGCACGGTATGGGTTAGAGGTGTTTGCGTCGGATTTGAATCCTGTGGCAGTAGTGACCATGAAGGCGGCAATGGAGTATCCGCTTAAGTTTGGCCCAGCGTTACAGGTGGATATTGATAAATGGGTGAAGTGGGTTGGAGATGAAGCAGAAAAGCGTTTAGCCGAGTTTTTTCCATCTCAGGAAGGGGAAACGGTACAAAATTATCTATGGGCGCATACGGTGGTTTGTCCGAGTTGTGAATCAGTAATTCCGCTTTCTCCTAATTGGTGGTTAAGCAAAACGAGTAATTATGCGGGAAAAGGGCAAGAAAGAAAGGTTACAAGCGATTGGTATGCAATTAAACCAATTCCAAATTTGGCAGAAAAACGAGTTGATTTTGAATTAATTAAGGGCAAAAAGGGAAAAGGTACAACTATTCAGACAGAGACAGAAGAATGTAATCCTGATGACTTTATGACAACAATTTCAAGAGGTGTAGGTAAGTGTTGTAATTGTAAAAATATTATTGAAGATTCTGTTATTAAATCTCAAGCCCAAAATGAAGGTTTAGGACATCAATTATATGCAGTAGCTTTTAAAAAAGGAAAAGGAAGTTTAGAATTTAGGAAACCAGAAAATTTAGATTTATCAATAATAAATTTATCTTTAAATAAATTAAAAGAATTTGAAGATCAAAAATCTTATTTAATTCCAGATATTTATATTCCTTATAGTAATAGAGTATATGAAAGAGATTGTATTGATCAATTAGGCTTAATTAATTGGAAAAACTTTTTTAATTTTCGGCAATTATTGACTCTTATAACTTATCTTGAAATTATCAATGATGCCAAATTAAAATTACAACTTGAGTATGAACCTGAAAAAGTAGAAGCGATCACGACGTACTTAGCATTAATTAATGATCGCTGTTCAGACTTAAACTCACGCTTATCATTATGGGATTCTAGTGTCAACAAGATTCAAAGAGCATCCATTACTCATGCATTAAATTTAAATTGGAATTATCCTGAAGTTTGTGGAACTGCAAGATTATGGAATTTGGCATCTGAGGCAGTAACCAAGGATTATATTAAACTCTGTCAATATTTTGGTACAAAAATAAATTCATTCAGCCTAAATGTTGAGGACTATACCGAAAAAACTTTTCATATTGACTTTGCTTCTGCCAATAGTTTATTTCATCTAGCTGATAAAAGCCTTGATGCCCTTGTCACTGATCCTCCTTATTACGGAACAATTCAATACGCTGAATTATCAGATTTTTTTTATGTTTGGATGAAAAGAGTTTTAGATAATATATTTCCTGATTTATTTTGGCAAGAACTCACCGATAAAGATCGAGAAGCTGTTGCCAATCCTTCCCGCTTCCGTAACATGGGCGAATCTGCCGACGAACTCGCTAAACGAGACTATGAAGCAAAAATGGCTCTTGCTTGGTCAGAAGCCTATCGAGTCCTGCGGGATGACGGTGTTCTTACCGTGCAGTTTAACCATAAAGATCCGAGTGCATGGGACGTATTAGCCAAAGCTCTGATCGATGCAGGATTTGAAATCACTGCAAGCTGGGCCGTTTCTACCGAAAATCCCCAAAACCTTCATCAAGCTAAGAAAAACAGCGTTTCCAGTACCGTTATTCTCGTTTGCCGTAAACGCGATCCCAATGCCCCGCAAGCTTGGTGGGATGACTTGCGCCCCGAAGTCGCTAACCTCGTTGAACAACGCGCCCCCGAATTTGAAGCCAACGACATTACAGGGATTGATCTTTATCTCAGTGCCTTTGGCCCAGCCCTCAACGTCTTTAGTCGCTCCTATCCTATCCTCGACAGTAGCGGCGATGAAGTCCGACCCGATGTTGCCTTTGCTGAAGCCCGAAAAGCGATCGCCAACTACCGATTCCGTAAACTCGTCCAAAGCGATACCATCGGCTTCGATCCCCTGACCCAATGGTACTTACTCGCCTGGGATGCCTTCAAAGCAAGAGAATTCCCCTTTAATGAAGCTCTGCAACTTGCCCTCGCGATCGGTGGATTCAACGTTAACGAACTCGCCAAAACCTATAAACTCCTCGACTCAACTAGTGGTTCCTGTTCCCTGTTAACTCCCCAACAACGCCTCAAAAAACGCGCCTTTACCACTAATCCCCAAGAGTTCACTGCAACCTATCTCGTCGATGCTCTCCATGCCGCGATCGCGATCTATGAAGAAGAGTCCAGCATTCAACAGGTACGCCAATTCATGCAGAAAACAGGACTGATGGGCAACGATCTGTTTATGAAAGCCCTAGAAGTTGCTTTTCGAGTTATTCCCGATAAAGCCAAAGAAAAAGACAGCTTAGTAAACCTATGGTTAGGAATCGATGAGATTAAAGCCAAAGTCGTTTATCAACAAACCGAATTACTGTAAAAGGAGATAATGTTTATATTGTATAAATTATTTATATTATTTGTACTATTTATATTATTAAACTAAATCAAGATTTACGGCGATAGGCGATCGCGCTAACAGTCAGAGGAAATTGGATAACTAATGGGCGTTGCTTGATCAAGCTATGAATGTCAATTTTGCCTATATCTAGAAGTTAATTTGAGTCTGGATTTTAGAAATAGCAAAAAGAAAGATTCATATTCAAAATCAGCAACGCCAAATAAGGAAAGTCAATCCAATTTTAATTAATATTTTGGGTATAATTCCTCGCCCCTTGGGGCGAAAAATATAAGCTTGCAATGGAAACCAAGGGTTTGCGAGCAAAACGATTTTCATACCCCGCCCCTTGGGGCGGAACTTTTTGATTAGTTCAATCGGATTAAGGAACTCGAAGACTCATCTTTCCTTGGAAAAAATCCGAAATCCAGGAGAAGTATAATCCTTCGGTAAATAATTTTCTGGAATTGTTGTTTGATTGCCATCGCGGATGGATGAGTAATGAGGAGATAGAATTTCAATTCCTACTTCGTTGCACTTATCTTGAATATTTTGATGGAGTTCTGACGAAATTTTAACAATTAAATTTACCTCATTTATATAAGCATTTAATTGATAACTAACGTAGAAATCATCAAGGCTGGTTTGAATAATAAACGGAGTAGGCTCTTTTAAGATATATTCAGTTGATAAAGCCGCTTCGATTAGGATAGCGTGAACTTTTCGCCAAGGTAAATCATAGCCAAGAGTGATTGTCGTCTGGATAATTAAAGGTTCATTTAACTCCCGCAGGGAAACATTAAAGTTAATCACGTTACTGCTTAATAAAGATGAATTAGGAATAGTAATAATCTGATTAGTAATGGTTTTGAGGCGAGTCACTATGAAATTTTTTTCGATAATAATGCCAACAATATCGCCAATTTGAACGCGATCGCCAATCTGAAAGGCGCGGGTATAGATGAGAATAATTCCACCAACGACATTGGATATAGCCGAGGTAGACCCAAGAGAGAATAAGACCCCAATAAAAACAGAAATACCTTGAAATGCGGGAGAATTAAATCCAGGTATGTAGGGGAAAGCGACGACAGCAGCTAGGGCAATAATTAAAGTTGAGAGAAGACTGTAAGTGGGTTTAGCCCAATCGGGATAAAATCCATCAAGGACAAGAGAGCCTGTTTCTAGCGATTTAAAAAAGGGTTTGATTAATTGGATAATATACCTAGTGCTACCGATAATGATGGCAATGGTTAGAACATTAGGAAGATACTTAGCCATCTCGTTTAAACCTAAGTTCAGGGTTTGTAAAATGTAGTTTAAAATCCCCTGACTGAAACTCATTGTCCAAGGAAATGAGCTAAGAACAAAGTGAAGATAAATATAGCCAATTATGAAAAAAATAAACAGTCGAATTAATTCAAATATATGAATAATAATCGCGGCTATATTTGAAGAAGATACAAGTTCAATTTTTTTGATTCTTAGCCCTGGTATTCGAGATTGAATCCAGTTCCTGACAGGGGGGAAAATAGCTCGATTTACTTTAGTAAAAAAAGATAAAACAATCAATAAAGCAAAGGTGGATAAAACACTATAAATAATCCCCCGCAGCAATTGAGCAGGTTGTCGCAATTTTCGATATTGTTGAAGGACAGTTATAATTTCTTCTTGTGCTTGTTTAGCGACTTTTTCTTCAGAAGTCCGAGAGGCTCTAGCATCTTGAGGCGTAACTGTCAGAATAACTTCGTCATCTAAACTAAGGTAGGTTAAGTTAGTCTTTGGATCAATTCTAACGGTTAGCTTCTTCAAGTCAATTGAATTATTTTGAGCAATTTTTTCGAGCCTACTCGTAATTGCTTTTGCCCTATCTTCAGCAGAAAATCCAGCAATTCCGCTCCTAACCAGCCAGACAGTCTTGCCATCAATAATCACTGGTGATCCGTCAATTTTATTTTCTGGTGTTGCCTGTTCTTGAGCAGGTTGTGATGGAGTTTCACTGTACACTGTCTGTAGAAGGGAAGGAGTCAGCGTCAGCAGTAGGGCTAAACTTAATGTCAGTAAGATTGGTAAGATTTTCTTCATCGTGTTTTCTTTTCATCGAGGCTTAAGTAGCAACGGGGCTTTAAAGAACGTTAAGAAGTTTATGCCCTCAACATAAAAAGACTCAACAAGTTATAACTTTAGTAAACTTTCAGCACTTTTACTAATGCCTCGATTGCATGAGTAACTGAGCAACAAGCTACGTCGTCTAGCGATCCAAATTGAATTCCAAAAGCATGACTAGCCATGGTTTGAGCTGTATTTTTACCTTTTTGGCGCGTTGGGCTATTTTAGCTAGGAGGGAATGCTTGCAGTAATTGAAGATATCTCTCTATTGTTTTCATAATGCTATACTTACGCTGGTAATAACTTAAACAATGGATTGTTAACGATTTTAGAAATATAAGGTTAAATTTTTAAGTTCGAGTATAGCTAAAGCGAAATAGGATAAACAATTAAAATTATTTATATTATTTTTACTATTTAAAAGATTAAAACTATTTATATTATTAACTTTGTTTAGGAAAATACAGAAAATATGGCTTATATAAAAAATTTAGACGAAAAAGAATGGTTAATTAGTTACTCTTCTAATGAAAATAACCCTATCGTCGATTTTTATATTCCTGCCCTAGAATGCGCTATACAGTATGATCGCAAATCAGGCTTCTTCAATAGTGCGATCCTTTCCAGAGTTGCCGCAGGATTGGGAGCCATGCTTAACCACAATGGCAAAATGCGCTTAATTATGGGATGCCAATTTTCTCCGCAAGACCTGCAAGCCATTCAAAAAGGTTACGAATTACGAGATGCGATCGCCGCCTGTTTAGATCGAGAATTACAAGCACCGACAAACCTCGCCCAACTTAAACACTTTGAGATCTTGAGTTGGCTAATTGCCCAAGGCTTCCTCGAAATTAAAATTGCCGTTCCCCTCAAATCCAGCGGTTTACCCGATGATCTCGATACTAATCATCTTTTTCATGAAAAATCAGGCATTTTTACCGATAGTCAGGGTAATCAACTTGCCTTTAACGGCTCTAATAATGAATCCTTAAGCGGCTGGGAACAAAACGTTGAATCTTTCCATGTTTATTGTTCTTGGGAAGGTAAAAGGGATCTAGAACGGGTTAATGAGGAACAATTTCGCTTTGATCAGTTGTGGAATGATTTGTCGCCTAACGTCAAAGTTTTCGATGTACCTGAAGCTGTTAAAAAACGTTTGCTGCATTATGCCCCTTCTACGAAACCCAACTGGTCACGGCAAACTGAAGAAGATAATCGCCCTATTAATTTAGAAACGCAGCCTGCCAGTGCTGATCAGTCTGAAGAGAAGCTGTCTCCCGAAGAAATAGCGACGGAGCAGGAAAAATTTAGACCTTTATTGGAAATTCATAATCACCCAGGTTGCTTAGATTATTGCCTGAAATCAATTCCTGTCGAACCTTGGGTTCATCAATTAAAGATTCTTCGTCGTTTTATTGCTAATTACCCTACTTCTGCCATTATCTGTGATGAAGTTGGCTTAGGCAAAACCATTAGTGCAGGACTCATCACCCGTTATTTGTGGGTGTCTCAAAAAGCTAAACGTATTTTGATTTTGGTTCCTGCCAGTGTTCAACCCCAATGGCATGAAGAATTACGGGAAAAATTTAATCTACATTTTTGGAGCTACGACAAGGGTAAATTGACTAACCCCTACGGAGAAATTCAAACAGCCCTTGGGAACCCTTGGAACGAAAAAGACTTGATTTTAGCTTCCTCTCACCTTGTCCGCAGAAGCGATCGCGCTCAGGAGTTATTAGAAGCAGAGGATTGGGATCTAGTGATTTTGGATGAAAGCCATCATGCTCGTCGTAAAAGCCCCCAAGCACGGGAAGATACGCCGAATCAACTATTGAAGTTAATGCGGGGACTCAAGAAAAAGACGCGATCGCTGCTGCTGTTGACTGCAACCCCCATGCAGATCGACACCATTGAAGTGTTTGATCTTTTAAGCCTTTTAAACCTGAAAGGGGAATGGCAGTATGAGGATAACTTTTGTGCCTATTTTGATAGCTTACCTGCCACTCCTGATCGATTACGTCTCGAATTTTGGCAAAGAATGTCTACTGATTACTTTAGGCATAATGGCCAACTATGTACTTTGTTGGCACAACACTTTACAGCTAAAAATCGTCTTTTAATGTATCGATTAACAGATACTTGGCAGAAAGGAGTCGCGATCGCTAATAGTAAACAGATCTGCCAAGACCAAGAATTTATTGATGCGTCTCGCCAATTCTTAACTGTCCATACGCCCCTTAAGGATGTCATGTTTCGCCATACTAGAGATACCCTACGGGAATATTATCGACGGGGTTTATTGGAAAGAGACATTCCTACTCGTTTAGTTTTTGATAATGCCATTTCCCCCTAGAACCAGAGCGAGAAATCCCGCTGTATCGGGCCGTAAGTGATTATGTACGCCATTTTTATAATTTGGCCCAACGCTCCAATCAAAAAGGCTTAGGGTTCTTAATGACGCTTTATCGAAGACGGCTTACCAGTTCTTTTTATGCAGTTCGGAAGTCGTTAGAACGGCGTTTGGCAGGAATCAACATTATCACCGAAGACGATCTATTGGATTTAGAAGATGCAGATGATGCCGTTATTACGGGGTTAGAATCCTATGCCGAACAGACTGACCCGAATGAAATTGAGTATTTAGAAAATTTATTAAGAGATTTCGAGAATACAGGAGAAGATAGCAAATTATCTGCTTTTTTAACTATTTTGCGTCAGGAACTTAATCAAAGGGAAAGCGCATTAGTCTTTTTCCAATATACCGACACAATGGATTATGTTCGAGACACCTTAGTTCAACTCTATGGGAGTCAAGTTGCCTGCTATTCAGGACGGGGAGGAGAACTCTATGAAGCGGGTCAATGGAAAATTGTTAAAAAGGAAGAAATTAAACGACTTTTCCGAGAAGGCAGTGTTAAAATACTGCTTTGTACTAAATCTGCGAGTGAAGGTTTAAATTTACAAACTTGCGGGGTTATTTTGATGTATTCGATGCCCTGGAATCCTATGCAAGTTGAACAACAAATTGGCCGTCTAGATCGGATCGGACAACTCCATTCCACAATCCACATTCATAATTTCTATTACGATGGCACGGTTGAGGCTAAAGTCTATCGTCGATTGCGCGATCGCATTCATGCCTTTGAGACCGTCGTAGGAAACTTACAGCCCATTTTAGCCAGAGTCCCAACGTTTATTGAACAAGCTGTCATGGCAGCCGATCCTGAAGAAGAAGGGGTTTTATTTGCAGAATTCGATCAAGCGATCGCTACTCCCCCAATCCGTCCCGATTTAGAAAAGATGGTAGCGATGAATGTTGAATCGGATATTGCTGAAGTTCGTCAACCATTAACTCCCAGCCCCATGACTCCAAAAGAAGTGGAGCAATTATTTACCCAGTCTTTAATTCTTAAAAAAAGAGGCTTTAAGTTTTTAGAAGAAAATAAGAAAATTTGGACAATTAAGCAAGATAAGAACCAGTATAAAGTCACTTTTTATCCTGAAGTCTATGATGAACACCCATCCCTCAGACTCATGACCTATGGAGATCCCTTATTTGAAAATTTATTAAAAATTGTATTTTAAAAAATAACTAAATAGATAGTATTAATAAATTATTGAGAATAAATCCAGTTAGTAGCAAAACCTTGTTTACTTGCCAATATTAACAAAGGCTTAATGGTAGATTCATAAGCATTAAGTAATTGTTCATAATTTAATAGATTTTCAAGATTTAAATTGAGATCATTGATATAAGGTTCAATTTCCTGATTCCATATTTGTTTAGGTAAATATTTGGAGTTTGTAACTAATGCCAAATGTTGTAAACGAACAAACTTAGCAAAATAGTGATCAGAAGCTAAATTATTAGATTTTAAAGAATTAATTTTTGGAATAACTGGTATTAAATTCCATAATTGATCGTGAGCAACAAATGACCAAGGTAAGTAGTGATTTAAGACTAAATTATCAGGATTAAGAAGCTCGCCAGAGTAAATACAGTTTAGAGATTCATGAGCTAAGACAGATTTCCAAAATTTATGCTGTGAAGTTAGTATTTTTCTACTCTGAGGTATAAATAATTTATTCGCAATATTAGGAGTCATTGGATTTTTTAATTGTATATATTGTAACCATTCCTGAGAGATCCATCCTTTAATGATTAAAAAATTTTTTTCTATATAATTCGCCCAATCCTGAGAAAATATAATTGCATTACAACTTTCAACTTTATCAGTATTAAAGTAATATAGAGGTTTGGTTTTTTCAAAATTAGAATTTGCTAAATCTAAAATAAATTGGTTAATTTCATCATTTTTTAATCCTTTTGTTTCTTTAATAAAAAAAGGACGAATTATACGGTAAACTACATATCTTATAATATAAATTGTTAAAGCTTCATAAGACACATGCTTAAGAGCTTTTTTTAATTTTTTTTTATCAAAGTCTATAAATTGAAAAACAGAATCGGAAATTATTAAACTAAGAGAATTTAACTTTTTAGTAATTTGATCTTCAATTCCGAAGGATAATTTACAATAAACATAAGGAAACCAAGCATTTACAAGCATTTCAAGGACAATTTCAGTAAAGCTAATAGGTGAAAAAGTATCAAAATCTCTACGTTCCAAAATATCTAGTAAGGCAAGAAAAAATAAATATTTATAAGAATTAGTTGGGTTATTAAAAAGCTGTCCTAATACTGTAACGTCAACTTGTTCCGAATTAGGTAAACAGTACTGAATGGGATTTTTTTCTTTACTTTGTATAAGTTCACCAAGATAAAAATTAATAAAACTTGCTGAAGCAGATGGCTCGATTTCCGCCAATGCTTGGACAATTTTAACAACAGTTTCAGCAGTAGGATCTGTTTCTCCATGACACCAACGGAAAACACTAGGACGATTAACGCCTAACTTTATCGCTAGACTATTTTGACTTATGTTGTATATCTCTAGTGTTTGTTGTAGTGCTTGCCCTGCCCTACCAGCGTTTTTTTTCTTTGCCATAAAAAATTTACCTTCAAAAAATCAAGATCGTGTTACAATTTAAGTCAACTTGGATAAAAATGCTTTTTTTCTTGCTAAATATATTGATGTCTCAAAAACAAAAAATCTCTATAAAGCATTTATTTATAAGGATTTGGAGACATAGATAAATATAAACTGGTATCTTTTAAATTTTTTTGTTGGATGCAAAATAACGATCTCAAAAAAAATAGTGTTATCATATAAAGTAACATAATACGATATTTTCAATATGTATGGAAAATAAAACACCCATAAACAAACAAATAGAGAATCACATAGATACTTTAAATTTCTATAAAAAAATAAGTGTACAATGCTAAAAGTAAAAACCCCCTCCACTCGCCAAAGTTAAGGGGTTTTCACTAAACATGTTGATTTTTTTAGCCCTTCTAGGAGGGGGGCTTTGCTATGTCTATTAAAGTTTTAGCAAATGATACATCTATTTTAGCAAACAACGATATTGATGAACAGCAAGCTTTAACAGTTAATACTGAAGAACATAAAGCCACTGAAAATGATGTTTCCCCTATCTCCAAAGAAAGTTGTCCTAGCACAATCACTCAAAAGCATTGGGACGAGTGGACTCAAGAAAGTGGAATTAGTCCAAAGATTACTCAGAAAAGTCTACAATCGCTAAATGATCGTCGAAAAATCGCAAAAATTTTGGGATGGAACAATTATCCTAATGATCTTCCTTGGGGTTGGGTAGCACGCGGGATTAGCTTAGTGACATTGAAACCATTGGAGCCGTGTCAATTTAAACCCGACGTACCAGTTCGCCTGAGAGCAGAGGATAAAAAACCTGCAAAATATCTTACAGGCAAAATTTACGATGCTCTCGCATTACCTGTCAGAGATTGGTCTGAAGTCATTAATGATCCTAGTTATCCAGTCATCCTTGATGAAGGGCCCAAAAAAACAGGAGGCTTGGAAACTTGTGGTTACGCTACATTAGGACTCCCAGGTGTTGAGATGGGATTGCTTAAAAATGGCCGTTTAGTTCCTAATCTTGAAGTGCTCGCAGTAGAGGGGAGACCCTTTACTTATTGCATTGACGCTGATATGGCTATTAATCCAGACATCCAAAAAGCATTAATCCGAGGTGCGACCGCCTTA
Source organism: uncultured bacterium (assembly GCA_964482215.1). GTDB lineage: Bacteria > Cyanobacteriota > Cyanobacteriia > Cyanobacteriales > Microcystaceae > Snowella. Next base: position 10,725 of record CAYZWO010000107.1, read on the forward strand.
AAGAAAAAAGGATGCATTATTTACGTTGTCCCGCCGTGGGAGCTATCGTTAGGAAAAGGCATCGATGATGTTTTAGTCAATCACGGCCCAGAAAAAGTACACGAGATTATGGGAACCGCAATTCCTTATAAACAATGGTTGAAAGGATTAGAGCAGCAATTCAAGCCTGAAAAATCAACGCCACAACGAATTACGCCTGCTGATCTAATCGCTCGTGACATTGCCGATGAATACCGTTCACAATTGTCATTCAATAACGAGTCAGGATTGTGGATGCGTTATGAAGCTGACAGCCCTGGTGTTTGGTCTCCTGAATCGCCTGAATTCATTGAAAGCTTGGTTTACCAAGTTCTTACCAGTAAAGGAATTAGCGGTTTTGGTGGGAATGCTTACGTTACCAACATCGTTAAAATCTTGCGTCACCAGTTAATCTGTCGAAAGTGGATTGAGCGATCACCAAGTGAACTAATTCCCTTTAAAAACGGGGTGTTAGAAGTCGCAACGGGTAAACTTCTAGAACATAACCCAGGCTATCGTTTTACTTGGGCTATGCCAAGGGAACACAATCTTTTAGCTCAGGATTGGAACACGATTAATAAATTCCTCACGGAAGCCACTGACGATAATCCCAAAATCAAAAAACTTCTTCTTTGTTTTTGTAATGCCGTTCTTAAAGGACGATTTGACCTTCAAAAGTTTCTACACTTAACGGGGCCAGGCGGAACAGGTAAAGGAACGTTTATGCGCCTGCTGACGGATTTAATCGGTCAGAATAATACCCATACCTCCACCCTAGAAGACTGGTGTGGCAATCGCTTTGAAGCCGCTAATGCCTACAAAAAACGATTGATTGTTTTTCCTGATGAGGATAAAAAAGTCGGCAGTTTAGGACGATTTAAAAGTCTCACTGGGGAAGACCTCCTCAGAGCCGAAGAAAAAAAACAAAAGGCATTCCAGTTCAAATACGACGGTATGGTGGTGGTCAGCAGTAATTTCCCTATTTTCCAAGGCGACAACAGCAGTGGGCTAACCCGACGAACTATTCTCGTTCCCTTTAATCATGTCCCGTCAGTCCGCGATCGCCGCAATCTTAATCAAGAATTTGAGCCTGAGCTATCAGCATTTATCAATCATTTACTTTCCATTCCCGATCAAGAAGTAACAGCTACTCTCATGGGGACGAGTGATATTGCTGAGTTGAGTCAAGAATTTTGGATTAATCAACAACGGACAAACTCTATCGCCGCTTGGTTGAATGATTGCGTCATTTACGACCCTCTAGCTTCAACTCCTATTGGCAATGATAAAAATGAAGGTGACAACGGCAATACCCCTCGTACTCTGTTTGGTTCCTACTGCGCTCACGCTAAAAAGATTGGGATGCAACCGAAGAGTCTCAACAACTTTAGTCCTGACCTCTTAGAACTTTGTAATAACATCCTCAAATGGACTATTCAGAAGCAACAAAAACGGACTGGTAATTTTATTCAAGGATTACGATTGCGCTCTTCTGGAGATGATGATATACCGACCTATGAAGCACTACTTGCCCAAACGGTGGAGGATAGTAAACCAGTTATTGAAAAGCTCGGTGGAGACTACTGTGGAGGCTCGGTGGAGACTACTGCGGAGGCTGAAAACCTTACTATACAAGACAATGAAGGCTGTGGAGACTTAAATTCACTTCTAATCGACAATAAAAAAATAGAAAAAAATGAGGATAAGACAGGCAATGTTGAAATCTCTACTGATGTTATCAGTGGTACTCAGTCCCTCTTAGCCTCCACACCTTCCACATCTCTTGTAGAACAAGCAATTGAGCTTCCACACAGTCCTCCACCTTACTCTCCACAGAAGTCTCCACAGCCCGAAGTTGATTTTACTTCTTTCCCTCACCTAACCAGTGATGACTACCGTGCCAAAGAGAAACGGGCTACTCAAATCAAAGAGTCCATACTGATTTGCTCTAATAAAGAAGAGTTGACCAGCTTTAAAGCCGAATCAGGGTACAACGAAGCCGAGATCCAATGGGTTTATGAGAATGCCCTAACTGAATCAGAACAGGAACAAATTAAAATAGCCTCTACTATCTTCCAGCCTTCCTTATTCCAAACCGACGCGATCGCTAATGATGCCTGTATATTGGGACAATGGAAAGAACCAACTGAAGGAATGAATTTACTTCCAGGGCAATTAATTAAAGATCAATTCACAAACCTAGAATATCTAATCGAGGAATACAACTCCGAATCAAAGCTTTATATGGTTATTGACGATAATAATGCTTATGTCTTTATTTCTTTAGAGCAGCTTCTGGTTTGGGTTGAGCCATAACCATGCCTTACCTTTGCGGGACTGATTCAAATGAACAAGTAATCACAGTATTTTTTATTAAAATTGACAGGATAAGTTTTGCAGGCGATAGATATAATCTTGCTGATTTTAAAAAGCCTTTTTAATAAAGCTTCTAGAACTAAATGTACATGGGTTACTTATAATTTTTCTTTCCTGGTCTTCCTGCCTTAATTTTCTCAATTCCTTGAAAAGCTTCAAGTAATTCCGAATCTGATAGCTGATCAAGCAACCTCAAAGCAGCCCGTAAGGTTTCACTTTTATTTACATTAACTCCCTGCCGAAGACATCGGTGAATAATTTTTTGAATTAAATCATGATCTTCAACAGGAAAGGTAAAACTATCGCGGACAAGACTTTTCTTTTCGGGTTGAGGAGAAGGAGGTAAGGAGACGGAAACATTTTCTTCATTAAAAAATTCTTCAGCTTTGTTAAAGCGATTGGAAGAAACGGCTAAAGAGCTTTTATTTTCAACAGATTTCGCTTCTTCTTCTAAAGAGCGAGAGAGAGCTGCAAGTCTTTTTTCATCTTTTTTAGTATTCATTGTTCTAACACCCTGCTACAGTAAAAGACAATAAAATCAATTAAATAATATAAACGATTTATATTGCGAATATTATTTATATAGTTTACTTGTAATAGTATATTTATGACAGCCAAAATTATTGCAGTTGTTAATCAAAAGGGTGGTACAGGAAAAACGTCCATTGCAATGAATTTGGCAGGTTCTCTAGCCCATAGAGGCAATAAAATTTTAGTTGTAGATGCAGATCCTCAAGGAACTGCGACTAGGTGGGCAGCATCTGCTAGTGAAGAAAAACTTTTTCCTGCATCTGTGATAGGGCTTAGCGCGGCAAATACCAAAGTCCATCAAGAAGTTAAAAAATTTATTGATGACTATGATTGGATTATTATTGATTGTCCACCTGCTGCCGACTCTCCCATTCCTCAAAGTGCTTTGTTAATAGCAGATTTGGCATTAATCCCGCTAATCCCTTCTCCACTCGATATGTGGGCATCCGTTGGTATTCGGAAAGTTATTCAGAATGTATTAACCATCAACGAAACTCTCAAGGCGCGTCTGGTATTCAACCAGTATCAATCCCAAACATCTTTGGCAAAAGAAGCTGCCGAAATTCTTTTAGAGTTTGGGATCGAACAATGTAAAACGAAAATAGGAAGTCGTCAGGTTTATCGACAATCAGCGGTCTTTGGATATACCGTTCATGACTATGGTACGAAAGCGAAGGAAGCTATTAAAGAAATTGAGAATTTAACAGACGAACTACTTCAAGTGTTGGAATTAAAAAATTAAATTTCACTTGCCATACTCAGTAGATCGAAAAAGCGATCAGGAAGTGGGTAAGAAGAGCGTGGTAGTG